>CAISHO010000098.1 GCA_903885165.1 uncultured Nitrosomonadales bacterium | reverse complement strand
GGTCTTGCATTAACGCATATGCGTTAATGCAAGACCTGACCCCGTATACATTTTATTATTCATTGTGCAATCTTACAGTATGTAACAGGCATAAAAAAGGCGACCCGAAGATCGCCTTTTTACTGATGCGATAAGTGATTAGTCTTTTTCGCCGCTGAATGCCATCAACAGGCTGAGCAGATTAACGAAAATGTTGTAGATGTCCAGGTACAGCGTCATGGTGGCCATCACGTAGTTGGTCTCGCCGCCGTGGATGATCTGGCTGATATCGAACAGGATATAAGCTGAGAAGATCAGGATGGCAATTGCCGAGATGGTCAGAGACAGGACGGGAATCGCAAAGAACATATTAGCCAGGGACGCGACCACCATCAGGATCAGCCCGATGAACAAAAACTTGCCCATGAAGCTGAAATCTTTCTTGGTGACGGTTGCGATCGTGGCGAGGCTGAAGAAAATCAGTCCGGTGCCACCGGCCGCCATGCCGATCAATTGCGCGCCGTTTCTTAAGTGCAAGGCAACTTGCAGGATAGGACCTAAGAATACGCCGGCGACCAGTGTGAAGGCCAGTAGGGCTGCGATGCCCCAAACGCTGTTGCGCAGTGCTGTGACGGCGAACAACAATCCCATCATCGCGCCGAACATCAGCAGTGAACCCATGATCGGGTGTTGTGCCATGAATGAGAAGTTGACGGACAGGCCGATGAATGCGCCGATGACGGTCGGTATCATGGTCATTGCCAGCATCAGATAGGTGTTGCGCAACACCTTGTTCTGTTCGCTGACGAGTGCGCCGGTGTTGGCAAATTGATTTTGGTATTGCATGTGAATACTCCTGAAAGTTATACATAATTTCAACAACGGTGATGAGACTAGCGAACTATAGGAAAAGTTGCAATCCTGTCATCATTATTTACAGGCGATAACCTGTAAATATTAAGGCTATTGCGGGGCGTCTTCCCTGGCGTTTTTTCTTTGATTACGCCTGACGTCCATCCAATAGGCAACCAGAGGCAGGATGAAAATTCCTCCTGGCATCAGCAGCGGAATCAGGTAGGGGCTTAAGTTTGCCAGGGCGCGCAAATCCCGCAGCAGGTCTGTGCGTTCAGTGACACTCCAGCGTTGGCCATTGCGGTGTTTCATCAGCAGAGGGATTAATCCGCGCACTTCGTTGAGTTCTTTGCGGATATGTCTGCGATGCGTCGCGCTGTTAGAGCGCATACTCATCAAACTTTTTTTTAGCATGGCAGCGTATTTGCTGTTATATCCTGTCATGCGGCTAGTTCGTGTAGCTAAAAAAATTATTTTTAATCAAAATTTTATGTTTTTCGGTTTTGTCTGAGTGTTCGCGTTGCTGCTGCACTGCATGAATATGAACAGTCTACAGAACACAGAACGGTTTAACAAATTGCAAGGGGGGAAATGATCCGTTAGCTGAAAATAAATTATTCTTTTATGCGACATCCTCTTAACGATAACTGAGGTATTTCACTTCAGTTTTTGGCACGCAGGATTCCATTTTTTTCGTCAGTGGGGGCGGTCAGCTCCTTTAGAAAGTCTGCAATATCCCATTCACAGCCGCCACAACCTGAAAGTGCACCCGTCCATCTGGAAATGGCATCCATATCCATGCCTTGCTCGTGCAGGTTTTGAATGTTTTTTCTCCGGGTGCCGCTGCAATGGCACATAACGCAATCTTCCGGATCATCTTGCTTGGTGTTCATGGTGTTTTTTAAAGGGGTTGAGCGGTGCTATTGTATCATTTTGATTTTTTGCAATAAATTAACAATAAAATCAATGTGTTAATTAAGTTTTGATAGTTATTCCTGTTGCCAAAGGTGCTGACTGTTCCCTGTGATTTGTTTGGCCAGCGCATCACACCCTTGTTTCATCGCATCCCCCGCCAGTTCAGGCCCGTTTTTGATCCAGTCTTGCAGCTTATGTGGAGGGCTTTGCCAGCTCACGGTGGCGATCTTGACCGCATGACTGGCAAATCGGGTTAACTGAACTTCCCCCTCGATGACTAAATGTACGGGAATCTCAGGCGTCGCCAGCCCCTCCGGCACCAGTGAAAATTTCAAAATCTTGCTTTGTGCCGAATACTGGTAACCTCGCGCCTCAAGATCGCTACCAGCGTTAGCGGATGTAAACGTATCCATTGTCGACATTCCAGAGAGGACAGCCATGCGCCCCTGATCATGCCATCGCTCGCCCAATTCCTGTTCAATACAGCGGGATAAGGCTGTGTGATCGAATCGCCTGCTTTGGGTCGATTCAACGATGGGCGTGACGGATTGTTTAGTTTTCTTTGCAATACTTGCTGACTGTTGCGCGTCCTTATCTAAGCTGGCGATCAGTTCTTTGCCTAGACCTACGCTACCACCTATGACGGCACCGACTGAAAACAGTGCGGTGCAGGGCAACAGCACGGCGGGTGAACAGGCCCCTGTTTGACACACGCCGCATGGAATTGCGGTTACCATGCCGCCACTCATCGCCGCATCGCCAATTCGGGCGGCAGCACCCGTGTCGCGGGCCAGAAATTCCACCACCGGTTCATTCTTTTGCACGGTAAAAGCGATTTTTTCCACGACCGTATCAGGCGGGATTTTTGTGTTCAATTGACTCACCAGCGTTGAGGCATAGACTACGGTTTCACCGCGCATAGCCCATGACTCAAAGCTGTGCCGGGTGTATCCCGTTCCTGAACCGTTGCGTGTGGTGAGGCTAAGATAGCGATCGGACTGTTCCGTTTGCTTTGCCGAGATGATGTCGATATAGGGAATGTTGAGCCGCTCAACGTAGCGCAGTTCATCGGCTTCCAGAAAATGTAGCGCGCTATTACCCAGTATCAGGAGCCCCGGTTCCTGAAAAAATCCCGCGAACAGGCCGGGATTGCCCGACTTATCCGGATACCACTTCCACGGCGAACGGCTGCGCATTTCACCATCCTGATAATCGATGGTTTTGATGGTCACTGAGAGTTTGCCGATCGGGCTAAGACCGTGCCGGATTATCTTGCAGACTTTATCCCCGTCCTGTTCTAGCAGCGCGTTGGTCGTCAATATAATCAGGTAACTCGCCTGAGCGGGGGGTTCTACAACTTCGAAACGGTTCAGGTAGACGCCTTCATTTTGATTGAGTTCGCATCCGGATAAAGCTGACGTAGGTCCTATGGTTCGCTGTACGTGAAATTGTTCATCCAGGATCAACATCACCGGAGAAAAGGGCAGGGTGCCTCCGCCGCCCAAATTCAGTAAGTTGGCGAGCGTCCCCGGTTCGGTCGCCAGATAGCTTGCTACCTCGACTATAATCGGGCGAGGCAGTTCTTTGATTTTATAAGCCGAGAAAAAGCTTTTTCCGGTTGCAAAAGGATAAGCGGGAGATTCGACATTAATTTCAGATGAAAAGACGCCGGCACTGGCCATGTTTTGGTACGGCAGTTGGGCGAGCGACTCGCAACAGCTAGGCGCATCGGCGAGCTTTTTCTTGACCGCCGCCGGGATATAGGCGTGGCTTTCGAAGGCGAGGATTTCACCCGGCTTTTGGCGAATTTCAACCGTTCCGCATCCGTTCAGTCCGGCAGCGATGGCGATGTATAACAAGATACGCGGGGGCATGGCCACTCCCTGATGATACTTGCGCCGATTGTTCTCCTTTTTTGCCAGTGGCGCAATCCGTCGTGCGTAGGCTAGGGGTGCCCGGTTGTCGGGTAAATATTTTAGTTAATTTAATCAATTAGTTGTAAAAATACTCATGCAGTTTAAAAACAAACATATCAAAAATATCGCCAAAGCGATGCAACACAAAGTCGAACAGGTGCTGGCGTGGACGGCTGACATTCAACCTGGCGACGGTAAACCCTATTTAACTGAACGCGACGGGATACTGGCCTTAAATTTTGACGGGATGTCGGTGCAGAGCGAGATGAATCTGGATAACCCTGATGAACTGGTGATCGGTTACACACGGGCGATGATGAGTTTTTTGCTGTTTGAACCCGCGCCCCGGCATGTCGCGATGATAGGTCTGGGTGGCGGCTCTATCGCCAAGTACTGTTACCGCTATCTGCCCCAGACCGAAATCACCGTGGTCGAGATCAATCCGGATGTCATCTCCTTGCGCAGCGAGTTCGCTATCCCTGAAGATGACAAACGGTTTCGGATACAGTTGGGCGATGGCGCAGCGTGGGTGGCAGAGAGTCAAGTTCGACCCGATGTGCTGATCGTCGATGGCTTTGATTCGGGCGGTTTGCCAGCTCCCCTGTGCAGTCAGCAGTTTTACGATGATTGTTACGCCGCGCTCTCGGATGATGGCATTCTGGTGGTCAATCTATGGGGCGGTTACCCGCATTTTGACGATTATCTGGAACGCATCCACAACAGTTTTTCCGACCGGGTGGCGATGGTCGGGACGGAGGAGAGCGTCAATAAAATTATTCTCGCGGTGAAAGGCGGCGAGTTTCCACCGGATCCGGCCATGATACGTCAGCATGCCGCCAGGCTTATTCAGTCGCATCCTTTGAATTTTCAAGCTAAATCTAAAAAACTGATACGCTCGTTGACCGAAGGCGTGAGTTGAGTAGTGACCATATCAGCTTGATATGCACACCATGAATCCATTACCAGATCCGAATAAAGATACGCTGTTGCATTCACCGCTATTTGCCCCCCTGCACCCGGTCATCTCCCGCCTGCAATCGGACGGATTTCCGGCCCTGGCGGCGCTGAACGCAGAGCTTGATCAACAGCCCATCGTGGTGGAATCCGGCTATACGCTGCGTTTTGTCGAACAAGGTGTCGGCAAGCTGGCGTTCGAGGCCCAATACGAACCGCGCTGTTATCTGACCGGTGAGGTACAGACGCGGCGGGATAACTGGCATGATTTGCTCAATGCCTGGGTTTGGCTGACTTTCCCCCGCGCCAAGGCAGCGATCAATCTGCGTCATTATCAGGCGTTGATGAGTGATGCGGTAACGGAGAGTCAGCGCGGTGCGGTGCGCGATACCAGTACACTGGTGGATGAATCTGGCGTGATCGTTGCTTACGCCGATGAAGAACTCGCCGGCTTGTTGCGTGATTTTCAGTGGAAAACTTTGTTCTGGCAACGTCGTGAACAGGTGCAGAGCAGTATGGGTTTTTATCTGTTTGGTCACGGCTTGTATGAGAAGGCGCTACAGCCCTATGTCGGCATGACCGGGCAGGGCTTGTTGCTGGCCGTCGTTGCGGAATTTTTCAGCTGGTCGCAGCCGAGGCAGTTGGCACATCTGGATGAGCGATTGGCTGAATATCTGGCTGATCCCGATCATTGTCGCAATACCCGTGAATTGTCGCCGGTGCCACTGCTCGGGATACCCGGATGGACGACAGATAATCAATCTGAGTCGTATTACGATAATACCGATTATTTCCGTCCCGGCCGTCGCAGGTAGTTTATTGATAGCGCAGCGCGTCGATCGGATCCATGCGGGCGGCTTTTTTTGCCGGATAAAAACCGAAGAAGATGCCGACCGTGGCCGCTACGCCAAACGCCACCAGCACCGAACTGGCCGAGATGATCACCATGGTGCCGGTCATCGATTCGGTCAAGAGCGCGCCGCCGATGCCAATTAGCAAGCCGATGCCGCTACCGACCACCGAGATGATGATGGCTTCGAGCAAAAATTGCAGCAGGATGTCGCGCTCCCTGGCACCTATGGCCATGCGGATGCCGATCTCGCGAGTGCGTTCGGTCACCGACACCAGCATGATATTCATGATGCCGATGCCGCCCACCAGCAATGAGACCGAGGCGATAGCACCCAGCAGGAGCGACATGACGCGTGTGCTTTCAGCCGCTGAATCGGCCACAGCCGTCAGGTTGCGCAGGGAAAAATCGGCATCCATGCCATCCCGGATTCGGTGACGCTGTCGCAGCAGTTCGGTCATGGATTTTTCTACCATAGGCATATTTTCCTGCGTCGCGGTCTGCACCATGATCATGCGTACGGTGCCCGGGAAGGCCGTGCCGAATACTATGCGCTGGGCGGTGGTGAGCGGAATGATGATGGTGTCGTCCTGATCCCGCCCGTCCATACCCTGTCCTTTGGTGGATAGCACGCCCAGCACGATGAATGGACTCTGGCGGATGCGAATGGTTTTACCTACCGGATCTTCATCGCCGAACAGATTTTGTGCGGCGGTTTGTCCTATCAGAGCGACGCGAGTGGCAGAGCGCACATCCGATGCAGTGAAGATGGCGCCGCTTATCACAGGCCAGGAGCGCGCATCCAGATAGGCCGGTGTGCTGCCGATGATGGCGGTGTTCCAGTTAGACGGGCCGTAGACGATCTGCGCGCTGCCAGGATGAATGGGTGCGACAAATTGCACGCCGGGCAGTTCGGCTATCGCATCCGCGTCACTGACCGTCAGAGTCAGTGCGCCGCCGCTGCCGGTACGAACGCCACCGGCTTGAGAGCTGCCTGAGAGCAGGATGAACAGATTGCTACCCATCGCGCTGATGGTTTGTTTGATGGCGTATTGCGCGCCCTGGCCGATGGACATCATCAACACCACGGCTGCGACGCCGATCACCATCCCGAGCATGGTCAGGATGGTACGCATGCGGTTCGCGCCCATCGCGCGCCACGCTTCCCCTAACATAGCAAGCGTCATGCCGGGATCTCCTGTGCGGTTGCCTGATCGTTGACGATGCTGCCGTCGTGAAAGCGCACCTGACGTTTTGCGTGTTGTGCGATGTCATTCTCGTGGGTGACTAGTACGATGGTGATGCCCTCGTTGTTTAACGATTCGAACAGCGCCATGATCTCTTCGCTGGTATGGCTGTCCAGATTGCCGGTGGGTTCATCCGCCAACAGCAAACTTGGACGATTGACCAGAGCTCGGGCGATCGCTACGCGCTGTTGCTGCCCCCCGGAAATCTGGTTGGGCAGCGAATTAGCCTTGTCTTCCAGTCCTACCTTAGCCAGCAACTCGCGGGCGCGGCGGGATCGTTCTTCATGTTTGACGCCAGCATAGATCAGCGGCAGGGCGACATTGTCCAGCAGCGTCATGCGTTGCAGCAGATTGAAGCCTTGAAACACAAAGCCGATAGTGCGGTTGCGCAGCAGCGCGAGTTCGTCGCGGTTAAGGGTTGCCACAGATCGCCCGTCCAGTTCATAGCTGCCGACGCTGGCGGCATCCAGACAACCCAGGATGTTCATGAAGGTCGATTTTCCCGAGCCGGATTGCCCCATGATGGCGACAAACTCCCCCGTTTGTATAGAGAGATTGACGTCTTTTAAGGCAGGAAACAGCCCCGCCGAGGTCTGGTAGGACTTGCTTAGCCCTTTGATCTGGATAACCGGATGATTCATCAGAACATCCTGGCCCTGACAGGTTGAGCGCCTGCCGCCGGCGCATTGCCCGTTGCCAGTGCATCGCCTGTCACCAGTTGATCGCCGGCTTTCAGTTCACCCGAAACTATTTCGGTGTTGCGATTGTCGGTGATGCCGAGCTTGACGGTGACGGGCACTAACTGGCCGTTTTTCAATACATACACGCGGCCCGTAAAGCTGCTGCGCCCGGATTTTTCACTATCGCCATGTTTTTTATTAACATCCTGATTATTTGGTTGTTTTTTTGCATCGATGGGTTTGAAACGCAGCGCGGCATTGGGGACGAGTAATACGTCACGGCGTTCTGCGACGGCTAAACTCACATAGGCCGTCATGCCCGGCATCAGGATCTGTTCGGGGTTGCTGACGTTGATCACCACATCGTAGGTGATGACGTTTTGCTGGTTGGTCGGATTGAGGCGCACCAGGCGAACGACACCCTGAAAGCTGCGGTTCGGGAAGGCATCCACGGTGAACTTGACCGCTTGTCCATCGCGTATGCTGCCGATATCCGCTTCAGCGAAGTTGGCGTCGATCTGCATCTTGGATAAATCCTGTGCGATCTTGAATAGCGTCGGGGTCTGCAAGCTGGCGGCAACGGTCTGGCCCACATCGACCGAGCGATCCACCACTACGCCGGACACGGGTGAACGGATCACCGAATAGGCCAGGTTGGCGCGGTCCTTTTCTACTGTTGCATGACTCAGATTGAGTTGCGCCTGGGCGGATTTTTTAGCCTGCACCGCCGTGTCCAGTTCCAGACGCGAAGCATATTCCTGTGTATACAGACTCCGGGTGCGCGCCTCATTGGCGGTCATCAGTTCCAGCGAGGCTTCGGCGTTCTGCACGTTTGCCTGATCCTGTTTGAGTTGGGCGGCGAGCAGCGCGTCATCCAGTTCCAGTAAAATCTGTCCCTTTTCGACGGTGCTGTTGAAGTCTACATAGAGCTTTTTGACCGTGCCGGAAACCTGCGTGCCCACGTTAACCAGCGTCACCGGATTGATGGTGCCGTTGGCCGAGACGGTCTGGTTCAGATCGCCCTTTTCGACTGTTTGCAGACGGTATAGTTGTTCGACCGGTATCGGTTTGTATTGCTGGTATGCGAAATAGCCAGCCAGAATGATCAGCGCCGCGACCAGCAACAGGGTGATTTTTGAGTGCAGTATATTTTTCATGATTGATTTTATTGTGCTTTTTTATCTGGCAGTAGCGAGTTCGTGGTCAAATTTCCCATGGCTTGCGCGAAGGCGGCGCGGCTGATGTTCCAGTTTAAGTTGGCCTGTATGCGTTGTTGACGCGCGCTGGCTAAAGTGGTTTGCGCGTTGAGCACATCCAGCATGATGCCGGCGCCCGCCTTGTAGCGACCTAGCGCCATACGTTCGGACTGTTCTGCGCTGTCCAGTAAATCTGCCGTGCTGCGTTTATTTTGTGTGGCCGTGATCAGATTTTGATAGGCCGTCCAGACATCCAGTGCCACTTGCAACCGTATCCGTTCCATCTGGGCACGGCGAGTTTCGATTTGCGCTTCTGCGGCGCGTATCCGGTAGGTTGGCGCGTAACCTGTAAATAACGGTACGGAGAGACTCAGTCCCATCGATGAAGCGTGGCTGGTGAGACCTGCGCTGTTGCTCTGATTGTCAGCGGCAGTCAGGGAGACGGTGGGTTTAGCCGCCGCTCGTGCCGCGTCCGCTAACGCTAGTGCCGATTTAAGTGTCGCTTCTGCCGCCAGCAAATCCGGCCGGTTACGACGAGCCTCCTCGATCAGTTCGGTGATGCTCTGCTCGAACAGCTTCATGTTTTCGCCATCGGAAGGTGCGGCACGCGATGCGGGCGGTTCGGTCAGTGTGACGTGAATGCTGGCGTCCAGCCCCAGCATATTAGCCAGATTCCCCTGGGCGATTTTCACCGCACCGTTAGCTGTGATGCGATTCAAGGTCGTTTGCGAATAAGCGGTTTGCGCGGCGAGCTTATCGGCAGGCGTTGCACTGCCAGCCTGATAGCGTGCATAAGCTATGGCTAAACTCTCTTGCGCTGCGCGTTCCGAGACAACTGCCGCTTCCAGCGCTAATATCGCTGCCTGCGTCTGATAGAAATTTTGTACGGCGGTTAGAAACAGTGTTTGCACCGTACTATCTTCAGTGGCGCTCACCGAGGTGAGTAATTGACGCGCGCTTTCCAGATTCGCCGCGCGCGCGCCGAAATCGTACAGCAGATACGACAGGTTTAATCCCAGATTACGCTGGCTATTGCCGGGCGAGTTTTGCGTGCCGGTCGCGCTGGCGCTGATCGAGGGTAAATAGCCAGCTTGAGTGACGCCGACTTGAGCTGCCTGTGCACGTGTGTTGGCCCACACTTCACGCGTCTGCGGGTTGTTGCACAGTGTCAGATTGACGACGGATGCCAAGTCTAGCGCATGATCCAACCGGGGTTCAGCGCAGGGTTCATTGCGTGCAGTACCATGCCGCAAGCCTGACTCTGTTGAAAACGGATCGCTTGCCATGCAGTTCGATGACAAGGCAAGCACCACCAGATTTGCAGCGGTGATATGCACTAAAAAAGCCAAAGTTTGATTGCGTGCAGGCATGATGGAATAGTCTCGTTTTAACGTGAAACTCGCGTAGCGATTCACTTTCCCTTTCCCACCCTTGCGGGGGAAAGTTGAAAAGAGGGAACGGGCATGGCGAGTTTCATTATCAGGGGTGGTTTCTACTCCATGCCCGTTAGAATGACATTGTAGCGGTAAGCTGCGAGCAAGTAAGCGCTTAATTGTAAATAAGTCGTGCGGCGGGGTGGTGGAAAAACTGTTTTTCCGGTGCGACAATATGTCACATTCCCTATCTCTATGGCTTGCGGTAAAGTGTAGCTATCCAGTCGATGGCATTTAAAGTGAAACTAGCGTAGCGATTCGTTTGCCCGTTAGTCGAATTCTCCTCCCAAGGTTGCAGGCCCTCGACTGGTTACCTGTTGATGTTATCCTTTGCCGGCGGATAGCGGTGTGATACGCTGGGCAGTGTCACGCAAGAGAACGTAGTCAAATGCATAGGGTTGTGGTTTGAGTAAATATTTTAGGGCTCTGAAGGCGGAGCAGTTAACGGGGCTGCTCTTCGTGCTGGCTTTGCACGGCGCGCTCTTGTACGGGTTGATCAGCTATCAAATGATACCGGCGCCGGAGGCGGCGATGACTCTGATGGTCGATTTGCTCAATCCGCCGGTCACCAAACAACCCTCCATGCCTGATCCTGTTAAGCCGGCCAAATCACTCCCTGTTGAATCGCACTTGCCGCAGCAGTTCGTGGCGGAAGCCCCCGTGGTTTCGCCTGCTGAACTGGTTGCCACGCCTCCAGTTCCAGTGATTTTGCCGATAATCGCAGCTGTGCCCGCGCCAGTTTTGTCGCCGGTGACGTTGAGCGGGGAATTGTCAGTTAGTTGCCCGGAACGCTCGCCGCCCGCCTATCCTTCATTTTCCATCAGGTTGAACGAGCAGGGGCGTGTGGTGTTACGCGTGGAGCTGGACACGGAGGGGAAGATAGCCACGGTTGCATTCAAGACACGCTCCGGTTTTACGCGACTGGATGAAGCCGCCGTGAGTGCGGTGAAGACCTGGCGTTGTCGGCCTGCGATAAGGGGGGGTATTGCTGTACCGGCGTTTGCTTTGCAACCCTTTGATTTTATTCTGGAAGGACGTTGAGATGGAAAGTAGTCTGGGTTTTGCACACTTTATTTCGCAGAGTGACTCGGTGGGTAAAAGCGTTTTGCTGGTGCTGTTAGCGTTGTCGGTCGCGAGCTGGTATCTGATCGTCACCAAGGCGATCGCCAATCTGGCCGAGAAAAAACGGGCAGACGCTTTTTTGAAACAGTTCTGGGAGGCCGAATCGCTGCTGGACATGCAAAGCACGCTCGCTGTGGGCGGGGAGTCCAATGCATTTGCGGAACTGGCCCGGCAAGCGCTACAGGTGAACAGCGGCCATCAGCGCGGTGCTGAAAAGTTGCTGGCAGCGGGCGGTATAGCGGAATATTTGACCCGCGTATTGCGTAACGGCATCGAACAGGAGGCGGCTAACGCTGAACACGGGTTGACCGTGCTAGCTTCTGCCGGTTCTGCAGCGCCTTTCGTCGGACTATTCGGTACGGTGTGGGGAATTTATCATGCGCTGGTGCAAATCGGCATGAGCGGTCAGGGTACGCTGGACAAGGTGGCAGGCCCGGTGGGCGAGGCGTTGATCATGACGGCGGTGGGATTAGCGGTGGCGATCCCGGCGGTGCTGGCCTACAATTCGTTTACGCGGCGCAACCGGCTCTGGCTGGCGAAGCTGGATAACTTTGCGCACGATCTGTATGCACTGATTACGCTGGGCGACAAAAAAGCCTGACGGATATTTCCGGAAATGCGGGAATCAAGACAAAAGAGGACTAAATATGGCAATGGGGAGTTTTGATACACGCCGCCATCAGGGGCCGATGGCGGAAATCAACGTGGTGCCGCTGGTTGATGTGATGCTGGTGCTCTTGGTGGTGTTTATCATCACCGCCCCGCTATTAACGAACGCGGTCAAGATTGATTTGCCCAAGGCATCGAGTGCTGCCAATATCACCCGTGCTGAACACATCGAAATGTCTATCCGCGAGGATGGTCGTTTCTTTTGGAACGGTGAGCCGGTTGCCGCCGCGATGCTGCCGGCACGTTTTGCCCTCGAAGCTAAAAAGCAACCGCAGCCGGAATTGCATATCCATGCGGATAAACTGGCGCACTACGAACTGGTGGCGCAGGTGATGTCGAATGCCGCGAAGGCGGGGGTGACTCGTATCGGTTTTGTGACCGATCCGGCTTCGCCGCAATAAAATTTAAAATTACAAATTAATCAAAAGGTTAGCTATGCTAGTCAACGGTAACCCCAGGCGCACTATTTGGCCGACTTCTGATGGGGTGGTCGAAATCATCGATCAGACTCGTTTGCCGCATGAATTTGTGACCGTACGTCTGGAAAATATGCGCGATGCAGAACATGCGATTCGTTCCATGCAGGTGCGCGGTGCGCCCCTGATCGGCGTGACGGCGGCTTATGGCGTGGCGCTCTCGATGAAACATCATGCGTCCGATGCGGCACTGAAAGCCACTTGCGATATGCTGGTTAAGGCCAGACCCACGGCGGTGAATCTGCGTTGGGCGGTTGAGCACATGCGCGAGTTTTTGTCGCCGCTGCCGGCCGTTCAGCGCGGCGAGGCGGCCTGGAATGAGGCGGCTCGCATGGCGGATCAGGATGTGGCGATCAATGCTGCTATTGGGCAATGCGGTCTTGCGATCATCCGCGAAATTCATCAAAGAACACGCAATACGGTCAATATATTGACGCATTGCAATGCGGGTTGGCTGGCGACCGTCGATTGGGGTACGGCGTTAGCACCCGTTTATGCGGCGCAGGTGGCCGGCATTCCTGTGCACGTGTGGGTCGATGAAACCCGTCCGCGCAATCAGGGCGCGAGTCTGACCGCCTGGGAGTTGGCGCAGCAGGGTGTCTCGCACACCGTGATCGTGGACAATGCGGGCGGACATTTGATGCAGCACGGCCTGGTCGATGTGGCGATTGTCGGCACAGACCGCGTCACCGCAACCGGCGATGTGTGCAATAAGATCGGCACCTACCTCAAGGCGCTGGCGGCATTTGATAACGGCGTGCCGTTCTATGTGGCGATGCCGGTCTCGACGCTGGACTGGACTTTGCAGGACGGAGTAAAGGAAATTCCCATTGAGGAGCGCGGTGAGGAAGAAGTCACGCATCTTTCCGGGCTTTGCGATGACGGACAGATACGTCGTGTTCGCATCACGCCGCAAGGTTCTAAAGCGGCTAACTACGGTTTTGATGTCACGCCGGCACGTCTGGTCACGGGATTGATCACGGAGCGTGGGCTGGTTGCAGCGAATGCTGACGCGATACGTACATTATATGATTCCCCTCGGCCGTAAGCGGGAGAGGGGTTGGGGGGAGAGGGTGTGAAAATGAGTGAACAAGCGCTGCGCGCCGAGTTGGTGCGTATCACGAAACAGTTGGATGCCCTGGGGTTAAGCCACGGTACATCAGGAAATTTGAGCGTGCGTTACGGCGAAGGATTTTTGATCACGCCCTCCGGTTTCGGCGCTGATGATCTGGCCTGTGACGATATTGTTTTTGTGCATCTGTCCGGGCAGGCAACTGGGCGCTGGCAACCATCCAGCGAATGGCTGTTTCATCGCGATATCTATGTTCAGCGTACAGAATTCGGGGCGATCATTCACACCCATGCCACAGCGGCGACCACGCTGGCCTGCTTAGGCTACGATATTCCACCATTTCATTACATGCTGGCCTTGTTGGGCGGCAACAGTCTCCGATGTGCGGATTACGCGACTTTCGGTACGCAAGCCTTGTCGGATAACGCATTGATGGCGATGGAGGGGCGCAAAGCTTGTCTGCTGGCGAATCACGGTATGATTGCGGCGGGGGTAAATCTGGCTGAAGCTTACCGGAATACGCTGGAGGTAGAGAATCTGAGTGAGCTTTACTTGCGTACCATGCAGATTGGTAATCCCGTGTTGCTGACGATAGAGGAATTTGCCGATGCGCAACAAAAGTTCACCACCTACGGTAAACCTGCAGTTTAATTATTGATTATTAAGAATAGGAGAATAGGGTCAGTTCTCAGGAGAATAGGGTCAGTTCTCACATTCCAACATTTTCTAAGGGAGAATAGGGAAAGGAGAATAGGGTCAGTTCTCACATTCCAACATTTTCAGGGAGAATAGAGAGTAGGAGAAAACAGCAAGCAGAGCAAGCAGAGGGTCAGTTCTCACATTCCAACATTTTCAGAACACAGAGCAAGGAGAACAGGGTCAGTTCTCACATTCCAAAGAGGAGAATAGGG
>CAISHO010000097.1 GCA_903885165.1 uncultured Nitrosomonadales bacterium | reverse complement strand
TTGGTGAGCTTCGATAATCTGACCTACATGAACTTCATGCAAACTCGCAGTAGCTCGTTTTGGCGACTTTCCTAAATGATTTAAAAGGTTGGAGCCAAAGCAGAGCCTGCCCCGTACTTGATACGGGGTCATTCCCTTCGTTACACTGATGGAGCTACTAGCCATTCGACTAAGCCCGCAAGCGGGCAAGTCGCTGGTTATCGGGACAGGCTTAGACGCCTTATAAATAAAACAGCCCCTCCGGAAACGGTGGGGCTTTTTTATTTACTTAAACTCTTGAACGAAAATCTCCGGCTCAGAGGCTGTAAAACAAAGAACCCAGCTCGCGGCTGGGTCTTTTTTGAAACAGATGGCTCTATATTACTTGGCTAATCCGAGTCTTTCTACAATCGCTATGCAAGGAGCGGCCTGGTTCAATGTGTAGAAATGCAATCCGGGAGCGCCGCCGGCTAAGAGCTTTTCACACAAGCTGGTGACTATATCGCGGCCAAATGCTTGGACTGATTCATTGTCATCACCAAATCCTTCCATAGTCTTGCGCATCCAGCGTGGAATTTCAGCGCCGCAAGTGTCAGAGAAACGTGCAAGTTGTGAGAAACGTACGATGGGCATGATGCCCGGCACGATGGGCGCTGTGATGCCCAGTTTTTGACACTTGTCGACGAAGTAAAAGTAGCTGTCCGCATTGTAGAAATACTGCGTGATTGCAGAATCTGCACCGGCATCAATCTTACGCTTGAAGTTTAAAACATCGTCCTGAGCGGATCGCGCCTGCGGGTGGAATTCAGGATAGGCGGCCACTTCCAGATGGAAGTGATCGCCGGACTCTTTGCGGATGAATTCTACCAGTTCATTGGCATACTGGAACTCTCCTGCAGTCGCCATGCCGGAAGGTAGGTCGCCGCGCAGGGCTACTATGCGGCGGATTCCGGCGTCCTTGTAGGTTTGCAGGATGGCGAGTATGTTCTCGCGCGTCGAGCCTATGCAGGACAGGTGAGGTGCCGCCTGATAGCCTTCGTTCTTTATTTGAATGATGGTCTCCAGTGTCCTGTCGCGGGTTGAACCGCCGGCACCAAAGGTCACTGAAAAAAACTCGGGATTGAGAGTGGCAAGTTTAGCCCGCGCAATGGCGAGTTTTTCTACGCCCTCATTTGTCTGGGGCGGAAAGAATTCAAAGCTGATATGTGAGTTGCTCATTATTTTCTCATTAGTTGTGAGGCCGCTGATGACAGCGCCCACGAAAACAGGCTGTACAGCAATGCGCCCAGTACGCCGTGCCAGAAACTATCTACGATAAAGTCTCGTAATATCGAGCCTACGAACCAAAAAAGCAGTCCGTTGATTATAAATATAAAAATACCAAGTGTCAGTAGCGTTACCGGCAATGTCAGCAGCAACAATAACGGGCGTATCAAGGTGTTGACTAGACCCAACAGAAAAGCGGCTAATAGGGCTGCGGCAAATCCCGCCACATGGATACCCGGGACAAAACTGGCCACGGCTATCAAAGCGATGGCATTAAACATCCAGATTATTAGCAGTTTCATCGTCTTTTTGTAGTTTTATTTTCGTAATGCAGCGGCATAAGCTACGTTGCACCACTCAAACATTTCGTCGGGTGATTCCAGACATTCAGCAGGCGCTGACCAATATGACATTTGCACGACGCGTGTTTTACTGTGATAGACGAACGGCAAGCTGCCGGCCTGTTCGAATTTTGCCACATTGCATTTATCCGTTTTGAAATACAAGGTGTCATCGGTAATCAGGGCAAACATTAATTCATCCCGATATAAACCGTAACCGCCGAACATTTTCCGTGCATTTACGCTCGCCCAATGCAACATGGTCTCCAGCACATAATCTACAAATTCATTACGTGAGGAGACCATGGATCATTACGCTGCCTGAGCAGTGACTGAATTAATAACGGTAATGGTCAGCTTTGTATGGACCAGCCTTCGATACGCTGATGTAAGCTGCCTGTTGATCGGTCAGTTCGCTCAATTGTGCATTCAATGTTGTCAATTGCAGACGCGCAACCTTCTCATCCAGATGCTTAGGCAGAGTGTATACGCCGACCGGATATTCTTCGATGCGTGTATACAGTTCGATCTGAGCGATGGTTTGATTGGCGAATGAAGAGGACATCACGTAGGACGGATGGCCGGTACCGCAACCCAGATTGACCAGACGGCCTTCAGCCAGCAGCAGAATTTTTTTGCCGTCAGGGAAGATCACGTGATCGACTTGTGGCTTGATATTGTCCCAGGTGTAACCCTTGAGCGATGCGACATCGATTTCGTTGTCAAAGTGGCCGATATTGCAAACGATAGCCTGATTTTTCATCTTGGCCATGTGGTCATGGGTGATGACGTGGTAGTTACCGGTGCAGGTAACGAAGATATCGCCGTGTTCGCAGGCGTAATCCATGGTCACGACGCGATAGCCTTCCATCGCAGCTTGCAGCGCGCAGATAGGATCTATTTCAGTGACCCAAACCTGAGCTGAAAGGGCGCGCATCGCTTGTGCAGAACCTTTACCCACATCGCCGTAACCCGCGATAACGGCAATTTTGCCGGCAATCATCACGTCGGTTGCGCGTTTGACTGCATCAACCAGAGATTCGCGGCAGCCATACAGGTTGTCGAACTTGGACTTGGTTACGGAGTCATTGACATTGATCGCAGGGAACTTCAATTCGCCGCGTTCATGCATCTGGTACAAACGATGTACGCCGGTGGTGGTTTCTTCAGTTACACCCATGATGGCGGCAAGACGGATCGAATACCAGGTATTGTCGGTTGCCAGTTTAGCCTTGATCGAGTTATACAGGCATATTTCTTCTTCTGAACTAGGACTATCCAACAGTGATGCGTCTTTTTCAGCGCGGGCACCCAGATGCAGCAACAGGGTGGCATCGCCGCCATCATCCAGAATCATATTGGACAGGCCGCCGTCTTTCCATTCGAAAATGCGGTGGGTGTAATCCCAGTAGTCAGCCAGTGACTCGCCCTTGACGGCGAACACCGGGGTGCCGGTTGCAACGATGGCAGCGGCGGCGTGATCCTGTGTGGAATATATATTGCAAGAAGCCCAACGAACTTCAGCGCCTAGTGCTGTCAGCGTTTCGATCAGCACGCCAGTTTGAATGGTCATGTGCAGTGAACCGGTGATGCGGGCGCCCTTGAGTGGTTGGGATGCCGCGAATTCGCGGCGAATGGCCATCAGACCTGGCATTTCGATTTCGGCGATGGCCAGTTCTTTGCGTCCCCATGCGGCCAGGGACATGTCAGCGACGATATAGTCGGTAAATCCGTTTGCAACAGCGTTCATAAGTAATCCATTCATTGATGTTGGTTAATGAATAGGTGCCGTTGAAACGAAATCACTACTCCGAGCCTGACGGGGGTAATGAAACCCGCTGCAGCACCTCTCGGAGGAGGCGGATTATAAACGTAAAAGTAAAATTTGGCTAAGGGGGTTTGATAATCTGCTGCCAGATTGGCAGGGTATACAATAAAAAGCGCACCCAAACAGAAGTTCGGGTGCGCTTTTTAAGTGTTGTATTACAGCCCTGCGTCAGCCCTCAATGAGGCGGCTTTGTCGGTGTTTTGGCTGCGCCGAAACACCGACAAAGTGCTACGCGCCGAGCTTTACAGCCCTGCATCCGCGCGAAGCGCGGCTGCCTTGTCGGTGTTTTCCCAGGTAAATTCGGGTTCTTCGCGCCCGAAGTGGCCGTATGCTGCGGTCTTTTCATAGATCGGGCGCAACAGGTCGAGCATTTGCACGATGCCTTTTGGACGCAGGTCGAAATGGCGCAACACCAGTTCGGTCAATTTGTCATCGCTAATTTTCCCGGTGCCGTAGGTATCCACCATTACGCTGGTCGGCTTAGCGACACCGATCGCGTAGGAGACTTGTACCAGGCACTTGCTGGCAAGGCCCGCTGCAACGATGTTTTTCGCAACATAACGACCTGCATAAGCGGCGGAACGATCGACCTTTGAAGGATCCTTGCCTGAGAATGCGCCGCCGCCGTGAGGCGCTGCGCCACCGTAGGTGTCCACGATGATCTTGCGACCGGTCAGGCCGCAATCGCCTTGTGGTCCGCCGACCACGAAACGTCCGGTTGGATTGACCAAGAAGTTGATGTTGCCCTTGATGAGTTCTTTAGGCAGCATCGGCTTGATGATGTCTTCGATCGCGGCTTCGCGGATGGTTTCCAGCGTCATGTCCGGTGCGTGTTGCGTGGACAGCACTACGGTGTCGATGGAGTGCGGCTTGCCGTCCACGTAACGAATGGTGACTTGTGACTTGGCATCCGGACGCAACCAGGGCAGACGGCCGTCGTGGCGTAATTGCGCCTGACGTTGCACGACCTGATGTGCAAGGTAAATGGCCAGCGGCATTAAAGTGGGTGTTTCGTCGCAGGCGTAACCGAACATCAGTCCCTGATCGCCCGCACCTTGATTCAAAAAGTCGTCTGAGGCGCGATCCACACCTTGCGCGATGTCCGGGCTTTGCTTGTCGTAGGCAACCAAAACCGCACAACCCTTGTAGTCGATGCCGTACTCGGTGTTGTCGTAGCCGATGCGTTTGATGGTATTGCGCGCAACCTGAATGTAGTCAACATTGGCGGTAGTGGTGATTTCACCAGCCAGAACCACGAGTCCGGTGTTGGTTAATGTCTCAGCAGCTACCCGCGCATACGGGTCTTGCGCTAGAATCGCGTCCAGAATGGCATCGGAAATTTGATCTGATACTTTGTCCGGATGGCCTTCGGAGACAGATTCGGATGTAAACAGAAATTCGCTCATGCTTCCTCGCTTAAATTATTTAATAAAAGACGACTATTCTATCAACTTTTGTAAAAGTTGCTAGCAGCAAGCCAATAACTATGTTCAAAATTATTTTTCAACTCTGCACAAAATTGCCGCTGAGGGTGTTACACCGCCTGGGTACCGTGCTGGGCAGTGTTATCTATATCTTGTCGGATCGATATGCTGCGCGTATCCGCGAGAATTTGCATCAGGCGGGATTCTTGCCGAACCCGAAACAGGGGAATGCGCTGCTATCTGCCGTCATCGCCGAAGCGGGCAAGAGTGTCGCAGAGTTGCCCTGGGTTTGGGGGCGACCCTATGAGGAAGTGGTCGGCGCTGTATTGGCGTGTCACGGTATGGAACACATCGAGGCCGCCAGGGCGAGCGGGCGAGGGATTATCTATTTGACGCCTCATCTTGGTTGTTTCGAAGTGATCGGACTATATGCGTCGCTGCATGCCCCGATGACCAATATGTATAGTCCTCCTCGCCAGAAGTGGCTGGATGTGTTTATGCGCCGGGGGCGCGAGCGCGGACATGCTAAGTTGGCCAAAGCGGATATGAGCGGTGTGCGTATGTTGTATAAAGCGCTTAAACGCGGCGAGGCGATTGGTTTGCTGCCCGATCAGGTGCCTAGCGGCGGCGAAGGAGAATGGGCTGAATTTTTTGGGCGTCCGGCTTATACCATGACATTAGCAGGCCGTTTGGCAGAGTCCAGCGGTGCGGTGGTGTTGTTAGCCAGTGCGCAGCGACAAGCTGACGGTCGGGGTTATGTTTTGAATTTTGAACCGTTGGATTTGGATTTTTCCAGGTCTGTGCCTCAGCAAATCAACGCGGAACTTGAACGAATGATACGAGCCTTCCCTGAACAGTATTTATGGAGTTACAACCGGTATAAAGTGCCGCGTGGTATTGAGATGCCGGAGGCGGGTAAATGAAGCAAATCGTCGTTTTTATACTCTGGCTGTTGCACTTTTTGCCATTGCCGCTGCTGGCGGTACTGGGCAATGCGCTCGGCTTGTTGATCTACCCGATTGCCGGTGAGCGCCGCAGGGTGGGTGCTATCAATTTGTCCCTGTGTTTTCCGCAAATGAGCAAGGCTGACAGGCGGCGCTTGTTGCGGCGCAATTTTATGGCATTCGGTCGCAGCATACTGGAGCGCAGCATCCTGTGGTGGTCGAGCAGCGCGCGGTTGCAGCGCCTGATACGCGTGGAAGGGTTGGAGAATTTTCGGTCTGCAGAAGGTAAGCCGCTCATTTTGTTGACCGCACATTTCGTGGCTCTCGATGTGGGTGGGAACTGGCTGTCTCAGCACACCAATGTGGTGACGGTGTATTCGAAACAGAAAGACCCGTATTTCGATGAGCTGTTTTACCAAAAACGTACACGCTTCGGTGCGCAACGATTGTATTCCCGTCAGGATGGTATGAGGGCTGTGATTCGGGATATACGCAACGGGTTTCCGTTTTATTATTTCACCGATCAGGATCTGGCTGTCAAAGACGGCGTGTTCGTGCCATTTTTTGGTGTGCCTGCCGCAACGCTGACCACCGTTCCCCGCTTAGCAGAGATGACCAGTGCAAAGGTGCTGCCTTGTATCACCCGTATACTGCCCTACGGTCAGGGTTATGAAATTCGTTTTTATCCTGCTTGGGAGAATTACCCGAGTGGCGATTTGACGGAGGATACCCGGCGCATGAATGAATTTATTGAGCAGCGCGTGCGCGAAATGCCAGAGCAGTATTTTTGGTTGCACAAGCGTTTTAAGACCCGGCCTGAAGGCGAAGAAAAATACTACTGAGCTAGTTGCTTGCTCAAGGAGTTGTTATGAAATACAAAGATTTACGCGATTTTATCGCGCAATTGGAAAAAATCGGCGAACTCAAACGCATCGGGATTCCGGTTTCCACTCATTTGGAAATGACCGAAATCTGCGATAGGGTGCTGCGTGCGCAAGGCCCTGCGATCTTGTTTGAAAATGTAGTCGGTCACAAGATGCCGGTGTTGGCCAACCTGTTTGGTACGCCGCGCCGCGTAGCATTAGGTATGGGCGAGGAATCGGTGACGGCCCTGCGCGAAGTGGGCAAGTTGCTGGCATTTCTCAAAGAGCCTGAACCGCCTCGCGGTTTGAAGGATGCGTGGGATAAGTGGCCTGTGTTGAAACAGGTGTTGAACATGTCACCCAAAGTGCTGTCCAGCGCGCCCTGTCAAGATGTGGTTTGGGAAGGCAAAGATGTGGATTTGAGCCGTTTGCCGATTCAGCATTGCTGGCCAGGTGATGTTGCGCCGCTGATTACCTGGGGGCTGGTAGTCACCCGTGGTCCTGAAAAAACGCGCCAGAATCTGGGTATCTATCGCCAGCAGGTGTTAGGTCCAAATAAGGTGATCATGCGCTGGCTGGCGCATCGCGGCGGCGCGCTGGACTTTCGCGATCATTGCTTGAAAAATCCCGGCGTGCCGTATCCGGTCGCCGTGGTGATCGGTGCAGATCCTGCGACCATACTCGGCGCGGTTACGCCTGTGCCTGACTCCTTGAGCGAATACCAGTTCGCCGGACTGCTCAGAGGTTCCAAGACCGAACTGGTGAAATGTCTGGGTAGCGATCTGCAAGTGCCAGCCTCCGCTGAAATCGTTTTAGAGGGCGTGATACATCCGGATGAACTCGCACTGGAAGGGCCTTACGGTGACCATACCGGTTATTACAACGAGCAGGATAAGTTTCCGGTGTTCACCATAGAGCGCATCACCATGCGTCGCGACCCGATTTATCACTCGACCTACACCGGCAAGCCGCCCGATGAACCGGCGATGCTGGGTGTGGCGCTCAATGAGGTGTTCGTGCCGCTGTTGCAGAAGCAGTTTTCGGAAATCGTCGATTTTTATTTGCCACCGGAAGGTTGCAGTTACCGGATGGCGATCGTGTCGATCAAGAAGCAATATGCCGGGCACGCCAAACGCGTGATGTTCGGGATCTGGTCGTTCCTGCGTCAGTTTATGTATACCAAATTCATCGTGGTGGTGGATGACGATATCGACATTCGCAACTGGCAGGAGGTGATCTGGGCGATGACTACGCGTATGGATCCGGTGCGCGACACCTTGCTGGTCGAGAATACGCCGATCGACTATCTGGATTTCGCCAGTCCCGTATCGGGCCTGGGTGGCAAGATGGGGTTGGATGCGACCAATAAATGGCCGGGTGAGTCGCAGCGCGAATGGGGCACGCCTATCGTGATGGATGATGCGGTCAAGGCTAAGGTGGATGCGATGTGGAGCGAGCTGGGTCTGTAAGTTCAGCGCCTGTCGCACATAAGCGTTGCTCGATGGGTTAAGCTTACGCACTTTGATTATTTTCAGGAATGCGCCGGTTTGCGCTGAAAATATTACAACTAATTGATTTTATTAATAAAACAGGAAAATCATGGCTCAATATGTAATGTCTATGCTGCGCGTCAGCAAAATTGTTCCTCCCAAGCGTCAGATCATCAAGGATATTTCCCTGTCTTTCTTTCCCGGTGCCAAGATCGGCCTGCTGGGTCTGAACGGTTCGGGTAAATCCACCGTGTTGCGCATCATGGCTGGCGTGGATAAGGAATACGACGGTGAAGTGCAACATCAGCCCAATATCCGCGTTGGTTATCTGCCGCAGGAACCGCAGCTCGATCCCGAAAAGACCGTGCGTCAGGAAGTGGAAGAAGCGCTGGGTGAAGTGATGCAGGCGCAGGCCAAGCTGGACGAAGTGTATGCCGCCTACGCCGAGGAAGATGCCGATTTCGATGCGCTCGCCGCCGAACAGGCTCGTCTGGAAAATATCATCGCCGCAGCCGGTTCCGGTTCCGACCAGTTGATGGAAGTCGCTGCCGATGCGCTGCGTCTGCCTGAATGGGATGCGCTGATCAAGAATCTGTCCGGTGGTGAAAAACGCCGCGTTGCGCTTTGCAAATTGTTGCTGGATAAGCCGGACATGCTGCTGCTGGATGAGCCAACCAACCATCTGGATGCGGAATCCGTGGAATGGCTGGAGCAATTCCTGGTGCGCTTCCCAGGTACCGTGGTGGCTGTCACTCATGATCGTTACTTCCTCGACAATGCGGCCGAATGGATTTTGGAGTTGGATCGCGGACACGGTATTCCGTGGAAGGGTAATTACTCCTCATGGCTGGAGCAAAAGGGCGCTCGTCTGGAGACTGAGAACAAGCAGATGGATGCGCACGCCAAGGCGATGAAGCAGGAACTGGAATGGGTACGTCAAAATCCGAAAGGACGTCAGGCCAAATCCAAGGCGCGTATCGCTCGTTTCGAGGAACTCAATTCGCAGGAACATCAGAAACGCAACGAGACTCAGGAAATCTTTATTCCCGTCGGTGAGCGTTTAGGTAATGAAGTGATTGAATTTGAAGGGGTTTCAAAAGCCTACGGCGATCGCCTGCTAATCGATAATCTAAGCTTCAAGGTTCCGCCCGGTGCGATCGTCGGTATCATCGGTCCTAACGGTGCCGGTAAATCGACCTTGTTCCGCATGATCACGGGCCGTGAAGTGCCTGATTCCGGTACGGTGAAGATCGGTACCACCGTCAAGATCGCGCACGTCGATCAGGCTCGCGATTCTTTGGATAACGACAAGACAGTGTTCAATGCGATCTCTGGTGGCAATGAAATTTTAACCGTAGGCAAATACGAAACTTCGGCGCGCGCCTATATCGGTCGCTTCAACTTCAAGGGCGGCGACCAGACTAAGTTGGTCGGTCAACTCTCAGGCGGTGAGCGCGGACGTTTACATCTTGCGCAGACGCTTATCGCGGGCGGCAACGTGCTGCTGCTGGATGAACCATCTAACGATCTGGATGTGGAAACTTTGCGTGCGCTGGAAGACGCGCTGCTGGAATTCGCCGGTTGCGTGGCGGTAATCTCACATGATCGCTGGTTCCTCGACCGTATCGCGACACATATTCTGGCTTGCGAAGGCGACTCCAAGTGGGTGTTCTTCGACGGTAACTATCAGGAATACGAAGCAGACAAGAAGAAGCGTCTGGGTGAAGAAGGCGCTAAACCGAAACGCATTCGCTACAAGCCGATCAGCCGGTAAGGTTTTGCCGGTGGCAGACCGGCAACAAGACCGGAATGCCGTCCAGTCTGTTTGATGGCACAATGACGGACTAACTTTGACGGCGCGCAGAGGGGTACTCAAGGCCACGGAATTTCCCCCGTGGCTTTTTTGTTTGATGGCGCAAGCTTTTTTGGAGAGTAACATGTCCCTACCCGCTGCATTTGTTTCAGTCATCCTGATCTGGTCCACCACGCCGCTCGCCATTAAATGGAGTTCCATGGGTATCGGATTCAGCTTCGCGGTTTTCTCGCGCATGGCGATCGGAGTGTTGCTGTGCGCGGCTTTGCTGGCGATATTCCGGGTGCGTTTCCCGCTGCACCGTCGCGCGCGCATGGCTTATCTGGCAGGAGGATTAAGCATGTTCGGTGCGATGTCGCTCTCCTACTGGTCGGCGCAATTTGTCAGTTCAGGGATGATTTCGGTGCTGTTCGGTTTGTCGCCCCTGATCACTAGTCTGGGCGCGATGGTGTGGTTGAAAGAAGAGAATCTCACCACCGGTAAACTGGCCGGTATGCTGTTTGGTTTACTGGGACTGGTGCTAGTGTTTCGTGGCAGCATCAGTCTGGGGGCGGGTGCATCGCTTGGCCTTTTGGTGTTGTTCGCGGCGGTGGTATCGCAATCGCTGGGTCTGGTCTGGTTGAAACGGATCGGCGACGACAGCCCGCCGCTGGCGATGACGCTGGGTACGCTGGTAGTGGCGTTGCCGCTGTTCTTCGCGGCATGGTGGGTGGCGGACGGACATTTTCCGAATGAGGTGCCAGAGCGTGCGGTCGCCGCGACGGTGTATCTGGGTACATTCGGTTCGGTGCTGGGTTTCGCTTTGTACTACTATCTCATCAAGCATATGGAGGCAGGGCGTATCGCGCTCATCACGCTGGTGACGCCGGTGCTGGCTTTACTGCTGGGACACAGTCTGAACAACGAGGTGGTGTTGCCGCAAGTCTGGATGGGGGCTACGAGCATACTCTTTGGGTTATGGCTGCACCGTGTCCCAGTTAAGATTAGAAAGTGATTATTTATAATAATCTGAATTTATTGATATTGAAGGTGTTGAATGGGAAATAAGCAGTTTACGGTTGCCGTGATCGGCGGCGGTCCTGCCGGCTTGATGGCAGCCGAAGTGCTGAGCGGTGCCGGTGTTGGCGTCGATGTTTATGACGCCATGTCGTCTGTCGGGCGCAAGTTTCTGATGGCAGGTAAAGGCGGCATGAACATCACACATTCCGAACCCATGGAAGATTTTGTCACTCGTTACGGGGCTCGCAGTGCGCAGATTGCACCACTGCTCGAAGAATTTGGGCCGGATGCGTTGCGGGCATGGATACTGGGGCTGGGTATTTCAACCTTTGTCGGCAGTTCCGGTCGTGTTTTTCCCACCGAAATGAAGGCAGCGCCCTTGTTGCGCGCCTGGTTGCACCGGCTGCGTGAGGCTGGTGTACGCTTTCATATGCGTCATCGCTGGACAGGCTGGACTGAAGCCGATGAGTTGATCTTTGAGACGGGCGACGGGCGAATGCTCGCGCAGGCCGATGCGGTGGTACTTGCGTTAGGGGGCGGCAGTTGGGCGAGACTGGGTTCCGATGGTGCATGGGTGCCGATCCTGTTTGCGCGCGGCATTGCTGTTGCGCAGTTAAAGCCTGCGAACTGCGGTTTCGATGTGAACTGGAGTGCTTACTTTAGCGAAAAATTTGCGGGGCAGCCGTTGAAATCCGTGACGGTGAGTTTTACCGACAGTGCCGGACAGTTACATGTCAAACAGGGCGATTTGATGGTGACGGCAAGTGGGGTGGAGGGCGGATTGATCTATGCATTGTCAGGGCTGCTGCGCGATCAGATCGAAGCTTGCGGTAGCGCGCTTATCCACATCGATCTGGTTCCGGGTAAAAATTTGGCGCGGGTGATGGCTGAAGTGGATCACCCGCGCGGCGC
>CAISHO010000096.1 GCA_903885165.1 uncultured Nitrosomonadales bacterium | reverse complement strand
GCAAAGGGTTAAATTTCTGCAAACCAAAGTCGGCGTCGAACGATGAAACCTCAAGAGAACCGCGTGTCACCGCCTGATCACGACGCAAACCGGTGATCCACGCGCCGCGCCCCTTCAACGCCCGACGCAGCGGTTCAACCTTACGAGCGAAGCAGCAAGCCTTGCGCGCATCCACGCTGCCGTAAAAGCCATTCACTCCGTTCTCAGTCACGTAACGCTCAACCGAAGCAGGATCCGGAAAATACACTTTCAGGGGCGTCGTATAACGTTCCGACACCGCCTGCATCAGCGTATAGGTTTCCTGCGGCAAGCGCCCTGTATCCAGACTGAACACCTCGATATCCAAACCATGCTTGTCGATCAGATCGGTCAACACCATATCTTCCGCCCCCAGACTGCTGGCGAAACACACCGGTGAAAAATCACGCACTGCCTGTCGCAAGACTTCCACCACCTGATCAATTTTCTGTTGCATTTCGTATCCCCTAACGGGCGTGACACCGTCACCCCATATAATAAAACTCGCATCGCCCGTTTCCCTCTCTCCTAACTCTCCCCCACATGTTGGGGAGAAGGAATCGGTATCGCTACGCGAGATTTTTCTTACACTAGCAAACCGGCGACCGCCTCGGTCAAATCCAGTTGTGCATCTTTAGCCGTGGCAAATTTGCCCACCAGTACCGTCCAGCGATCCACCGCTTCGCTGATCGGTGCCAGTTCTTCGACACTGATCTCTTCCACATTCGCCAGCGCAGCGATCATTCGGGCAAATTCGTGAGTGATCTCGCCTTCCACCAGTCGCTGCAACTCCACCGCCAGTTTGTTCAAATCATCCGAACGAATCCCGCCCAACAATTGCGCAAGACCACCGCCCAACAGTCGCAAAATCGCCTCGTTACACTGCGCCGCTTCCATATATTTGCGCTGGAACACCAGTGCGTTGCGGTACTCGCGTTCATGCGCCGCTTCAAAGAAATTCGCCCCTATCATTACCTGTGTCGCACCCGCGCATTCGCCACCGCCCAGTTGCAACACACGGAAATCGGCCGCTTCACCAAAGTCGCGCATCACTGACTGCAACTCTTCCGCTTTGACCTCAGCCAAATCAGCCAGAGATTGTTTAAAATAATCAATGGGTTGAGCACGTGCCCAGGCAAAGAAATTATCCTCACCGCTGTTCAGATGTGCCTGTTTGACCCGTTCTATCGCCTGTTCAACCCTAGCCACCGGCAAGGATGGTCCTTTAATCGCCAGCTTACCGCCGCCCATGCCGTTGCCGGCAAAATACATCTGGTAATGCGGCACCAGTTTGCCGTGCAAACGCTTGCCTTCACCGTAGATACCGATGTCGCCGGTCTCAGGTTGAGCGCAACCGTTGTGGCAACCGGACACACGAATACGCAAATCAGCCGCCCCGCCGGACAACTTGGTTGCCGCCAGCGTACTGGAGGTAATCCCCAGACGGCAGGTCGACGTTCCCGGGCAGGCCACTACGCTGTCACCGGCTGCGGGTTCCTGCAAACCGAGTGCGGCCAGGCCGTTGCGCACTACCGCCACCTTCTCCTGCGGCACATTCAATATGACCAAATTCTGATCCTGCGTGCTGTGTATTTCGCTCAAGCCATGCTCACTCAACAAGGTCGACACACCGTGTAACTGGGCTGCTGTCACATCACCGATCGGCAGTGCGACCGGCAGAACGAACAAACCTGGCTGATGCTGTGCAAAAATCTTGCGCGGAGCGCCCTGCCCCGGAAACTCGCTGCCAGTTTGTTCACGCCACTGCCCTTGCGGGTGAGGCTGATCGGCCAGCGCCTGACGGGTGCGCTCAAACTCTTCGCGGTACTTTTCGATGAAACCCTGTTCGCCGAATTTCTCCACCAGATACTTGATACGCGATTTGGCTCGCTTAGTGCGATCCGAATACTTATTGTGCAAAGTCACCAGCGCTTCCAAGGCGAACAACAACTCGCTCTCCGGAATAAACTCTTCCACCACGATGGATTCACGGGGCTTATGACCCAGACCGCCACCGGCACGCACGCTAAAACCGTGTTTCCCGTCCTTTTTCACCGCGATCAGGCCGCAATCGTGCAGCATGGCTTGGGCGCAATCAGCCTCGCAACCGGAAAAGCTGATCTTGAATTTGCGCGGCAATTGCTGATTCAACGGGTTACGCAAAAAGTGTGCGGTCGCGCCATCGATATGACTGGCGACATCCACATGTTCCTTGGGGCAAACACCAGCTAAGGGGCAGGCGGTCATATTGCGTATGGTGTTACCGCACGCCTCGCGGGTAGTCATGCCGGCTTCAGCTAGACGACGCATCGCGGATGGCATCTTATCCAGCGGAATAAAATGCACCTGTATGGCCTGACGGGTGGTGAAATGCGCCACATCGCGTTGCCCGTGCGCCTCAATGACATCAGCCACCGCATCCAGTTGTTCCGCACGGATACGCCCGCCGGGAATCTTGATGCGCAACATGTTCACGCCCTGCTGGCGCTGACCATACACGCCTTGTTGCAGACGCACGGCGGTAAAACGATCCGCATCGATGCCGCCATCGTTAAAGGTGGCGATCGCCTGTTCAAAGCGGGTGATCTCTTCCAGATCAGACAAGTTACTTGTGTTCAGACTCATTTTCTTCTCCTAATACAAAACCATTTTTGTGCCAATAATCATTAACATAATCGCAAGCAGCGGGCGCAAGACCTTCTCTGGAACCTTCGCGCTCAGATGACTGCCGATGTAAATCCCGGGCAAGGAACCCAACAGCAAACTGCCCAACAGCGTAAAGTCCACCGTCCCCATTGCCAGATGCCCCATTCCGGCTATCGCCGTCAGCGGCACCGCGTGCACGATATCGGTGCCGACCACCTTCACCGCCGACATACGCGGATAGAGGAACAGCAAAGCCACCGTACCCAACACTCCTGCACCCACCGAAGAAATGGTCACTAGTGCGCCCACCACCACACCGGTCGCGATAGTCGCTGCGGGTAGATAACGATGATGCAATTCATATACAGTGCCGTCCTGACGACGCGCCACCTTCTTGATCCAGTCTTTCAACAGCAGCGCGGTAGCCGTCAACAGCAGCGCCACACTCAGCACACTGGTCACCAAACCACGCAGCGTCTTCTCGTCCAGCGCCAGATATTTGAACAACACTATGGTAGCGACCGAGGCAGGTAAACTGCCCAGTGCCAGCAAACCGACTACACGCCAATCCACCGTGCCGCGACGAGCATGTACCCAACCGCCCAGCGATTTGGTTAGCGAGGCGTACAGCAAATCCGTGCCGACGGCGGTTGCGGGTGAAACGCCAAACAGCAGGACCAGCAAGGGCGTCATCAGCGAGCCGCCACCGACCCCGGTGATTCCTACGATCAGTCCGACTAAAAATCCCGACAACGTGTACATCCAGCTCATGTGACCCACCTGATTAACCGATGGAGCGCATTCTAGTTGCCACGCCTTATAATACTAAATACTTTTATGCTACTATCTTATAACCAACAGCGATTAAGGAGCGCCGCGTGAATCTGCAACAACTCAAATATCTCAATGAAATCGTACGACAGGGATTAAAAATTTCCGGCGCAGCGGAGGCGCTGTACACCTCACAACCGGGTATCAGCAAACAAATCAAACTGTTAGAAGAGGAGCTGGGGATAGAGATTTTCGTGCGCAACGGTAAACGCATCGTTGCGATCACTGAACCTGGCAAAGCCGTGTTGTCGATTGCCCAGCGCATGCTGCACGACATGGAGAATCTCAAACAGGTAGGTGAAGAGTTCGGCTCACAAAGCATCGGCCATCTGACCATCGCCACCACCCACACCCAGGCGCGATATGCCCTGCCACCGGTGGTGAAACAATTTATGGAACGCAACCCCGGGGTCAAACTGGGATTGCATCAGGGTAGCCCGACTCAGATCGCCGAACAGATCTTAAGCGGCGAGGCCGATATCGGGATCGCGACCGAGAGTTTAGCCCTCTATGACGAATTGATCACTCTCCCCTGTTACGAATGGCATCACTGCGTGGTGACGCCGCCCGGGCACCCCCTGCTGAATCTCCCGGTACTGACGCTGGAAGCCATCGCGCAATACCCCATCATCACGTATGACTTTGCCTTTTCCGGTCGCGGCAAGATCAACGAAGCATTTGAAAAAGCGGGCATCACGCCCGACATTACACTGACCGCGATCGATGCCGACGTGATCAAGACTTATGTCGAACTGGGACTGGGAATCGGCATCCTCGCGCATATGGCGTTTGTTCCCGAACGCGATTCGCATCTAAGAATGCTGGACGCCTTACATCTGTTCAAGCCCAGCACCACGCGGATTGCACTGCGAAAAAACGAATATTTGCGCGGCTATACCTATGACTTTATCGAACTGTTCGCCCCTCACCTGACCCGCGACATCGTTGCCCAGGCGATGCACCTTTCAGAAATTACAGAAGCAAACTAGCGGTACGCTGGAAAATGGACGTCACAGCTTCAAGCTGTATGCTAAAACGTCTTCCACGCGATTATTGACAATTCACCTTAAATTAATCTACGGCTGATGCTTCGCGATCACGCCATCGATAAATTCGCGTAGAAAACCAATGGTTTGGGAACTGTGAAAACGCCCGACTTCTTCGCCGCGACTGTAAGCGACAACGGTCGGAAAACCTCGCACCTTATGACGTCCGGCAATGCGCATATTCTCGTCGGCATCCACTATCCCCAGATAGAAACGGCCCTCGTATTCGGCAACCATCTTGTGCAACAAGGGTGCTAACACCTTGCAAGGCGCGCACCAGTCTGCGCTGATATCCACCAGCACCGGCAACTGGTGCGAACGCGCCACCACCAACTCATCGAAATCCGCTTCTTCTACGTTGTATGAATAGTCACTCATCGCTGTTTTCCTTTAATCAACTCACTGCACGTCGTGAAAAATCCCGGGGCCTGAATCCCAATGCGGCCAACACCGCGAAATAAACGAATACCCCGCCCACCACCAATTCACTCAAGCGGATGATACGCGTCCAGCCTGATCCTATCAGCCAGCTTTCCTGCGTTCCCATACCGAACCAGAGGGTCAGGGTCAATGCCAGCATCGCGATGCCCAGCTTCACAAAATAACTCAACCAGCCGGGCTCGGGCTGATAAATCTCTTTTTTGCGCAGAAAGTAGAAGAGGATGGCCGAATTAAGACAAGCGCCTAAGCCGATGGACAGGGCCAGTCCCGCATGGGCGATCCAACCGATAAACATCGCATTCATCAGCTGAGTCGCGATCAGCGTAGCAATGCCAATTTTGACCGGCGTCTTGATGTCCTGACGGGCATAGAAACCGGGCGCGAGTATCTTGACCAGGATCATACCGATCAGACCGACGCTGTAGCCGACCAGCGCATGACTGGTCATCAGCACGTCGTTGGCCACAAACGCACCTCGCTGAAAGAAGGTGGACAGCAGTGGAACAGCGATCACGCCCAAGGCCAGCGCTGACGGCAAGGCCAGCATAAAGGTCAGGCGCAACCCCCAGTCGAGTAATTTAGAGTATTCCACCGTATCTTTGCTGGCGTGGCATTTGGAGAGAGAGGGCAACAAGATCGTACCCAATGCAGCGCCCAATACACCGGAGGGAAACTCCATTAAACGATCTGCATAATACAGCCAGGACACGCTGCCCGCCGCCAGAAAAGAAGCAAAAATAGTGTTAATAATCAAGCTAATCTGAGCGATAGACACCCCGAAGATGGCAGGACCCATCTGACGGATAACGCGGCGCATCCCGGTATCCGTCCAACTGAAGCGAAAGCCGGGCAACATGCCGATTTTCTTCAGGAAGGGAATCTGGAAAGCCAGTTGCACAAATCCGGCGACAAAAACCGCCCAGGCCAGCGCCATGATAGGCGGATTGCAATAGGGTGCCAGCCACAGTGCCCCGCCGATAAAGCAAATGTTGAGCAGGATAGGCGCAAAGGCCGGCACCCAAAACTTGTTATAGGTATTGAGGATAGCAGCCGCGACCGCGACCAGCGAAATAAAGAAAATATAGGGAGAGGTGATACGCAGCAATTGCACCGTGAGCTGAAATTTTTCCGCGTCTTTAACAAACCCCGGAGCACTAATATAGACCAGCAAGGGCGCGGCAACGATACCGATCAGCGTGACAAAAAACAAGATGATAGCCAGCATAGAGGCGACATGATCCACCAACAGCTTGGTCTCTTCTTCACCGCGAAGATTCTTGTATTCGCCGAAAATAGGTACAAATGCCTGCGAAAATGCACCTTCAGCGAACAGACGACGCAATAAATTAGGCAATTTGAAGGCGACAAAAAACGCATCCGTCGCCATCCCCGCGCCGAACACCCGTGCAATCAACACGTCACGAGCAAAGGCTAAAATCCGCGACACCAGCGTCAAACCACTGATCGTGGCTAATGATTTGAGTAAATTCACAAAGTCTTCGACCGCAACGGGATCATCATGAAACGCGACACTCGCACAAATCACGCCTATCGACGTTCAGCGCGTGATATTTTAAAGTCGCCGATAATTGGCCGGCAGTTCGCCTCGAACGAACCTTCAGACGATTCTCTTCGACGAACTGACTTACGAATTGATAGGCAAGAGGATCGGCTTTTTCAAGTTCAGCACTCCATACAACGGCAGGCCGTCCATCGATACGGATCGAAAGCCGGTCACCGGCATAACTCAGTCGATTGCAATCCAACTGTTGAGCTAGCATGCCACAATGACGTTCAGGCAAATTCGGGTAGTTGAACGCGATGCCGTCGAGTGTAATTCCCAGTGTCACCCCTTCATCTTGATTACGATGCATTACATTTTCACTCCACAATTTGAAACAATCACACTGAGTCATCAGGCGTTAACGTTCAAAGCTCACCCGGCAGCTCGGCATAATACCACTCCACAAAGCAGGAATGAAACCTGCAAATCCGTTCACATCCGTGGATAATCGCAGTTATTTTCATCAAGCATTCCATTCATGAGCGAGACATCCGCAATTTTATCTTTATTTATCAGTAGCTTATTAGGTGCAACCCTACTACCAGGCGGCTCTGAAGCGGTCTTAGCCGGCGTCCTGCACAACTACCCTGACACACTTTGGATTGCACTCGGTCTGGGTACATTGGGTAACACGTTAGGCGGTATGATCAGCTACTGGATGGGGTGGATGCTGCCTCAGACTCAACAGTTAAAACACGTCGACAAGCTCAGACGCTTTGGCGCACCCGCCCTGCTGCTCGCCTGGGTACCCCTGATCGGCGATGCACTTTGTCTGGCTGCGGGTTGGCTGCGCCTCAACCCCTGGCATTCAGCGCTCTACATGGCTGCAGGTAAGTTTGTGCGCTACGCGTTGATTGCCGCCGCCCTGAGTAAGCTGTAAACCCCCTTTTTTCTATTCATGCGAGCCACTCGCGCGACTACACCGTCAAATTTCACTTACATCGCGAACCGCAGGGCTTTTTTTGATACCATACCGAGCCACAAAGTCGTCGCTTGATTACAGGAAAGATCTCCACATGTCGCACATCTCGCAAGAGGCTGCAGAAAAAATGCTAGCCAGCATCCACATCCTGCCACGCACGGGGATACTCACCGCGTTAATGAGTAATCGTACCCGATCCGACTCCGGCTCATCCGACTCCGGCTCATCCGAATACGATCCTGCCAATCTCCGTGTAGCTTTTATGCATTACCCCCGCCACTAACGCCATGCGCACTTATCTTAATCTCATGCAGCATGTGCTGCAGCATGGCACAAAAAAATCAGATCGCACCGGAACCGGGACGACTAGCGTGTTCGGCTATCAGATGCGTTTCGACCTGTCAGCAGGCTTTCCGCTGGTGACCACCAAGAAATGCCATATGAAGTCCATCATCCACGAATTGTTGTGGTTTTTACAGGGAGACACCAACATCCGCTACCTCAAGGAGCATGGCGTCAAAATCTGGGATGAGTGGGCAAACGAAACGGGTGATCTGGGCCCGGTTTATGGTAAACAATGGCGCTCCTGGGAAGCCGTCGATGGTCGCGTGATCGACCAGATTAAAATCGCAGTCGATCAAATCAAAAATAACCCCGATTCACGCCGCATCATCGTCTCCGCCTGGAACGTGGGCGAACTGGAACAGATGGCGCTCGCACCCTGTCACGCCTTTTTCCAGTTTTATGTGGCAGATGGCAAACTTTCCTGTCAACTCTACCAGCGCAGCGCAGATATTTTCCTGGGCGTACCGTTCAACATCGCCTCCTACGCCTTGCTGACCATGATGATGGCGCAGGTGTGTGATCTTGAACCCGGCGACTTCGTGCATACCTTTGGCGATGCACACTTGTATCTGAACCACATGGAACAGACCCAGTTGCAACTGTCGCGAGAACCCCAACCGTTACCGGTGATGACCCTCAACCCCGAGGTGCGCGACATTTTAAGCTTCAAGTATGAAGATTTCACCTTGTCAGGCTACGACCCGCATCCGGCCATCAAGGGACAAGTAGCTGTATGAAAAACGCTTATCCCGGCACCGGTATGAGCCGCATTGCCATCATCGTTGCCATGGCGAAGAACCGCACCATAGGTGTTAACAATACCCTGCCTTGGCGCTGCCCTGAAGACTTAAAACACTTCAAGGCCTTGACCATGGGACACCATATGATCATGGGTCGTAAGACCTTCGAATCGATCGGTCGCCCGCTACCGGGGCGCACCACGGTGGTGGTGACGCGCGATCCGGCATTGAAAATCGAGGGTTGTTTGATCGCACATTCGCTGCCTGAAGCCTTAAAGCTATGCGGCAACCATGCATTTATCGTCGGCGGCGCGGACATCTATGCACAATCTATTGATTATGCAGATATTTTATATATCACAGAGATTCAGCAGGACGTTGACGGAGATGCCCACTTCACCGAATTCGATCTGTCCACATGGCGGGAAATCTCCCGCGAAGTCCGTACACAGGACACCCCGCAACCACTGGAATATCACTTCGTCACTTATCAACGGAACTGATTCATGTATCAAGCTAACCGGCATAACGAAGATGCCAACCTAAACAATGAAACAAGCCATGCCCGTTTCCCTCACCCGAACCCTCGCCCGCAAGCGGTAGAGGGGACAAACGAATCGCTGCGCGAGTTTCACGTTAATGCCACGCTGGAGCTATTAGCCCCGGCAAAAACGGCTGCCATCGGGCGCGAAGCGATCTTGCACGGTGCCGACGCCGTCTATATTGGCGGCCCCGCCTTGGGCGCTCGCCACAACGCGGGTAATTCGATCCGCGACATCGCTGAACTGACTGCCTTTGCCCACCGCTACCACGCTAAAATTTTCGTCACGCTCAACACGATTTTGAGCGACGCTGAACTGGATGATGCGCGGCAACTGGCAACAGATTGTTATCACGCCGGGGTGGACGCGCTGATTGTGCAAGACATGGGCGTCTTGCAACTCGACCTACCGCCCATTGCGCTGCACGCCTCGACCCAGTGCGACATCAAAACCCCCCAGAAAGCAAAATTCCTCGCTGAAGTCGGCTTCTCGCAGTTGGTGCTGGCGCGAGAACTCAACCTGAAGGAAATTGCTGCGATACGCGCCGCCGTGCCGGATGACACCGTCATCGAATACTTTATCCACGGCGCGCTGTGCGTCGCCTATTCCGGTCAGTGTTATATAAGCCACGCACATACCGGACGCTCCGCTAACCGGGGCGATTGTTCACAAGCCTGCCGATTACCCTACACCCTGCAGGACAATCAAGGACGCGTGGTCGCTTACGATAAACACCTGCTATCGGTCAAAGACAACAACCAGAGTGATAACCTGCGCGCACTGGTCGCCGCAGGCGTTCGCAGTTTCAAGATCGAAGGGCGCTACAAAGACGCTGCTTATGTGAAAAATATCACCGGACACTATCGTCGCCTGCTTGACGAGATCCTGACCGACCGCAGCGACCTACGCGCATCTTCCAGCGGACGAACCCGATTGCTTTTTACCCCAGACCCGGACAAGACATTTCATCGCGGTGCCACAGATTATTTTACCAATGGCCGTCAGGCTGATATTGGCGCGTTCGATACGCCTTCGTTTGTAGGTCTGCCGCTGGGCACCGTCACCCAGGTCGGCGACCAGTGGTTCGATATTGAATCAGACGAAACACTCGCGAACAGCGACGGCCTGAACTATCTGCACAAACGGGACGTCACCGGTTTGCAAGCCAATGTCGTCGAGCGCAAAACTGATGGCGTGTGGCGCATCTGGCCTAACGAAGCGATACACACCCTACCCGGCCTGCATGCGGGACTTCAAATCAACCGCAACCGCGACCATGCGTGGGATTTGCTATTGACCAAAAAATCTGCCGAGCGCCGTATAGGCATTCATGCCACCTTCAGCGAAACGCCTGCAGGTTTTGAACTGGCCTTACAGGATGAAGATGGCATTAGCGCCTCTGTCACCACATGTCAGAACAAACTGCCGGCCTACCAGACCGAAGGAGCAGAGGAGAACTTACGCGAGCAACTGTCGCGTTTCGG
>CAISHO010000095.1 GCA_903885165.1 uncultured Nitrosomonadales bacterium | reverse complement strand
TGGTCACAGCTGACTGGTTGTCGTCCGCTGTCGAGAATACTTGCGATGCCTTGGTAGGAATCGTGGTGTTCTTCTTGATCAGCTTGGTCATCACGCCGCCCATGGTCTCAATCCCCAAAGACAGTGGTGTTACGTCCAGCAGCAATACGTCCTTAACTTCACCTTGCAACACGCCGCCCTGGATACAAGCGCCAACAGCAACGGCTTCATCCGGGTTCACGTCCTTGCGTGGTTCACGACCGAAGAATTCTTCGACTTTCTTCTGAACCATAGGCATACGGGTTTGACCGCCGACCAGAATCACATCAGCGATGTCTGAGATGGAGATGCCGGCATCCTTCATGGCGATCTTGCACGGCTCGATGGTACGGGCAACCAGATCTTCTACGATGCTCTCCAGCTTAGCGCGGGTGATCTTTACAGCCAGATGCTTAGGACCGGTTGCGTCTGCAGTGATGTAAGGCAGATTAACTTCGGTTTGTTGAGCAGAAGACAGTTCGATCTTAGCCTTTTCAGCCGCGTCTTTCAGACGTTGCAGAGCCAGCATGTCTTTCTTCAGATCAATGCCGGAATCCTTCTTGAATTCTTCAACCAGGAATTCGATGACGCGCATGTCGAAGTCTTCGCCGCCCAGGAAGGTGTCGCCGTTGGTGGACATTACTTCAAACTGGTGTTCGCCGTCGATTTCTGCGATATCGATGATAGAGATATCGAATGTACCGCCACCCAAGTCATAAACTGCGATCTTGCGGTCGCCTTCTTGCTTGTCCATACCGAAAGCCAAAGCGGCAGCAGTAGGTTCATTGATGATGCGCTTTACATCCAGACCCGCGATACGACCGGCATCCTTGGTAGCTTGACGCTGTGCATCGTTAAAATAGGCAGGAACGGTGATAACCGCTTCAGTGACAGATTCGCCCAAGTAATCTTCGGCAGTCTTCTTCATCTTCATCAGGATTTGTGCGGAAATCTCAGGTGCTGAGAATTCTTTATCGCGTACCTTGATCCATGCGTCGCCGTTCTTGGCTTTAACGATGGTGAATGGAACCATGTCGATGTCTTTTTGTACCATCTTCTCATCGAAGCGGCGACCGATCAGGCGCTTTACGCCGTACAGTGTGTTCTTCGGGTTGGTGACAGCCTGGCGCTTGGCGGCTGCGCCGACCAGCACTTCGCCGTCTTCCATGTAGGCGATGATCGAAGGGGTGGTGCGCGTACCTTCCGCGTTCTCAATCACCTTGGTCTTGCCGTTTTCCATAACGGCGACGCAAGAGTTGGTTGTTCCCAGGTCAATACCAATAATTTTACCCATGTTGCAATCCTTTCGAAGTTTGTTGTTTACGATGACGCCCTAGATGGGGCGGCAAATTCATTTTTCAAGTGTTGCTGATGCAGAATCTTGCTACAAGCTACTAGCTGTTGTTATTGTCCTTGCGATACCAGCACCAGTGCCGGGCGCAATACACGGTCATTCAAGGCGTAACCTTTTTGCATTACGCTCACTACAGTGTTAGCAGGTAATTCGTTCGGCACCATACTGATTGCCTGATGTTTGTGCGGATCCAGTTTTTCTCCCACCGGGTTGATTTCGGTGATGTTGAATTTATCAAATACGCTGGAGAGTTGTTTGAGTGTCAGTTCCATGCCGCTCTTGAAACTTTCGACAGAGGCTGTTTCAACCGCGAGCCCGGCTTCCAGACTGTCCTTAACGGCGAGCATTTCATTGGAAAAACGTTCTACTGCAAATTTTTGCGCTTTGCTGACATCCTCTGCGGCACGGCGGCGCATGTTTTCGGTTTCGGCCTTGGCGTACATCCAGGCGTCATAGTGTTCCTGCGCTTTGCGTTCAGACGCTTGCAGCAACTCTTCCGTGCTGGGCATGATGTCTCCTGCTTCTGCAGCAGGTTCAGATTGGATACTTTCGTCTTGCGGGTTGATTTGTTCCATGTCGTTCGTTCTCCTGAATTTAACCTTTGAGTAAATTGGGCTGATTTTTTTATTTTCAAGGGGTGTTATGGATTTTGTTTCAGGGGATGGCTTTTTTCAAGGCCGCGTAATGAGGATATTCTCTGGACTTGTTGGCTTTATCCTTACAGGTTGATAAACTTATTAATGTAACGATATGGAATGAAGTGCTAAAATTGCAACAGTTTAGATATAATTATTGAGCGTGTTTCAGGAGAATGAGATGAATGATATGGGGAAAAATCTCGGATATTTTGCCCGGCAACAATGCTCAGCCCAGTGGCGTGCATTTTTAACCGCATTTGCTGTTGAATTTGGTCAGCAAATTCCGGTTGCGGAATTGCGTGTGTTGATGGCGCGTCTCGGAGCGTCGATGGCGCAAAATATGCGGACCCCGGCGGGCAATACGATTGCGGAACTGGAAGGCTCTATCAATGCCATCTGGCTTGAGATGAATTGGGGTTGGGCAAAGTTGACCGAAAAACCGGACGGGTTGTTCATTGAACATCATGTCGCACCCTTGCAAGCTGCATTTGGTGAGCAAGCTTTGACTTGGTCTCCTGCGATTCTTGAAGGTATCTATGCGCACTGGTTCTCCGTGATTAGCGCAAACCCGGCCTTGCAACTGGTTCAGGCTGATGCTGATGCTGTAAAATCCGATGATTTTCTGATTACTTTTCGTTTTGGAAGAGCGGCGTGATCGATTGTAGTTTATTCATGAGGATGCTATGAGTCAGGAAGCCAATGCAGATATCCGTAATTTGTTCCGAAAATTTGGCGGAGAATCTTCCAGCTATCAGGAAATACAGCAGACCTACATAGCAGATAAAGCAACGCAAAGTTGGCCTATCGTCGAGGCGATGGAGCGGAGCAGGCCAGCTATGCCTACGCGCAAGGCCGCAGCCAAACTCACTCCGGCTGTCGCTCAACCGGTTGCGACTATGCTGCATTCTGTGGCGCCGATATTTCAGTCTGTCGCTCAGCCTGTTGTCGCACAGGATGGTTTATCGTCATTATTTGCCAAGCCGGTAGCGATCCCGACAGCACCACTGGCTGTGATGCCTTTACGCACTTTATTTGGTCATTTGGCGACGACACCGGCGGCCGTTAATCCTCACATTGCGCCAGTCGTCCTGGCGCCGGATAATTCGCTTGACGCAGTTTTTTCACGTTTGCTCAATCCGCAAAAGACGGCTGCTGGTAGCGCCCCGGAAAGTAATTTACGTGGCTTGTTCGGGTTTTTAAATAAATAATGACTGTAATCGCCGTTATTTCGCCTAAGGGCGGTGTAGGTAAAACCACTGTATCTGTCAATCTGGCTTGTGCGCTGGCGGAGAGCGGAGAGTCGGTCAGGCTGGTCGATCTGGATCCGCAAAATGCGATGCGATTGCATCTCGGTGCTGATCCTGGTGATGAAGTTGGACTGATACATCAGACACTGCAACAGAGTAGCTGGTTTTACGCCGAATACGACAGCGCCTACGGGGTAAGCTTCATCCCTTACGGCAAGGCATCGGAAATTGAGCGGATTACCTTTGAGGCTTATTTGACGCATACGCCGAACTGGCTGCGCGATAATCTGGCTGGGCTGGAACACAATCCCGGCGCACTGACGATCATCGATACACCGCCTGGCCCCTCCGTATATGTGCAGCAGGTGCTGGCTATCGCCAACCTGGTTCTAGTGGTGATGATCCCCGATGCAGGCTCCTATGCGACGCTCAATTCGATAGAGGGGTTACTCGAATACTATTGCGCGAATCGTACCGATTTTTATGGCTCGTTTTATGTGTTGAACCAGTTCGATGCAGGTTTGCCGCTTAACCGGGATATCCATTCGGTTATGCAAAGCACGCTGGGAGAACGTCTGGCGCCGCATGCTATACATCGCGATGAATCTTTGGGTGAAGCGCTGGCCTTTCAGCAACCGATACGTGAATACGCGCCCCATAGTCAGGCATTCGACGACTTGAGGCTGTTGACTCGCTGGCTGAAAAATATTATAGCCCGGATACCCAGTTGAACACGCAACCCTCTGCAGCTATTCCTGTGAATTCCACTGCGATTGAAGGTGAGGCGGGGCATGAGGGGATGACTCCACCTGTTCGATATAAATACGGCAAACTCAATGAACTCCTGGTTGCATTGAGAGAGTGGCATGGTTGGGAGCATCCTTACTGGCGAGCTGTTGCGATCGCCCTGGCGGTGTCGTTTTATATTGTCACTTTGTCGATCCCTTTAAGTCTGTCCTCGCAGGCTATTTTTGGTGCGCTGGTTTTTGGTTTGTCTTTGTTTTTACGTCGCTACAGTGGCACCTTGTTTACCCTTATCATGATCGTGTTCTCGATCAATGCCTCCAGCCGTTACCTGTATTGGCGCTTTACGGAAACGATCGTGCTGGATAACTGGCTCGATGGCTCATTCGCGGTGATCCTTGCGCTGGCGGAAGTATACGCGTGGTTTGTGTTGCTGTTAGGCTATGCGCAGACCATCTGGCCCTTGCGGCGCAAGCCTGAACCGATGCCGATAGATATGTCGCTCTGGCCCAGTGTGGATATCTATATTCCGACTTATAACGAATCGATGCGAGTGGTGCGTCCGACTGTGCTGGCCGCGCTGGCGATAGATTGGCCGCGCGATAAATTAAAGGTCTATATTCTGGACGACGGCAGTCGTGATGAATTCAAAGCGTTTGCCGATAGTCTGGGGGTGGGGCATTTGACCCGTATCGAACACAACCATGCCAAGGCCGGTAATATTAACAGCGCGTTGACCCAAACCCACGGCGAATTTGTCGCGATTTTCGACTGCGACCATATCGCAGCGCGTTCATTTTTGCAGATGAGCATGGGCTGGTTTTTGCGTGATTCCAAGCTTGGCATGGTGCAGACGCCCCATCATTTTTTATCGCCCGATCCGTTCGAGCGAAATCTGGGCACGTTTCGTCGTGTGCCCAATGAAGGTGAATTGTTCTACGGCCTGATTCAGGATGGCAACGACTTATGGAATGCCACCTTTTTCTGTGGTTCCTGTGCCGTTATCAGGCGCACGATATTACTGGAAGTAGGCGGTGTGGCGGTGGAAACCGTGACAGAAGATGCGCATACCGCCTTGAAAATGCACCGATTAGGTTATAACACCGCTTATATTTCCATCCCGCAGGCGGCCGGGTTGGCGACTGAGAGTTTGTCCATTCATGTGGGGCAGCGCATACGCTGGGCGCGGGGCATGGCGCAGATTTTTCGTGTGGATAATCCGTTTTCCGGTAAAGGTCTGAATTTTATGCAGCGCGTGTGTTATTCGAACGCGATGTTGCATTTCTTTTACGGCTTGCCGCGCATGGTGTTTTTGCTCTCGCCGTTGTCGTACTTGTTTTTTCAGGCGCACATTATTCATGCCGAAGCGCTGGCGATTGCGGCCTACGCGCTGCCTCACCTAGCACACGCCAACGTGACCAATTCGCGTATGCAAGGAGAGCATCGCCACTCTTTCTGGGCTGAATTGTATGAGGCGGTGCTCGCATGGTATATCTTCAGACCCACACTGGTGGCGTTGATCAGTCCCAAATTGGGCAAGTTTAACGTGACTTCCAAGGGCGGATTGGTTGCCGAAGAGTACTTCGACTGGGAGATCAGTGAACCTTATTTGGTGATGCTGGTGCTTAATATCGGGGGATTTATGATCGGAATAGTGCGACTGTTCTGGTGGAATACCTTTGAGGCGGATACCGTAATCCTTAATTTGCTCTGGACGGTTTACAATCTGGTGATATTGGGTGCCTCCGTGGCCGTCGCGACAGAGACGAAGCAGGTGAGGAATAATCACCGTGTTGTTTGTAATCAAAAAGCCATGCTGAAATTGAACACGGGTCATAGTATTGTGTGTCGTGCAAATGATTATTCTGAAGGCGGTTTAGGGTTGCTGATGCCGGAGGCGGGCATGGTGACATTGGGTAGCGAGGTGCGCGTTTCGCTTTTCATGGGGTACAGGGAGTGTGTGTTTCCAGCACGCGCTGTGTTCACCAAAGACGTTAGCGTGGGGTTGGAATTTGAAGCGCTCGACATACAGCAACAGATGGATTTGGTGCAGTGCACACTGGCGCGTGCCGATGCCTGGCTGGACTGGTCGGAAAATCGTGAAGTGGACCGCCCCTTCAATGGCTTGAAGGAGATTCTGTATCACAGTATGCGGGGATTCCAGCATCTGGGACATTATTTAACAGTCCGGATGAGAGGGCATTTTGAGGGAGAGCCTGAAAAAGTGGATCTGGGTATCTTCGAGAAGAAAAAAACGGGCTTGGATGCGATGACCGGGCGGTTCCGTGCGTTATTGCGTGCGGGGCGTAGCATGATGCTGCGGTCGGGGGTTAAAATAACCGCTGCGCATGCTGAAGTTGAGCGCGCTGATTCATATCGGGTTGATCTAAAAGCAGTGATGTTGAAAAAATAGGGCAGTCTGGCGTCCTTGGAGGGGTGGCTTGTTGCTCAAACCGGGAATGATCCTGCGTGATAAAGCGCAAAAATAGCGATGCCACTTTTACGGCTCGAAATATTATTGATTGTGAGTGAATGATGACTTCGCGTCTTAACTATACGAATAGTAAGCAAAAATTTAAATTTAACCGCCTGCATAAAGCATTGCTGAGCGTGATTTTTGTTACCTGTGCCACAGCGCCGGATGTCGTTTATGCAAAAAAACATCATCACACAGCGCCGGTCGAATCCGCGCCCGTGGTGGCGGTTGATGCGGTTGCCCCCGTCAACTCTGACGATGTGAGCCATTATTCCTATACGTTTGAAGAGTTGGGCGAATTAAGACCGATGGAATTGCGCGGCGTCAACGGTCAGCGCACACTGACCGTTGCGGTGCGAAACGACGAAGTGATTACCGCTGCCAAGGTCAAGTTATCCTACGCATGGTCTCCTTCACTGATCCCTGAATTGTCGCATCTGAAAGTTAAACTCAACGACGAGTTGATGACTTCGCTGCCGTTGAATCATGAATATAGCAACGGACATCTCAGCGATGTTCAGTTGGATTCAAATATGTTCATTGATTTCAATAAGTTAACGCTGGAGATGATCGCGCACTACACGCGTGAATGTGAAGATCCGATGCACTCCACGCTGTGGAGCAACATCAGCAATCAAAGCAAGCTGGATCTGACCGTCCGCCATTTGATCATGCCTAATGACATGGCTTTATTGCCCGGTCCATTTTTTGACAAGATGGACAACCATAGGCTCAACCTGCCTATTGTGTTCCCTGCCGCACCCGCTAACGATGTGCTGCACGTTGCCGGGGTGGTGGCCTCCTGGTTCGGTAGTCTGGCCAGTTATCGCGGTGCCGAGTTTCCGGTGATGCTCAATACCCTGCCTAAGGGGAACGGTGTGATGATGGTGTCCGGTAGTGCTGCGCCCGCCGGGTTGAATCTCCCCGCTATCACCGGGGCGAGTCTAGCAGTGGTGACGAATCCGTTGAACACACACGCAAAATTGCTGGTGATCATGGGGCGTGATGCCAAGGAGTTGGAACTGGCTGCTCATGCTTTGATGCTGGGTAAACCGACCTTGACAGGTGGTTATGTCAATGTGACGCAGGTGGCCGAGGTGCCGTTACGTAAGCCCTATGACGCACCTAACTGGATACCGACCGATCGTCCGGTTCATCTGGGGGAGTTGGCCAAACATCCGGATTTGCAGGTGGAAGGCGTGACGCCGGATATGATAAGGGTTAACTTCAATTTGCCGCCGGATATGTTCCCCTGGCGCAGCGACGGCGTGCCGCTGGATTTACATTACCGTTATACCATTCGTCCGGTGGTCGACCGCTCCACCCTTAACGTCAATATCAACGGCCAATTTATCCGTTCCCTACCGCTCTTGAGCGTGCCGGGCAAGCTGGATAAAAAGGTCAAACTTCCATTTATGGAAGATGGTAAGGTGGTGGGCAACGAAGTCGTCTTGCTTCCGCACGACAAGGTGTTCGGCCAGAACCAGATGCAGTTCCATTACTTTTTTGATTACATCAAACAGGGCGCCTGTAAGGATGTATTCCTGAATAATGAGCGCGGCGTGATCGATACCGATTCGACCATCGATTTTTCTTCTTTCCCGCATTACACGGCGATGCCGAATCTGGCGTATTTCGCCAATGATGGTTTCCCGTTTACCCGTATGGCGGATTTGTCGGAAACGGCGGTGGTGATGCCGAATAAGGTGTCTCTGGCTGAGATGGAAACTTATCTGATGATTATGGGGAGGATGGGGCGTGTCACGGGCTATCCGGCAATAAGGCATGAGCTCGTTTCGGCGGCGAATGTTGAAGCGAATGCCAACAAGGATTTGATCTTGATCGGCTCAGCGGGCAATCAACCGCTGCTTGAACGCTGGGCGGATAAGATGCACCCGTTGCTTAATAATGGCTCGCATACGCTGAAGCTGCCCGGACCTTTCGAGCGCTTGCGCTCACGCTGGGAAAATCGCGACCTGGAAGATGCGATGCACCGCGCGGGGGATTTGATTACCAAGGGCGATGGCGGTCTGGGCGCGCTGGTAGCTTTTGAGTCGCCCCTTAAAGCGGGGCGCGCGGTGGTGGTGTTTACCGGGGATAATCCCGATCAAATCGAGACCCTCGCCACTTCGATGGCTAACCCCAAGATGTTACCCTCGTTCCACGGCGATCTGGTGATGCAAAGCGGTAAACGCATCGAAGGTTTTCAGACCGGTCCTACTTATTTCACCGGTTCTTTGCCATGGTGGACGGCGCTGCGCTGGTATTTGTCCAAACAGCCGTTGATCCTGATCGTCTTGATCGGGGCTGCTGCCTTGCTGGTGGCGGTGATGGCTTTCCGCTATCTGCGCAAATTGGCGTCAGTGCGACTGGGTAAGTGATCGACTGATGAGCCTCACCGTTCGTCTGCTGCTGGTGTGCTTGCTTTTGCCTGTATGGGCATACGCTGTCCCCTGTGCCGACTGGCCGATGTGGAGGGATTTCGAGCAACGCTTTATTCAGGCTGACGGCCGGGTTATGGCCGATGAGAGCGAGCAGCATTACAGCACATCGGAAGGGCAGGCTTATGCTTTGTTCTTTTCATTGGTCGCAAACGATAAAAATGCTTTTGAGCGGATACTGGGCTGGACGCGCGATAATCTGGCTGGCGGGGATTTAAGCGCTCGTCTGCCGGCCTGGCAGTGGGGCAGACGCGCGGATGGCAGCTGGGGCGTGGCAGACCAAAATTCAGCTTCGGATGCTGATACCTGGTTAGCTTATACTTTGCTGGAAGCCGGGCGCTTGTGGCATGAGCCGCGTTATA
>CAISHO010000094.1 GCA_903885165.1 uncultured Nitrosomonadales bacterium | reverse complement strand
CTGTCAACTTTAATTTTACACTTCTTTTAAATCCGTTTCTGCCACCAAAACATCGCCTGAAACTCAATCAACCCTCTGATTTTTAAGCGCTTTCCGTTACCAGACCCGCTTCGTTTCAACCACTGTTCCAGTGAAGAGGTGCGCATTATAGGGGTTAAAAAAACTCAGTCAACTCTTTTCGGTAATATTAATGAAATCAATCTTTGAGCCGTTGTTTATATGGATATTTATATAATGGATAGATTACTGATAAATCACATTCCTTCATTTCAAAAACAAAAAAACCGCAGGGATCACCTGCGGTTTTTTGTTAAAAACAATGTGCCTAGTGGTACTTGCGGCTCAATTCATGCACTGCCGCGACCATCGCAGCGACATTTTCAGGATTAGTATGCTGGGAGATACCGTGACCCAGATTAAATACATGACCGCCACCGTATCCGTAGCTGCTCAGCACCTTTTCAACTTCATTGCGGATCGCATTAGGATTAGCGAACAGCACCGCAGGGTCGAGATTACCTTGCAGCGCCACTTTATGTCCCACCTTCTGACGCGCAACACCGATATCCATCGTCCAGTCCAGACCGATCGCATCGCAACCTGTTGCCGCAATACTGTCTATCCACAAACCGCCGCCTTTGGTAAATACGACATTAGGAATCCGCACGCCGTCTTTTTCCTTAATCAACCCTTCCACGATGCGTTGCGTATAGGGCAGCGAGAACTCATGATACGCCGAGTGAGACAACACCCCACCCCAGGAGTCGAAGATCATCACAGCTTGCGCGCCTGCTTCGATCTGCGCATTCAGGTAAGCGATGACTGCCTGAGTTGTCACTTCGAGGATGTGGTGCATCAGCTTAGGCTCGTTGTACATCAATGTCTTCACGCGAGCGTAATCATCGCTGCCGCCGCCTTCAACCATGTAGCAAGACAAGGTAAACGGACTGCCAGAGAAGCCGATTAATGGCACGCGACCATCGAGCGTTTTGCGAATTTGCGAAACTGCATCGGTCACATAACGCAAAGTTTTGTCGATATCAGGAACCTGCAATGCTTTGATCGCCGCTTCATCGCGCAACGGACGTTCGAACTTAGGACCTTCGCCATCGGCAAAATATAGCCCCAAACCCATCGCATCCGGTACGGTCAGAATATCGGAGAACAGAATCGCCGCATCCAAAGGGTAACGATCCAAAGGCTGCATGGTGACTTCAGTTGCAAAGTCAGGATTCTTGCACAGCCCCAGAAAACTGCCTGCGCGCGCACGCGTTGCACGGTACTCAGGCAAGAAACGGCCGGCCTGACGCATCATCCACAGTGGCGTGTATTCGGTCGGCTCACGCAACAGTGCGCGCAAAAAGGTATCATTTTTAAGTTTGAAGTTCATGTATTGCCTTTATTATTTTATTTGCGGAGCAAACCCCGCCTCCCACCGCTTAACGAGGTAAAACAGAAGATCCCATCAAAAACTCGTCCACTGAACGTGCGCACTGACGCCCTTCACGTATCGCCCATACGATCAGCGACTGACCACGACGAATATCACCAGCGGCAAAAACACGATCCCGGCTGGTGCGATAGCCATCTGTGTCGGCCTTTGCATTTCCACGCACATCCTTTTCGATACCGAATGCTTCCAGCACTTTTTTCACCGGACTGACAAAACCCATCGCCAGGAACACCAGATCAGCCTTCAGCTCAAACTCGCTGCCCGCCACTTCCGTCATCTTGCCGTCTTTCCATTCGACGCGAACTGCACGCAGCTTTTCAACTTTACCGTCGCTACCGATGAATTCCTTGGTCGCGATCGCCCAGTCACGGTTACAGCCTTCTTCATGCGAACTGGAAGTGCGCAACTTCATCGGCCAGTTTGGCCAGGTCAACGGTTTGTTTTCCTGATCCGGCGCGCGCGGCATCACTTCGATCTGAGTAACCGATAAAGCGCCGTGACGATTTGAGGTACCCACGCAGTCAGAACCGGTATCACCACCGCCGATCACCACCACATGCTTACCCGTCGCACGCAACTGCTCAGGCAGTTCATCCCCGGCATTGACGCGATTTTGTTGCGGCAGGAACTGCATCGCATTGTAAATACCGGACAGTTCACGACCTGGAACCGGCAAATCACGCGGCGTTTCAGCGCCACCGGTCAACACCACAGCAGCAAAGTCCGCCAGCAACGTCTCTGGAGAGATCGTTACTGTTGCCATGTTCGCCACGCCCGCTTCACACTCAGTCCCGATAAAGACCGAAGTTCTAAATGTAACGCCTTCGGCTTCCATCTGCGCAACACGGCGATCGATGTGTGACTTTTCCATCTTGAAATCAGGAATGCCGTAACGCATCAAGCCGCCGATGCGGCTATTTTTCTCGAACAGCGTCACATCGTGACCGGCACGAGCCAGTTGCTGAGCGCAAGCCATACCGGCAGGACCGGAACCGACCACCGCAACCTTTTTACCTGTTTTCTGAGCCGGCACTTGAGGCACGACCCAACCCATCTCCCAACCCTTGTCGATAATGGCGTGTTCGACAGACTTGATGCCGACCGCGTCGTTATTGATATTCAGCGTGCAAGCCGCTTCACAGGGAGCCGGGCACAAGCGACCGGTAAATTCCGGGAAATTATTGGTCGAATGCAACACATCCAGCGCGCCGCGCCAGTTGCCGCGATACACCAGATCATTCCAGTCAGGAATAATATTGTTGATCGGACAACCTGAAGTACAAAACGGCACGCCGCAATCCATACAGCGCGCGGCTTGCGTCTTAGCCTCATCATCGCTCAGATGCAAAACAAACTCGCTGTAATTCACCAGACGCTCGGCCACCGGCAAATTCGCCTCTGACAAGCGGTCGTATTCCATAAATCCAGTTGGCTTACCCATTATGCAGCCCCCCCTTGCTTTAATTGTTCTGCGGCTTGTTCCTTCAGCGCACGGCGGTAATCCGTCGGCATGACCTTGGTAAATTTAGGCAGGTAGTCCGCCCAGTTTTCCAGTATCGTCTTTGCGCGTTCACTGTTGGTATACTTCAGATGTTTCTCAATCTGAGTACGCAACGCCTGCTCGTCCGCCATGTTGAGGTGGTTGAAATGGATACCGGAATCATCCGGTGCGCCAACGGCTTCGATCGCCACCATAGTCAAATTGCAACGCTTATTGAAGTCGCCGTCCTCATCCAGCACGTAAGCGACGCCGCCCGACATACCTGCCGCGAAATTACGACCCGTCTGTCCCAGCACCACCACCATACCGCCGGTCATGTATTCACAGCCATGATCTCCCAGTCCTTCAACCACCGCGATCGCACCGGAGTTACGGACCGCAAAACGCTCGCCCGCCACGCCATTGAAATAGCACTCACCGGCCGTCGCACCGTACATCACAGTATTGCCGACGATGATATTTTCAGACGCAACCAGTTTAGCGTCACGAGGCGGCATGATTGCGATACGACCGCCACACAAACCTTTACCCACGTAATCGTTCCCTTCGCCGCGCAATTCAAAGGAAATACCGTGCGACAGGAACGCGCCGAAGCTCTGGCCCGCCGTACCGGTGAAATTCACCTGTATGGTGTCATCGGCTAATCCGGCATGACCGTAACGCTTGGCGACTTCATGCGACAACATCGTGCCGACCGTGCGGTTGACGTTGCGAATTTGGCTATCGATCACTACAGCGGATTTATTTTCAATCGCATTCTTGGCTTGGTTGATCAATTCATTGTCCAGCGCCTTGTCGAGTTCGTGATCCTGCGTCTCGGTATGACGACGTGCCACGCTGTCCGCGACGTTTGGCTGATAGAATACTTTTGAAAAATCAAGGCCTTGTGATTTCCAATGCGCGATACTGTGCTTCACATCCAGCAGATCGGAACGGCCTACCAAATCGACAAAACGACGAATACCCATTTGCGCCATCAATTCACGCAATTCTTCGGCGACGAAGAAGAAGTAGTTCACCACGTGCTCAGGTTGACCGGTAAATTTACGACGCAACTCAGGATCCTGGGTCGCAACACCGACCGGGCAAGTATTGAGATGACACTTACGCATCATGATGCAACCCTCAACCACCAGCGGCGCGGTCGCAAAACCGAACTCGTCAGCACCCAACAACGCACCGATCAGCACATCGCGACCGGTCTTCAACTGACCATCCACCTGCAAAGCGACACGTCCGCGCAACTGATTGAGCACCAGCGTCTGCTGTGCCTCGGCCAAACCCAGTTCCCACGGCGTACCCGCGTGCTTGATGGAAGACAAGGGAGATGCACCCGTGCCGCCGTCAAAACCGGACACCACGATGTGGTCAGCCTTCGCCTTGGAAACACCGGCAGCGACAGTACCTACCCCGACTTCGGAGACCAGCTTGACCGAAATTGAAGCCGATGGATTGGAATTCTTCAGATCGTGGATCAACTGTGCCAAATCTTCGATCGAGTAAATATCGTGATGAGGAGGAGGAGAAATCAAACCCACGCCCGGAACCGAGAAACGCAGCTTGGCGATGTATTCAGATACCTTATGGCCTGGCAACTGACCGCCTTCACCGGGCTTAGCACCCTGCGCCATCTTGATCTGAATCTGATCCGCACTAGCCAGGTATTCGGCAGTCACACCGAAACGACCGGATGCGACCTGCTTAATCTTCGAGCGCAAGGAGTCACCCGCTTTGAGTTCGCGATCAGTTTCGATACGGCTCTTACCGATGATGTCGGAGAGCATTTCGCCGCCCTTGAAGATCGCGAAGCGTGAAGCATCCTCACCACCTTCGCCGGTATTGGACTTACCACCGATACGGTTCATCGCGATCGCCAGCGTGGTATGTGCCTCCGTTGAAATCGAACCCAAAGACATCGCACCCGTAACAAAACGTTTGACGATTTCCTTCGCCGATTCGACCTCAATCAGCGGCACAGCATCACCGGCAGGCTTGATTTCGAACAGTCCGCGCAACGTTTTCAGCTTAGTGCTTTGTTCGTTGATCAGCTTTGCATATTCCTTGTAAGTCGAGGCATTGTTGGTACGTGTCGCCATTTGCAACTTAGCAATGGAGTCCGGCGTCCACATATGCTCTTCGCCACGGACGCGGTAAGCATATTCACCACCCGCCGCCAAAGCATTGGCCAGAACAGGATCCTTACCAAACGCATCCTTGTGCATGCGCTGCGCTTCTTCAGCCACTTCAGCCAGACCGATCCCTTCGATCTGTGTCGCTGTTCCGGTGAAATATTCGGCAACAAAGGACGCATCCAGACCAATCGCTTCAAATATTTGCGCGCCGCAATAGGACTGATAGGTGGAAATACCCATCTTGGACATGACCTTCATCAAGCCCTTGTCGATCGCCTTGATGAAACGCTTCTTAGCTTCATAGGCATCGACTCCGGCAGGCAGATTGAGCGACGCGATTGTTTCAAAGGCAAGCCAAGGGCAAACCGCTTCTGCACCGTAACCTGCCAGCAGCGCGAAGTGATGCACTTCACGAGCCGAACCCGTTTCAACGACCAGACCGGTGCTGGTGCGCAGCCCTGCCTGAACCAGATGCTGATGCACGCGCGAGCAGGCAACCAAGGCTGGAATCGCGACGCGTTCACTGGACATGGCGCGGTCCGACAGAATCAGCACGTTGTAACCATCGGCGACCGCCTTATCGGCCGCTGCACACAAGGCCTTGACGTAAGAAGCGCACGCTTCTGCCCCTGCGCTGACCGGATAAGTGATATCCAATACCAGTGAGCGGTAACGACCCTGAGTGAGTTGATCGATATTGCGCAGCTTCGCGATATCGTCATTGGATAGCACAGGCTGATGCACTTCCAAACGCAGCATCGGCACTGTTTCATCGATGCCCAGCAGATTTGGCTTGGGGCCGATGAAGGATGTCAGCGACATGACGATTTCTTCGCGGATCGGATCGATCGGCGGATTGGTCACTTGTGCGAATAATTGCTGGAAATAATCGTAGAAAGAGCGATTTTTATTCGACAATACCGCCAGCGCGGCATCCGTACCCATCGAACCGGTCGGCTCTTCACCGGCATTGACCATAGGTGCGATGACAAACTTGATGTCTTCCTGCGAATAACCAAACGCCTGTTGCGTATCCAGTAATGACGCGTTCAGCTTGTTTTCGCTAATAGCAGCAGGCATATCGCCCAGGAAGAAGCGTGATTCTTCTATCCACTGACGGTAAGGTTTCGCTGTTGCCAACTGGCTCTTCAGTTCGTCATCGTCGATGATGCGGCCCGCTTCCATGTCGATCAGGAACATACGACCCGGCTGCAAGCGCCATTTCTTGACCACTTTGTGCTGAGGAATATTCAAGACGCCCATTTCGGAGGCCAGCAACACCACATCATCGTCGGTGATCAGGTAACGCGCAGGACGCAAACCATTGCGATCCAGTGTCGCGCCTATCATACGGCCATCGGTAAACGCAACCGCAGCAGGACCATCCCATGGCTCCATCAACGCGGCGTGATATTCGTAGAATGCACGGCGCTCTTCATCCATCAATGGATTACCCGCCCAGGCTTCCGGAATCAACAGCATCATCGCGTGTGGCAGGGAGTAACCACCGGCCACCAGCAATTCCAGCGCATTGTCAAAACAGGCCGAGTCTGATTGACCACTCACGATCAGCGGCCAGAGTTTTTCCAGATCTTCGCCCAGCAAATTCGAGGACATCGCCGCATGACGCGCCGCCATCCAGTTCACGTTACCGCGTACCGTATTGATTTCGCCGTTATGCGCAATCATGCGGAACGGATGCGCCAGATTCCAGGTAGGGAAAGTATTCGTCGAGAAACGCTGATGAACCAGTGCCAGCGCACTGATCACAGTTGGATTTTGCAAATCCGGGTAATATTTACCCACCTGATCGGCTAGCAACATGCCCTTGTAGACAATAGTGCGAGCAGACAGCGAAGGCACATAGAAGCCACGACCCAGCTCATTCGGCAGATTGCTGATCGCATGTTCTGCGGTCTTGCGGATGACGAACAGCTTGCGTTCGAATGCCTCGGTATCAGCGCAATTTTCACCACAACCGATGAAGACTTGCAGCACGATAGGCTCAACCAGTTTAACGCTCTCGCCCAAAATCGTGCTGTCGACCGGCACATAACGCCAACCCAGTACTGATTGACCTTCGGCATTGACTTTTTCAGTGACGATTTGCTCACAGGCGGCACGCGCTGCCGGCTCTTTGGGCATAAATATCATCCCGACACCATAACGTCCGGCTTCCGGCAGTGCCAGATCCTGCGCCGCACATTCGGCACGAAAGAAGGCGTCAGGGATTTGCAAAAGAATACCTGCACCATCGCCGGCAAGCGGATCTGCACCCGTCGCCCCCCGATGGGTCAGGTTTTCGAGAATTTGTAAGCCTTGACTGACCATGTCATGGCTTTTTTTACCCTTGATGTGGGCGACAAAACCCACTCCACAGGCATCGCGCTCCTGGCGCGGATCATACAAACCTTGTTGCTTCGGCAAATTAACCACGGTGTACCTCAATCAAATCAAACTGGGTGTTAAAAACTGCTACGCCGGACAGAAACGCGATACAAATACAACCGCTGTACTGCCCTTTGTGCCTGTATTGCATACGCCCTGTTAAAGCAAAAAAAGACGACACGCGTCGCCATACCTGCAAGAATGCTCATACGAAAGCGAAAGGGCTGGAATATTACCTGTAATCAAGCCTATCGGCAACCGCACCGAACACCCTTCTCGCTATCATCTTACGTCCAAACGAAATATCTGAGCTAAAATCATTAAACAAACCTCTGATTCCCGCCATGCAAACACAAACTTATCGCTCCAATCCGCTGCTGCGTATCAGCTATAGCCTGATTGCTCCTATCTACGATCTGGTTGTTGCGCGCGCATTACTGGGCGCACGCACACGCTCCCTTAAAGCGCTGCCCAACCTCGCAGCCGGAAAAGTATTATTGAGCGGCATCGGCACCGGACTGGATCTGCCGCTGCTGCCCGCGCTGCATCACTACACCGCACTGGATTTTAACGCTGCGATGCTCTCCCGCGCCCGTCCACGCGCCACAAATTTACATATAGACTGGATACTGGGTGACTGCATGTCACTGCCTTTTGCAGACAACCACTTCGATCACGTCGTGTTGCACCTGATCACTTCGGTCGTGCCCCACCCGGCGCAATGTTTAATCGATGCGACTCGCGTCTTAAAGCCCGGCGGCACCATCATTCTGCTCGACAAGTTTCTGAGCCCCGGACAACGAGCCCCGTTGCGCCGTGCACTTAACCCCTTATCTCGCCGTTTGGCCACCCGGATGGATGTTGTCTTCGAAGAACTGCTATCCGATACGCCCACCCTTGAAGTAATCAGCAACACGCCTGCATTAATGGGGAACTGGTTCAGGTCTATCGTATTGCAGAAGCGCACCTGACAGACCGCTAATGACGGTGGCAGTTAAGCGTTTATCCTGCGGCAATAGCAATAGACAAACTGCTGAGTCGCGCCTGAAGGCGTGTGATGCAGTTCCTTTTGATGTTTCAACAGGACAAAAGCCTCACCGAACTGGTCATGTAACTCACCGGGGCGATAACGCATCACTGGCAAACCACTGCACTGTAACGGGCCATCTTCGGCAAAGGTGGCGACAATCACGTGACCGCCTGGCTTCACCGACCGTAATACGGTTTTTACATACCTTGCCCGGTCAGCAGGATCGGTGAGAAAGTGAAAAACGGCCCTATCATGCCAGATATCAAAACGATGCGATGGAAACACCGCCTGCGTAATATCCGCCTCTATCCAGCTAACCTTGTCAGCACGCGCCCCCATGCGGCGCCTTGCCGCATCCAGTGCTGCACCGGATAAATCCAGCACACTCAGATCGATATAACCCTCTGAGACCAGATCATCGATCAGCGTCGACGCACCGCCACCCACATCGATGATCGCCGCCTGCTGCGTCACACCGGTCGCCTTGATGAGATCGAGCGACAAGTCGGCATGCGGCTGAAACCAGCTCACTGCATCAGTTGATTTGGTCGAATAAACTTTTTCCCAATGATCTTTACCTGACATATGATCTCCTGGCTCAAAATCAAACTAAACGAAAAGCTACACCCAGTCTTTGGGTTGCAGAAATGTATCGTATAAGTCAGCTTCCGGCGTCCCGGCGTCCGGATGCCAGTCGTAACGCCATTTCACCAGCGGCGGCATGGACAACAGAATGGACTCGGTACGACCATTGGACTGCAAACCGAAGATCGTACCGCGATCGATTACCAAGTTGAATTCCACGTAACGGCCACGCCTGTACAACTGAAAATCGCGTTCACGTTCGCCATAAGGCGTATCCATGCGCTTTTCCAGTAGCGGCACATAGGCTGACAGGAAGTGATCGCCAACGCTTTGCTGTATGGCAAACGCGGTGTCAAAATCGGGCACGGAAAGATCATCGAAGAAGATACCGCCTATGCCGCGCGGCTCATTGCGATGTTTGAGAAAGAAGTATTCATCGCACCATTTTTTGTATTTCGGGTGCAGTTCATCACTAAACGGCGTGAGCGAATTCTTGCAAATCTGGTGAAAATGCACCGCATCTTCTTCGAAGCCGTAATAAGGCGTCATATCCATACCGCCGCCAAACCAGAATACCGATTCGCCATCCGGCTTGTGTGCCATAAACATGCGCACGTTGGCGTGCGTGGTCGGCGCATAAGGATTGCGAGGGTGCATCACCAGCGATACGCCCATCGCCTCCCAGCTGCAACCGGCCAATTCAGGACGATGTGCCGTTGCAGACGCGGGCATCTTGTCGCCCTGCACATGCGAGAAGGCCACGCCGCCGCGTTCAATCACGTTACCTTCTTCGAGTATGCAACTGATACCACCACCCGCACCGATCCCGACTCCACCCGGTTCACGTGACCATGCATCGCGGATGAATTTCTTGCCGTCGACTTGCTCCAATCGCTCGACAATCAATTCCTGAAGTTCCAGCAGATATTCTTTAACGGCTGCGCTGTTTACGCTCATGTTCTCTCCAGTTTCGCAGTCATTCTCGCCCCCGACTACCCCATTCGGGTGCAGGCTGCGGCGAGAATCCAGCTTATTAAAATAAATATTAGTTGCGTACGATTCTACCATCCAGCCACGCGCGAATAGTCGAAGGCTGGCGACGTTTTCCCACTAATCCCGGCAAGACCCACACCGAATTGCCGAACAACCGCTGGCATTGTGCATAAGTTTTGGCAGGACGCATCCCGCTGAAATTTGCGCTGGTCGAGACCAGTGAGCTGTGCACGAAACGGCAAAGTTGACGCGCCAGCGGATGTGCAGTCAGGCGCACCGCCAGCGTATCGTGCGAGCCGCGCAACCAGCGCGGTGTCGATTTTTTTACCGGCATCAGATAGGTGATTGCTTTAGCGCCATCATCCTTCAAACGTTTTTGCTCCACCGCATTAATCGGCTGAAGATATCGCGTCAGCTGGTCATATGAATAAGCAATTAAAATCAGACCTTTACGTTGAGTGCGCCGCTTCAACCTGAGCAACTTCAACACCGCCGTGCGGTTAGACGGATCGCAGCCCAGACCGTAACAGGACTCAGTCGGGTATGCGATCAGCCCGCCACGCCGCAAATGTGCCGCAATCTGCCGGTAGGGAGGCAAGGTTTATTTGGCTCTGGCCGCAATCGCGCGATAGCCGATATCGCGACGGCTTTGGCATCCGTCAAAATGAATTTCATCGACCACCTGATAGGCACGCCGTTGCGCCATGCGCACGCTATCCCCCAGCGCAGTCACGCACAACACACGTCCGCCCGAGGTGACAACTTTGCCATCGAGCAACTTTGTCCCCGCATGAAACACATGAGCATCTTCTTCGCTGCGTGCGGGCAGTCCGGTGATCACATCACCGCTGCGCGGAGTATCCGGATAGTTGGCCGCTGCCAGCACCACGCCCAGCGCGGTACGCCTATCCCACTCGACTTCGATCGCATCCAACGTACCGTTCACCGCATGCTCCATCATCGTCAACAAATCAGTCTTCAGACGCAACATGATAGGTTGAGTTTCCGGGTCGCCCATGCGGCAGTTGAATTCCAGCACCTTGATACTACCGTCAGGAGAGATCATCAAGCCAGCATAAAGGAATCCGGTATATGTATGACCTTCCTTTTCCATCCCGTGTACGGTCGGCATAATCACTTCGCGCAGCGCGCGAGCGTACACTTCAGGCGTCACCACCGGCGCGGGTGAATACGCGCCCATGCCGCCGGTATTCGGCCCCAGATCAGCATCCATCAGGCGTTTATGATCCTGACTGGTCGCCAGCGGCAGCACATTTTTACCGTCCACCATCACAATGAAACTGGCTTCCTCGCCTGCCAGAAACTCTTCGATCACCACGCGTGCACCAGCATCGCCAAGTTTATTGTCCGACAACATCATATCGACCGCCTGATGCGCTTCAATCAGCGACATCGCGACGATCACGCCCTTACCGGCTGCCAGTCCGTCCGCCTTGATGACGATCGGAGCACCGTGTTTGTCGATATAGGCATGAGCCGCCGTCACATCACTGAAGGTCTCGTAAAATGCGGTCGGAATATTGTGCCGCACCATAAAAGCTTTGGCGAAATCCTTAGAAGATTCCAGTTGCGCCGCCGCTTTAGTCGGACCGAAAATTTTCAGCCCTGCACGACGAAAAGCATCAACCACGCCCTTGGATAAAGGCGCTTCAGGACCAACCACGGTCAGATAGATGTGTTCGCGCAACGCAAATTCGAGCAGTTCGTCGACACTATTAAGGTTGACGTTTTCCACGCCCTTTTCCAGAGCCGTGCCGGCATTGCCGGGCGCAACATAAACCTTCTGCACCTTGGCACCCTGCGCCAAACGCCACGCCAATGCGTGCTCACGACCACCGGAACCAATAACCAATATCTTCATGTTTTTCCTCTAATGAGTGGCTGGCAGCTTAAAAATGCCCGGTGCATTTTTTGCTACTATCTACCAGCGACAAGCTAATTTTAGTGTCTGAAATGACGGAATCCGGTGTAAACCATCGCAATGCCATGTTCATCCGCTGCAGCGATCACTTCTGCGTCGCGCATCGAACCGCCCGGTTGAATCACGGCCTTAGCGCCAGCGGCGGCCAATACATCCAGTCCGTCGCGGAACGGGAAGAAGGCGTCAGACGCGACAACCGATCCCACCAGACTCAAGCCCGCGTTCTGCGCCTTGATGGCGGCAATCTTGGTACTGTCCACACGGCTCATCTGACCTGCGCCGACACCCAAGGTTTGACCGCCCTTACAGAACACGATCGCATTGGATTTCACGTATTTCGCGACGCGCCAGGCGAACAGCAGATCTTGCAACTGTTCGGCCGTTGGCTGCGCCTTGGTGACCACTTTGAGTTGAGCCGCCTGTACGTTCAGAATATCCGGTGTTTGTACCAAAAGACCACCGCCAACACGCTTGAAGTCGTACTGATTATGCGCATCGGACAGCGGCACGATCAACACGCGCACGTTTTGCTTCGCGGCAGTGATCGCCAGCGCCGCATCGGTGACTGAAGGTGCGATGATCAATTCAACGAACTGGTTGTCGGTGATCTGTTTCGCCGTTTGTTCATCCAGCTCGCGGTTAAAGGCGATGATGCCGCCGAACGCGGAAGTAGTATCCGTCGCATAAGCCAGCTTGTAGGCATTGAGCGGAGTATCCGCAATCGCTACGCCGCAAGGATTAGCGTGTTTGACGATCACACAGGCACACTGATCGAAGGTCTTCACCAGTTCCCATGTCGCATCTGCGTCGCCGACATTGTTGTAGGACAGTTCTTTACCCTGAACCTGGGTGTAGTTGGCGATGCTGCCTGGCAGCGCGGTCAGTTCGCGATAGAACGCGGCGCTTTGATGAGGATTCTCACCGTAACGCATTTCCTGAACCTTGGCGAAGTTGAAGTTGATTTGTTCCGGGAAGGCAACGCGCGAGCCGTCGTTATTGACCGTGGTCAGGTAATTGCTGATCGCAGAATCATACGCTGCCGTGTGCGAGAAAGCCTTCTTGGCCAGATCGAAGCGGGTCGCATCAGACACCGCACCGTCACAAGTTTGCATCTCAGCCAGCACCGAAGTGTAATCGGCAGGATCGGTGACAATAGCGACATGGCCGTGATTCTTGGCCGCTGCGCGCACCATGGTAGGACCGCCGATGTCGATATTTTCGATCGCATCTTCCAGTGTACAGTTAGGTTTGGCGATAGTTGCGGCAAACGGATACAGATTCACCACCACCAGATCGATGGTCGGAATACCGTGCGCTGCGAGCGTAGCCACGTGTTCAGGCAAATCGCGACGCGCCAGAATACCGGCATGAACCTTAGGCTGCAGGGTCTTGACGCGACCGTCCAACATTTCAGGAAATCCAGTGTAATCAGCCACTTCGGTGACTGGAATACCGTTATCCGCGAACAGCTTGGCCGTGCCGCCGGTGGAGAGAATTTTAACGCCGAGTGCATCTAAACCTCTTGCGAATTCGAGTACGCCGGATTTATCCGAAACGCTGATGAGTGCCTGTTTAATCATTGCCATGATGTTTCCCGTTTAATAATAAATTTGTTGAAAGCTCAATCCTACTTTTATTCGATACCGTGCTGTGACATTTTCTTACGCAAGGTGTTGCGGTTGATGCCCAGCATCTCGGCCGCACGCGACTGATTGCCGCCCACTTGCTGCAACACCATCTCGACCAGGGGTTTCTCGACACAGTTCATCACCATATCGTACAAGCCGCAGCCGGGCTGCTCACCGTCCAGATCACCAAAGTATTCGGTCAGCGCCAAACGCACATAGCGCGCCATCTCGTTTTCGTTTATCGCGCAATCACTCATGCCGCCACCCCTTCAAGATAGTGCAGCTGCAATCCGCGCTGCGCTTGTTCCGCAAAAAATTCGTCCACGGCGGTGTGTTGCGCCTCTGGCGTTTCTAACTGATTCATCATATGGCGAAAATGCGCCGATCCAACCAACCCTTTGGTGTACCAGGAGATGTGTTTGCGCGCAATCCGCAATCCGGTATATTCACCATAAAAATCATAGAGTTCCACGACATGCGCCAGCAACACACGGTGAATTTCGGACACTTCGGGTGCCGGCAAATGATTACCCGTCAGCAAAAAATGTTCGATTTCGCGGAACAACCAGGGACGTCCCTGCGCCGCACGACCGATCATCACCGCATCCGCGCCGGAATATTTCAACACATATTGCGCCTTTTCCGGCGTGGTAATGTCACCGTTGGCGATGATGGGAATACTCACAGCATCCTTCACCGCCGCGATGGTATCGTATTCGGCGTCCCCGGTGTAAGCGCAGGCGCGCGTCCGGCCATGGATCGCCAACGCTTGTATGCCGGCAGCTTCCGCGATTTGCGCGATACGCACCGCATTGCGGTTATTTTTATCCCAGCCAGTACGAATTTTGAGTGTCACCGGTGCATTGACCGCGCCCACTACCGCCTCCAGCAATTGCCCGACCAACGGTTCATTTTGCAACAGGGCGGAACCCGCCATCACGTTGCAGATCTTTTTCGCTGGGCAACCCATGTTGATATCGATGATTTGCGCGCCGTGATCCACGTTGTATTTCGCCGCTTCAGCCAGCATTTTCGGATCTGCACCGACGATCTGCACCGAGATCGGATCGACCTCACCCTCATGATTGGCGCGGCGTTTAGTCTTTTCCGATCCGTACAGCAAGGAATTGGAAGCCACCATTTCGCTCACCGCCATGCCCGCCCCCATACGTTTGCATAACATGCGAAATGGACGATCCGTCACCCCTGCCATAGGGGCAACGATGAGGTTATTTTTGAGTTCGTAGGGGCCGATGCGCATTGATATATTTCCTAAAGGGTCGCAGATTATAAAGCAAGCGGACAGGCATGGAAAATATCGCTATGATTAGCACCTATGAAAACTTCAACGCAATACGATGTAGTGATTATCGGCGGGGGTCTGGTTGGCGCCAGTCTGGCCGCAGCCCTCAAACAAAGCGGGCTGTCACTAGCCCTAGTGGAAGCCGGCCCAGCACCGCAATTGGGCGATGCGACCCAACCTGACGATTGGGATTGTCGAATTTACGCGATCAGTCCCGGCAGTCGCCGCTATCTGGAAGACTCAGGGGCCTGGGCACTGCTCGATGAGTCCCGGATTGCGCCGGTAGAAGAAATGCGCGTATTCGGCGATATCGATTCCAAAATTGAATTTTCCGCCTACCAGATGGGCGCACCGGAATTAGCCTGCATACTGGAAAACCGCTTGTTGCAACACGCGCTCTGGCAAATCTTAGCAGAGCAAGACAATCTCGACCTGATCCATCCTGCGCGCTGCGCTGCGCTCGACATCAGCGATCAGGCCGCCAAACTCACGCTGGAGGACGGACGCACAATCAGTGCGAAGCTGATAGTCGGTGCCGACGGGCGCAACTCGTGGGTGCGCAATCAGGCGGGATTAAATGCCGCACCGGTGGACTACCAGCATCACGGCGTAGTGGCCAACTTCACCTGCGAACTGCCGCATCGCGGCATCGCCCACCAGTGGTTTGCGCCTGACGGCATCTTAGCCCTGCTGCCGCTGCCCGATAACCGCCTGTCCATGGTGTGGTCTGTCACCCCTGAACGTTCCGCCGAATTGATGGCACTGTCCAATGAAGCACTCTGCGAGCAAGTCAATGCGGCATCGTTAAGCACGCTGGGCAAGTTGAATGTCATCACACCGGCCGCAGCCTTCCCGCTACGCCTGCTGACGCTGCCCCATGTCAGCGCACCGCGCGTCGCACTAATCGGCGATGCCGCCCACAATATGCATCCGCTGGCAGGACAAGGTGTCAACACCGGTTTTCGCGATGCCCGCGAACTGGCGGAACAACTGCTTAATCGCGGCGGATGCAACGATTGCGGCGATGCGCAACTCTTGCGCCGCTACGACAGAAAGCGCCGCGAAGACATCGCCACGATGCAGGGCACCACCTATGCGCTTAAAAATCTGTTCTGCAACGATGACCCGATATTACGCTCCCTGCGCAATCTAGGCCTCAATGCCACCAATCACCTCGTTCCGTTTAAAAAATCCCTGATGCGCCACGCCTTTAACTAATTTCTTCACTATTTTGGAAATGAATTCAATGAATTTAACTAATCATCTACTTGCTGTATTACTGCTGACCACGTTCGCTAACGCACATGCGTCAGAATCCACAACAAATACTCAACCGAACACATTAAATAACAAAACATCTAATAATCAAGAAGATATAAATAACAAGTCATTTTCGAAAGCCTTTACAGCCGCGCGAAAAGAAGGTAAATCGACATTCACATATCACAGCATGAGGTATACAACTGATATTGCTACTGGCAAATCTACGTCTATTGCTACTGACAAACCTACGTCAGATAAAAATCAAACGGCTCATGAGTCCCCTTCAAAAATAGAAACTGAATCAGCACCCGATAAAATCCGCCAATCACTGCAAAGCAAATTCCCCACAATAGGAAAACTCGAACACATCGTTAAAACGCCTTACTCCGGACTTTACGAAGTGGTGGTGGGCGACAAACTGGTTTATACCGATGAACTGGGTCTGTATTTGTTTGACGGCAACATCATCGAAGCCAAAACCCGCACCGATCTGACCGAGCAACGCCGCCACAAATTATTTGCCATCGAATTCGACAAACTGCCGCTGGAT
>CAISHO010000093.1 GCA_903885165.1 uncultured Nitrosomonadales bacterium | reverse complement strand
GCAATTTGGAACTCAACGCCCGGTCTTTCTGGCCGCCAGCACGCGCGAGGGAGAGGAGGCTTTGTTGCTGGATGCCTGGCAGGCGTTGGGGATACAGGCTTTGCTGGTGATTGTGCCGCGCCATCCGCAACGCTTCGATGAGATCGCCGGAATGCTGACTAAGCGCGGTCTGCGTTATCAGCGCAGAAGCGAAAACAAGGCTGTTGGGTCGGACGTTCAGGTGGTGCTGGGCGACAGCATGGGTGAGATGTTCGCCTATTATGCCGCAGCTGATCTGGCTTATATCGGCGGCAGTCTGTTGTCGTTCGGCGGGCAGAATCTGATCGAGGCTTGTGCGGTTGGCACGCCGGTGCTGGTGGGGCAGCACACCTTTAATTTCGCCGATGCGACGCGAATGGCGGTCGAGGCGGGTGCGGTTATTCGCGTCGCCGATGCGACAGAATTGGTTCATGTCGCGCAGCGTTTATTGGCGGATGCGGCAGTGCTGGCAGAAATGAGTAAGCAGGGCGTGCGTTTTGTAAACGCGCATCAGGGAGCGACCGATAAGTCGCTGCAAGTGATCAGCGAATTTTTGGTGAGATAATTGTATCTATTTGATTTTATTGCTATTTTTTAAGACTCAACACAAGCACACCACATCCCACCAGCAGGATGCCTGACCACTCCCTAAGGTTGGGGCGTTCGCCTAAAAAAATTACGGCAAAGATCGCGACCAGTATCAGGCTGAATTTGTCCACCGGTGCAACTTTGGACGCTTCCCCCATCTGCAAGGCGCGGAAGTAACACACCCAGGATGCGCCGGTCGCCATGGCTGATAACGACAGAAACAGCCAGTTTCTTGTGCTCAAGGCGAAGGGATCGCTCCACTTTCCGCTGAAATAGACGAAGCCGGACAAGATCAGCAGGATGATGGCGGTACGGATCAGGGTGGCAAAATCGGAGTTGATGCCTTCCAGGCCGATTTTGGCGAAGATTGCGGTGGCGGCGGCGAACACCGCCGAGAGCAACGCCCAGTAAAACCAGCTCTGTGCCATCATTTATGGAACCGGTTTTACCGGTTGCACCAGCACCCAAGGGCTGACGACGACCGCCCAGAGCGACGCATCTTCATCCCACCAGTGTTGCGCCTGTTCATCGCTGACTTTGCCAAATTGACCTGCCGCCATCCACTGGCTGATCTGCGTGGCATTATCTTCTGACATCTGGAAGGCAGTCTCGACCAGATCCAGTTCGGGAGAAACAAAGATAGCTGCGCCGCTGGCAAAATAACGCTGCATCTCGCGCCAGTTCATCTGAGCCGTTTCCAGATTGACCTTGGCGCGGACGATTTCTTTTGGAGTTGTTGTAGTCATTCGTGTTCCTATACCGTGGGGCCGGCGAGATAATTATCTTTGCCGTGGATGTAGTTGTCGGCGGAATAGCGCAGATAGGCGATTTCTTCTTCCGTTAGCGCGCGCACGGCTTTTGCGGGACGCCCCATATACAACATGCCGCTCTCCAAAACCTTGCCGGGGGAGACCAGACTGCCCGCGCCTATCATCACGCGATCAGGAATCAGCACATCGTCCATGATCAATGATCCCATGCCGATCAGGCATTCGTTGCCTATGGTACAACCGTGCAAAATCACCGAGTGACCGACCGTCACATAGTCGCCGATGATCAGCGGAGAGCCTTCGGGCTGGCTCGCTGACTTGTGCGAGACGTGACCCATGGTCAGATCCTGTATGTTGCTGCCGCGCCCGATCCGGATGCAGTTCACGTCGCCGCGCAACACGGTGTTGCACCAAACGGAACTGTCGTCACCGATGACGACATCGCCGATGACCTGGCAGGAAGGATGTAGATAGACGCGTTCGCCCAGAACTGGCGTGGTGTTGAGGTAAGAGGAAATGGCCATTTATTACTCCAAATAAATCAATTTGTTACGAGTTTCCATTGCATCGTCTCACCTGCTTTGAGCGGTACGAGTCTGTGAGCTCACAGGGTAACTTTAAGATGCCGACTGCCAAGTCACCGCAATTTTTCGATGTTTTGAAACACAATCTCGTAAGTAGAGGTTGATGAGGCTTTGATAGGGAACGCCTTGTTCCTCGGCCATTTGTTTGAAATAGCCAACCACATCTTCGCTCAATCGCATGGTCACAGATTTTTTCAGTTTCGCCGCATAAGGATTTTTTCGCGACTTCATTGTGGACAAGTCAAATTCGGTTTTCATAGCTGTACTCCTTGGTAGTGTGTGCCCTCATTTTTGGTCGCTTTTCTAGCGGAAATGATTCTGATGATTTTGCCCTGTTCTCGCTCACAGTGACAGACTATCAGCAGTCTGGCTTCGGTACTAAAACCTAACATTAAAAATCTGTCCTCTGAATCGGCATGTGCTTCATCATAAAACTGTACCGCGAATTCATCATAAAAAACTTATTGGGCTTCTTCAAACGAAACCCCGTGTTTTTTCTTATTTGAAGCAGCTTTCGCAGTATCCCATTGAAATTTGATCATGTTCGCATTTTATGCAGGTCAAGTGGACGTTCAATTAACGGAGGCACCGCCTAGCAACTTCCATCTCATCGTTTCACCTGCTCTCAATGGTACGAGCTGGTGTTCTCCGAAGCCCAGCGAAGCCGGGACCTGCCACTCTTCGCGGCGCAGGGTGATGGTGTCGCTGTTGCGCGGCAGGCCGTAGTAATCCGCGCCATAGAAACTGGCGAAGCCTTCGAGCTTATCCAGTGCTCCCGCCGCCTCAAAGGCTTCCGCAT
>CAISHO010000092.1 GCA_903885165.1 uncultured Nitrosomonadales bacterium | reverse complement strand
GGGTCGATTACCTGAACGCCCCAAGGCGCTTGAAGGTATCGAAAATCTGCCGCAGCGCGTCGTGGTGATGGATGCAAATGTGGATACCCTCAAGGCGTTTATTACGGCCAATGTTCCTTGATGTTTGCACGTTGGGCAGATAACTAATATTTTTATGTGATTTGTAGCATGTTCTTCAAACCCATTTTCTTCTGTTACCAGTGGCATCCCAGCGGCTGGTTACTTTCTTTTGCGTCGTCCAAAGAAAGTAACCTAAGAAAAGGCGACCCCGGTTTGCCGCGCCTGCGGCGTACCCTTGCTAGCCTGCAAATAGCGGGGCTGCGGAACTCGCACGATTCGCTTTGCGGCTGCTCAATACAGTGTTGGCTCAGCCAACTTTTGTGTTATTTGTTTCGCCGAAACTGTTGCAGTGCTGTGCATTGCAACACGTTTTCGCCCAACTGCACCGCTATTTTCGGGCTATCGTCGGTGGCGCGCAGGGGTACGGGTGGTACTGAATGAGCAGTATTTCATAGTGCTATATTTTTGAAATTTTCAAATTACCCACTGCATTTTAAATAGAGCCAAAATTATCCATGAATAACCTGCTCCTGCTCATCCTGTGTTTCGTCGCAGGGGTGTTGTTGCGTCACTTTCGGCGTATGCCGGACAACGCGCCGGTGACGCTCAACAGCTTCATCATCCACATCTCGTTGCCCGCGCTGACCCTGTATTACATCCATCAGATCAAGTTTTCGGGGGATGTGTTACTGACTGCATTGATGCCCTGGCTGGTGTTTGCTCTCTCGGCAGGGATCTTCATCCTGCTCGGACGATGGTTGAAATTGCCGCGTGCGACCGTGGGGGCGCTGATACTGGTCGGTGGTCTTGGCAATACCTCGTTCTTCGGGGTGCCTATGGTCGAGGCGTTTTATGGTCCATCCAGGGTGTCTACCGCCATCATTGCGGATCAACTGGGATCGTTTTTTGTCCTGAGCGTACTGGGTATTATGGTGGCGGGGATTTATTCATCCGGGCGTCCGACCGCGCTGCAAATTTTCAAACGCATCGCCTTGTTTCCGCCATTTATCTCATTGATCATCGCGCTGCTGTTGATCCCTCTCGAATATGCAGACTGGTTGTCGGTGTTGTTGAAACGTCTGGGCGATACCTTGGCACCACTGGCACTGTTGTCCGTCGGAATGCAGTTACGCATGGGGCATATCGCCGAGCACAAACGCAATCTGCTACTGGGCCTAGGTTTTAAGCTGGTATTGGCACCGCTGGTAATCATGCTGCTGTATGTGCCGCTGCTGGGTGCGCACGGACAGGTGATACAAGTGACCTTGTTTGAAGCGGCGATGCCGCCCATGATCAGTGCAGCGATCGTGGCGACCGACCATGAGCTTGATACGCCGCTGGTCAATATCATGGTGGCGATCGGCCTGATTTTAGCCTTCTTCACCCTCCCGACCTGGTGGTGGGCGATGCAGGGTATCTGAGGTTGAACTTGGGTATAATGCGCCCCCTTACTGTTTTTTAGACTGGATACCGTGTCCGATCGCCTCGTAGTTCTCTTGCAATACCTCTTGCCTAAACAGGCGCTGACCGAACTGGCCGGGAAAGTCGCCGGCTCCCGTGGTGTATGGGTCACTTCGCTGATCAAGTGGTTTATCAGTCGTTATCAGGTAAATATGACGGAAGCGGCTAATTCTGATGCTGCTAGTTATGCCACATTCAATGAATTTTTTACCCGCGAGCTGAAGGCAGGTGCCCGCCCTCTGGCACAGGCTGAATATGTCTGTCCGGTGGATGGTGCGATCAGCCAGTTTGGACAGATTGATTCTGACCGGTTGTTTCAGGCCAAAGGCCACAGCTATTCGACGACCGCCTTAGTCGGCGGGGACGAAACGCTTGCGGCCAAATTTCAAAATGGCAATTTTGCTACGATCTATCTCAGCCCCAAAGATTATCATCGTATTCATATGCCCTGCGACGGGCGGCTAACTCGCATGATCTATGTGCCTGGCGATCTGTTCTCGGTGAATCCAGTAACGGCGCGCGGTGTTCCGGGTTTGTTTGCCCGTAACGAGCGCGTGGTCTGCGTGTTCGATACCGCTCACGGTCCGTTCGTCCTGACGCTGGTGGGGGCGACCATCGTCGGTAGTATGGCGACCGTTTGGCACGGCGTGGTCAATCCGCCGCGGACTGGTGAAGTGCGCGAATGGCGCTACGACGATCAGCAAATATCTCTGCGAAAAGGCGATGAAATGGGGCGTTTTCTACTCGGTTCCACAGTGGTGATGCTGTTTCAAAAAGAAGTGCTGGAATTTAATTCTTTATGGTCGCCGGCGATGCCCGTACGTATGGGTGAAGTGATGGGAATCCTGAAATGAACGTGTGGAACGAACGATATCGCGGCGATGAATTTCATTTCGGCACCGAGCCGAATGCGTTTTTAGCTTCACAGAAAATATGGCTTAAACCGGGTATGACCTGTCTCGCGGTCGCAGATGGCGAAGGGCGCAACGGTGTCTGGCTAGCAGAACAGGGCTTGCAGGTGCTGTCGGTGGATAGTTCCAGCGTAGCGGTGGACAAGGCGCGTGCACTGGCCAAGCTGCGCGGTGTGACGATGCAGGTAGAACTGGTTGATCTCGCGCATTGGGAATGGCCGGAAAATCAATTCGATATCGTCGCGGGCATCTTCATCCAGTACGCTTCACCTGTTCAGCGCCTGCAGCAGTTTGCCAATATCAAACGTGCGCTTAAACCGGGTGGTTTGCTGTTGTTGCAGGGCTATACGCCGCGCCAGCTCGAATACCGCACCGGCGGTCCATCACAATTTGAAAATCTCTACACCGAAGCGTTATTGCGCGAGGCATTCGACGATATGGAGATTCTGCATCTACGCGAGCACGACAGCGTAATCTCCGAGGGCGCGGGGCACAGCGGGATGTCGGCGCTGGTTGATATGGTGGCGCGTAAAGTAGTCTGATTGTATCAGCTTGATTTTTAAATTAATTTTATCTTTATTTTTTTTCAGTAGTCGCTCATTGCAAGCGGCTAAACTGAATGTGGTTGCAGTCGGGCGAACAGTTCTGGTAGTGTTCGCGCCGTTATCGATAAACAGAAATAAACGGGAATATTCATGAGCTCTTTTGGTTTTTATAAAAAAGTCGTTGCACTCAACTCTGAAGTGCATCGCAATCTGAAAATCGCCGCTGAAAAGGGCAATTTCTCCTATGCAAAAGACGCGAATGCGGTCATGTTGACTGGCATGGAATTTACCGATGTGTCGCGTGAATATCCGATTGTATTTGTGCGTGCGGATGATGGTACCTTGCGCCCGATCGCGCTGCTCGGCATACGCGATGGCGAAAACCTGTTTGTTGACGAAAACGGCAAGTGGGATGCGCGCTATATTCCGGCTTACATTCGTCGCTATCCATTCGTGATGGCGCCGGGCGGCCCGAACGGGATGGTGGTGTGCATGGATGAAGCATGTCCTGCGTTAGGTATGGAACATGGTGAATCGATTTTCGATGCCGAAGGAAAGCCTACGCCACGCATGAACGACATGATTCAGTTTTTGCAACAGTTCCAGCAGGAACATGCGCGTACCGACTGGCTCACCAAGCAGTTGGATGAGCTCGGTATTTTTGTGCCACAAGAAGCTAATTTCGACACGGGTAACGGTGAGACTTTCGCGCTTAAGGATTTTTACCTGATCGATGAGGCAAAATTCGGTGCTTTGCCTGAAGAAAAAATTTTGCAATTGTTCAAAAACGGCGGGATGGGATTGGTTTATTTACATCTGGCGTCATTGGGTAACCTGGCTAAATTGACTGAACGCCTGGCTGCACGCAATGCGGATCAGAAAAAAGCTGCTGCCGAAGCGGTTACCCAAGCACCAGCCTCCCTGCATTAATCCTGCTTTGGGCGATACTCAGCTATTTGATTTCGCCCACTGTACGATGCCGCGCACATCCATTGCTCCCGCCTGACGCGTCACTTCACGGCCGTTTTTAAATAAGGCGAGGGTGGGGATGCTGCGAATATTGTAGCGACCTGACAATTCCTGCGCTTGTTCGGTATCCAGTTTCGCCAGTCGCATGGCGGGTTCCAGTTGTCCTGCTGCCTGAACAAAGGCTGGCGCCATCATCTTGCAAGGCCCGCACCATGGTGCCCAGAAATCCACCAGTACTGGAATATCGCAGCGCTCGATGTGAGTGTTGAAGTTACCGGCATTGAGTTCGACCGGATGCCCGTCAAACAAGCGTTCACGGCACTTGCCGCAGACCGGAGCTTCAGCCAGTTTTGCCGTTGGTACGCGGTTTACCCCGTCGCAATGCGGGCAGACGATGTGCAATGATTCAGTCATGATATTCTCCGTAAAAATGCTGTTAATCCTCAATCCTCAATCCTCAATCCTCAATCCTCAATCCTCAATCCTCAATCCTCAATCCTTCAGTTGATTCTCATCGACAAATCCAGCGCTTCGATGTCTTTGGTGAGTGCCCCGATGGAGATGCGATCCACGCCGGTTTCGGCTATTTCGCGCAAGCCTCTCAATGTGATGCCGCCTGAAGCTTCCAGTTCCGCGCGACCTGCGGTGTGTTCCACTGCCGCGCGTAACGCTTCCAGATCGAAGTTGTCGAGCAGGATCAGTTTTGCGCCGGCATCTAGCGCCTCATCCAGTTCCATCATGTTCTCCACTTCGATTTGCACAGAAATGCCGGGTTGTGCCAGCTCGAACGCCGCCGCCATGACTGCCGAGATACTTCCCGCCGCCGCGATGTGGTTTTCTTTGATGAGGATGCCGTCATACAGTCCTGCGCGCTGGTTGTGCCCGCCGCCGACTCGTACGGCATATTTCTGCGCATCGCGCAGTCCGGGCAGGGTCTTGCGCGTATCCATGATCTTGACCTTAAGGCCGTCCACCGCATCGACATAGCGCCGGGTGGTGGTAGCGGTGCCCGACAACGTTTGCAACAGGTTCAGCGCGCTGCGCTCGGCGGTGAGCAGGATGCGTACAGGTCCGCTGATCTCGCACAGGGTCTGACCGGGACGTATGCTGTCGCCATCTTTGGCGTGCCAGGCTATGGTGCAACTCGCATCGAGCGCCTGAAAACAGGCGTCGAACCATTGGGTGCCACATAACACGCCAGTCTGACGGGTGATCACCTGTGCGTTGACGATCAGATCTTCGGGCAGCAGTTGTGCGGTCAAATCACCGCTCTTGATGTCTTCAACCAGTGAGCTGATGACGTTGGTCTTGATGTGTAAGGCAAGATTTTCCATAAGTGCGCTAGATAACCGAAGTATGCGGTAAAGGGGGAGTAGTATAAGGGATGCAGAGAATACTTGCGAAACCGCGTAGCGGTACGTTAGTTCTCGCCCGCATGCGGTAGAGGGTGAGGGTAAAGGGCATGGTGCGGTCGTTGTAGGATGAAAAAATCTCACCATGCCCGTTACAGACTTGAAATTATCCTAAGATCCCCCCATCTGCACCGTATTCGAAAGCCAATATTGAGGAGTGCATCATGAGATTTGATAAATTCACGACCAAGTTGCAACAAGCCCTTTCCGAAGCACAAAGTTTGGCGGTGGGTAGCGATAATCAATTCATCGAGCCGCAGCATCTGTTGCTGGCTTTACTGAACGACGCTGATAGCGGGGCAGGATCCTTGTTGTCGCGCGCGGGCGGTAATGTGGGCGGTTTAAAACCGGCGTTGCAGGATGCGATAAAACGTCTTGCCAAAGTGGAAGGTCATGGCGGGGAAGTGCAGGTCGGACGCGATCTGTCCAATTTATTCAACGTTACAGATAAGGAAGCGCAGAAACATGGTGATGAATTTATCGCCAGCGAGATGTTTCTGCTGGCTTTGACCAATGACAAGGGCGAAACAGGTCGTTTGCTCAAGACCCACGGCGTGCTGCGCGTGCCGCTGGAACAGGCGATCAATACGGTGCGCGGCGGCGAGACAGTAGGTTCGCAAGAGGCGGAAGGTCAGCGTGAGTCGTTGAAGAAATATACGGTGGATCTGACCGAACGCGCACGTCAAGGCAAACTGGATCCAGTGATCGGTCGCGATGATGAAATACGCCGCGCAATACAGGTGTTGCAACGCCGTACTAAGAATAATCCGGTGTTAATCGGTGAACCTGGCGTCGGTAAGACCGCGATTGTCGAAGGACTGGCGCAGCGCATCGTCAACGGTGAAGTGCCCGAATCGCTCAAGGGCAAGAAGGTGCTGAGTCTGGATATGGCGGCGCTGCTGGCCGGTGCCAAATATCGCGGTGAATTTGAAGAACGTTTGAAAAACGTGTTGAAAGAGTTGGCGCTGGACGAAGGCCAAACGATCGTCTTCATCGACGAATTGCACACCATGGTGGGCGCGGGTAAAGCCGAAGGCGCGATGGATGCGGGAAATATGCTCAAACCTGCGCTGGCGCGCGGTGAATTGCATTGCGTAGGTGCCACCACGCTGGATGAATACCGCAAATACATCGAGAAGGATGCCGCGCTGGAACGTCGCTTCCAGAAGGTGCTGGTGGAAGAGCCAACCGTAGAATCCACCATCGCGATTCTGCGGGGCTTGAAAGATAAATATGAGGCGCATCACACAGGCGTGGTGATCACCGATCCTGCCATCGTCGCGGCGGCGGAACTCTCCAATCGTTACATCACAGATCGCTTTCTGCCGGACAAGGCGATCGATCTGATCGATGAGGCCGCCTCTCGTTTGAAGATGGAGAACGAGTCCACCCCTGAGGTGATCGACAAACTGGACCGCCGCATTATTCAGCTCAAGATCGAGCGTGAGGCGATGAAGAAGGAAAAGGATGAGGCTTCCAAGAAACGTATGCAGCTAATCGAAGATGAGTTGTTAAAGCTGCAACGCGAATCAAATGATTTGAAAGAAATTTTAAAGGCCGAAAAGAGTGCGGCACAGGGTGCGGCGGAAGTTAAAAAGGAAATCGACCATATAAAGAACGAGATGGTTAGGCTGCAACGGGAAGGTCGATTGGAACAAGTCGCCGAGTTGCAATATGGCAAGCTGCCTCAGTTGGAAGCGAAGTTGAAAGAGGCTGCCATTGCCGAGGAGCGCGGTGACAAGCCTAAGAATCGATTATTGCGTACCCATGTGGGCGCGGAAGAAATCGCCGAAGTGGTCAGTCGCGCGACCGGTATTCCTGTTTCCAAGATGATGACGGGTGAGCGCGATAAGTTATTGAAAATGGAAGATAAATTGCACGAGCGCGTGGTGGGTCAGGACGAGGCGGTGAGACTGGTGTCGGATGCGATCCGCCGTTCCCGTTCCGGTTTGTCTGATCCTAATCGCCCGTACGGTTCTTTCTTGTTTCTGGGGCCTACCGGTGTGGGTAAGACCGAGCTTTGCAAGGCGCTGGCGGGATTCATGTTTGACTCAGAAGATCATCTGATCCGCATCGATATGTCCGAGTATATGGAGAAACATTCGGTCGCGCGTCTGATCGGTGCGCCACCGGGTTATGTCGGTTATGAAGAAGGCGGCGGCCTGACCGAGGCGGTGCGTCGCAAACCGTATTCGGTGATTCTGCTCGATGAGGTGGAGAAGGCGCATCCCGATGTGTTCAACGTGTTGTTGCAAGCTTTGGACGACGGGCGTATGACCGACGGTCAGGGACGTACGGTGGACTTTAAAAACACCGTGATCGTGATGACCTCCAATCTGGGTTCGCAGATGATCCAGCAAATGGAAGGCGAGGATTATCAGGTGATCAAACTGGCGGTAATGGGCGAGGTGAAAACCTATTTCCGTCCCGAGTTCATTAACCGTATTGACGAGGTGGTGGTATTCCATGCGCTGGATGAGAAGAACATTAAGTCGATCGCTGGCATACAGTTGCAGTATCTTGAAAAACGTCTAGCAGCGATGGAGATGAAGTTAACCGTGAGCGATGCCGCGCTGGCCGAAATCGCAACCGCCGGTTTTGATCCCATCTATGGCGCAAGACCGTTGAAGCGCGCGATTCAGTCGCAACTGGAAAACCCCCTGGCCAAGTTGATACTGGAAGGGCGTTTTTCCGCGAAAGACACGATCAAAGTGGACTGTAGAGGTGGGGTGATGAAGTTTGATAAAAGTTAAGCGCGCAGATTGTACGCTTAGTTTTTAATGAAGGGATGAGTCGATATTTTGGCGCATCCCTTTGTTTTTTGATTTTTATTGTTAATCAATCGCTTGTTTATACTGAAGTGAGCATTGGGAACAGTCCTCGTAAGCCTGACGCCATCATTTCGATGGCAATGGCGGCTAAGATGAATCCGCCTATGCGCTCAATGACATCCAGCGTCGCTTGGCGGATTTTTTTTTCAGCCTTACTGGCGATGTGAAAGGTTAGCCAGCACGAGAAGCCGACGATGAGGATAGGGACGATGACGTGGATCAGATCAATTGAGCTGTGCCATGCGCCGTTACCCATGACGTAACTGAAAGCGGCAGGGCCTGCCAGCAGCGGAACGGCTAACGGTACGATAGAGGCTGTGCGAACTTCATTTTCGCCTGTCACAGAAGGGGAACCTTTGAAATTGGATTCCTTGCCCAACACCATGGCGATGGCCAGCAACAGGACGATAATGCCACCGCCCACCTGCATCGCACCCAGCGAGACACCCAGCAGTCCTAAAATCGGCATACCAAGAAACGTGGCGATCAGCAATGCAATGGTCACGCTCAACCCCAGTGTCCTGGCAAAGCGCAACTTGCCGGTGAGATCGAGTCCTTCAGTGGCCGCGATAAAAATTGGAATCATCGAGACGGGGCCCACCAGCACCAGGAGTGAGATGGTTTTTTTGAGCGTGAGCGCTAAAATTTCAAGCATGGTTATGAGCGGATGATTTGTTGGTTAAGGTGATGATGGCACAGTCAGTGTGTTCCGGTAGATATTTGGCGTGTAAAAAATTATTGGTTGAGTGGCCGTTTCCCCCATTATGGAGAACCGCTAGCTCATCGGCTATGCAGGAGCAAAGTCTGACTAGTCGCGAAATCGCCGTGGAAAAAGTAGCCCAAATTTCCGAGGTGACGAGTGCAGCAGTGAATGATGTTGTAAATACTGTGCAGAAATTGGAGCAACTGGCATAAACGTTAGAGGAGACAGTTAGTCATTTCCGCGTTTAATCAGCCCGCATAATAAAGGCATTCCTGTTTATGCAGGAATGCCTTTAATTCTGGTTGCTGCGCTGCGCACTACTTATTTGACTGGCGGTGCTTCTTTTTTTGGTTTTTTTACTTCTTTGTTTTTGCGTTGCTGACCCTTAGCCATGATCGTTCTCCTAGTGTGTTTGCACACGCATAGTAATACGGACTGAGTGTACGGTGTTTTTTTTATGAATAAAGCGGGAATGAACTATACACAGGGCGACATAGTACTTAGGTTAGATAAGTAAATCCCTATAAATAATAGGAATTATATTATGAAAAAATCAGCATTTCCTGATAGTTTTTTTGTGTACGAGTGTTGACAATGAACTGCCGAGAAAGATGTTATTGAAGTTACAAAAAGGCAGGAATCACAGATTTTTCCTCCCAATAACATTTGAAACGTAAATTAGTAGTTTTCGCAGAAGGTTTGCGCAGAGGTATAAAAAGGTTCGTAAGGTTGGTTTCTTGCTTATCTTTTAAGTGTTAACTTATTTTTTAAGGAGATTATCATGAGAACGCTCAAAACATTAAAAATCGTTGCAGTTATTGCAATGACATTGGGTCTCGCAACAGCTCAGGCCGTGACGACGGTACCTTTAGGACCGTTGGGTTCGAGTGCGGTTACCGCCAGTGCGGTTGCGGCGGCTAGTTGTACTTCATTTACAAACACAGGTACTTTGACTTTTGCTGGGGGGTATACGAGTGGTCAGGCCGCAAACATAGATTCGTCAGCAGTTCTGCTGACTGCCAACTGTACGTCGGGGACTGTCTATACCATACAGGTTACGGCCGGTTCTAACTTCGGTTTAGGGCCTTGGGGTGGTGGTTATAGGGCCTTGAGTAATGGAACTAACTACCTCTCGTATGGTGTATATTATGGCCCTATTGCCAGTAACGTTTTCTGGGGAGATGGTGTACACGGTTCGCTCGGTGCAGTACACGGTGGGACAGGTAGCGGCTCAGCACAGCCATACACGCTCAATGCTCGGCTTTATGGTGGTCAGACAGCTGTAGACGGAGTTTATGGGGATCCTGGCCTTACTGCTACAATTACTTTCTGAATGTTTAGCAATACGAATATGGTGTAGGTTATGACAATAAATTCGAAGCATTATCGTTTGGCGGTCAGGGTTTTACTTCTGGCCGCCATTTTTTTTACGGGGTCCGCGCAATGTTTTGAGTTTAGGGTTAATCCACTTCGCGTATACCTAGATAGCAAGAATAAATCGACCACGGTCACGGTTGAAAATCTGAGCGATCAGGAAGTGACCATGCAGGCGAGAATGAATTCCTGGTCGCAGGAAAATGGCATAGATGACACGATCGTACCAACGGATGATGTTGTAGTGTCTCCCCCTATCTTCAAGATTCAGGCCAAATCCAGACAATTGATTCGTGTCGGGAATCTTAAGAAACCGGATGCTAATATCGAGGGGACTTACCGGTTGTACATGGATGAAGTGCCGCCTCCGCGCAAGCCTGATGAGCCCAATATCGCGGTGGCGCTACGCGTATCTGTACCCGTGTTTATTTCTCCCCTCAGTGGCAAGGCGAAGCCGTCAGTTTCCTGGAAGGCGGAAATGGTGGATGAAAAAAATATCAAACTGGTATTGCATAATTCCGGAACCGCTCATATTCAGATTACCGGCATCAGCGTTAGATTGCAAGATGGAACAGAGTTGGGTGGGCTGCCGGATAAGATGACTTATCTGCTGCCATCGCACTCGCATATCTATCACATCAAAACTGACAAGCCATGGAATGGCGAGGCCTTGCGTGTGATGATCAAATCAGATAATGCACCTTATGGCGTGGAAACAGAGGTTAAGCCCGAGTAAATGTCTGTCTGTTTTTAACAGCATGCAGGGGGCATAAAAAACATTAAAATTGTAGGGTGATCGGTCGTGTGCAGAGAAATATGGGTCATTAAAATTATCAGCGTACCCTGGTTTACAATGTAAAAGATAATTTTATGAAAAACTGTGCATATCGGTCAGCATTGCGGATCAGCGCTTTTTTTCTCATGATGTGCTGTGGATTTTTATCAACGGCGATGGCCGAAGAAAATCATTATGCGCTGAGTATTTATGCGCTTAAAGTGAACGGGCAGGATATGGGCGTGGGCCCCATTCTTGTTTCTAAATCGGCAGGTTATTTAGCCCGTGCCGAAGACTTTGAGACTTGGGGCTTAAAACAAGCCAATTCCGTTCCGGTTAAATTTATGGATGAGAATTATTATTCTTTGTCCGAAATTCAAGGCTATAAATTTACGCTGGACGAAGTCGAACAAGCGCTTTTTTTGGAATTCGACCCGGCTGCGTTTAAACCCACCGTCCTCTCTGCCGTGACGGAAATCGTGTTGCCAAGCCCAGTCGAACAAGGCGGGTATGCCAATTATGATCTTTACGGCACCAATAGCAGTTCTCCACAGTCGAATCAGACTAACTTAAATGGGCAGTTGGAGTTAGGGATGTTTAATCAGTGGGGCTCGGGGGTAAGCAGTTTTAATGGCCAAAATCTCTATGTGAGCCCGGCAGTTCCTAATTCACCCATGCAAGTGACGCGACTTGAAACTTCCTGGATTAAGGATTTTCCTGAGAATAAACAGACGATTAAATTCGGTGACACTAACGGTCGTAGCGGGGTGTGGGGACATCCTGTTAAATTTGGCGGGGTGCAGTTTGGTACTAACTTTGCGACTCAACCCGGTTTTGTCACAGTTCCGCAACCTGTTTTTTCGGGCGAAGCGATACTGCCCAGCACGACGGATGTTTATATCAACGGCATGAGACAGCGGAGTTTGCCGGTCACGCCGGGTCTGTTTCAGCTCAATAATATCCCTATGATTACCGGATCTGGGGAGGTAAAAATGGTCGTAAAAGATATGCTGGGGCGAGAGCAGGTTATCACGCAACCGTTCTATATCACACCGGCACTGTTGCGTCCCGGTGTGGATGACTACACGGTGGAACTGGGTTTTATACGCAATAATTATGGACTGGAAAACGCCACTTACGGACGCCCTATGGCTGTGTTGACGCGGCGGCGGGGGTTTAGCGATAAGTTGACGACAGAGTTGCGAGCCGAAGCCTTGCCAAATCAAAAAACCGCCGGCATTGCCGTGACTTATATTCCGCCAGTCCCGCTAGCTTTGACACTAGCTACTGCGTTGAGTACCGGTCAAAATGGTAGTGGTGACTTTTTGTTGCTGGGGGTTGACCATCAGACTTTCAGGGGATTTAACTTCGGGCTGCGTTCGCAATTTAGCAGCAATTATTTTACGCAAATTGGCGCGGGGCTACCCGGTCAATCCAAACAGTATACGGCTTCCATGGGGTTTCCTACCAAGATGGGATCCTTTGGTATCAGTTACACCAGCCTTAAAAATGCTAATTCCTTGCGTAGTGAATATATTTCTGCAAATTATTCGCAAACGATAGGTCGTAAGGTGTCTGTCAATGTGTCGCTGTCGACTTCGATGAGCGGGGCATCGAATACCATGCTTAATTTATTTCTCAACTATCCTTTGGACAACGGGATTTTGCTCAGCAGCAATGCTACGACTCAACAGGGGCACACAACGGGGACGGTGCAGTTGCAGAAAGCGCCGCCTCAAGGTGCCGGTCTGGGCTACCGGGCGCTAGTAGGCGGACAGCAGGGCGCGGTGCAGCGCGAAGAGGCTGGACTTACGCTACAGAACGATTATGGACTGTATATGTTCGATGCGGGTCGCGCACCTGCTCAGACCAGTTATCGTATGAGCGCGAGTGGCGGTCTGGCTATGATGGATGGGCATGCGTTCTTGTCGCGACACATTTACGATGGTTTTGCGATTGCCCAGGTGCCGGGTTATCCTGATGTCCCCGTTTATCTGAACGGTCAGTTAGCTGCACGCACCGACAGTGAGGGTTATGCATATTTGTATGGGCTTCCTTCCTATCAAAAGAGCAAAATAAGAATCAACACCGATGAGATGCCTATGGAGGCGCAAATCGAAAAGGCTGAAGTAGAGGTAGTTCCTCCTTATCGCAGCGGGGTCAGTTTGAAGTTTTCAGTTGAGATTTCTGTAGGGGCCTTGATTAAGCTGGTTGCACAAAACGGTGAGCCGTTACCCAATGGAACGGTGCTGATGATAGAGGGAAAGCCGGAGGAGTTTCAAGTTGCACTCGATGGAGAAGTGTATATCACCGGGTTGGGTAAATCGAACAGGTTAAACGCAATCTGGTATGGTCAGCAGTGTCAGGTTGATGTTGAACTACCGGAAAATCCGGGTCCTCAGCCTCATATCGGTCCACTTATTTGTAAAGGAATTCAGCCATGAAACGATTGCTTATCGCCATCCTGTTGTGTCTGCCGATGTCCGCCCAAGCGGCCTGTACACTGTTGACCACCAATGTGGTTTTTGGGATTTACAATTATTCGAATTTTGCACCGCTCGATGCAACGGGGAATATAGCGGTCAGTTGTAACGGGATCGCCGGGCAGGCCATCAGTTATACGGTTGCCATCAGCAGCGGTAGCAGCGGTTCGTTTGTATCAAGAAAGATGATTTCAGGTCGCTATGCGATGAACTACAATTTCTACCTTAATGCCACGCACGCCACAGTTTGGGGAGATGGTAATGTGGGAACCGGTATTTTGACTGATAGTTACGCTTCGGTCGCAGGAATGAATACGAGAAACTATCTCATCTATGGCAGAATCCCGAGTGGACAGGCTGTGCCGCCGGGTGCTTATAGCGATTCACTTGTTGTTACTATAACTTATTAATTTATTTATATTTTAATCACTTTTTATGACTGAGAGTATTTAAATTAAAAAACAATTAATCATCAATATGTTGCTGCTGTTAGTCGGGGTAAATCCGGTTTTTGCCCAGAAACATGACAAACTGTTGATATCACCAGTCCGATCGGGTTCTGAGCCGGCTGCCGGGACAAGCTGGAATGAACCCACGACTGGGTTGGAGTTTGTTTGGATCCCTACTGGTTGCTTCGAGATGGGAGCGCATAACCATGAAGATGAGGAACCAGTCCATACCGTCTGTTTGCACGGGTTTTGGATGGGCAGATACGAGGTGAGTCAGGGGCAATACCAACAGGTGATGAGTGCGAATCCGAGCAAGTATCCCGGGGTGAGTAACTCGGTAGAGCAAGTGAGTTGGAAGGACGTGACGGAATTCTCTGAAAAAATGACGATACTCACCGGAAATCACATCAGCTTGCCCAGTGAGGCGCAATGGGAATATGCCTGCCGAGCGGGAGGCGCGCATGAGAAGTATTGCGCAGGAAATGCACTGCCGGCCAGGTTGTCTTCGCTAGATGTTGACAGTAAAAAAAATAATAACCTGTCAGGGAAATCGACCGCCAATGATTGGGGCTTGTTCGATATGAGCAGCAATGTCTGGGAGTGGGTGCAAGATTGTTATAACGGCAACTATAAAGGGGCGCCACTTGACGGCAGTGCCTGGACGCAGGGCAATTGTGAGTATCGCGTGTTGCGCGGTGGTTCATGGATGTATCTGCCCACGTATTTACGTTCGGCGAATCGACTATATGGTATTGATAGTAGTCGCTACAGTATCGTGGGTTTTCGTGTGATCAGTATGAGCCGGGGAAATTAGTAGCCTAGCGCGCGTGCCGCCTGATAAAAAACGAAGCTGAACAGCCAGGCCAGCGCCAGAGACCAGACTAACGCAAACAGGGTAAAACCAGGACTCTTGGATTCGCTCTTGAGGGTGGCAATGGTTGATAGGCACGGCGTGTAGATCAGCGTGAACAGCATGAAGCTGTAGGCTTGTACCCAGTCCAATTGAGAGGCTAACGCACCGCCCAGTTCATTGCCGGTGAGGCCATAGATCACGGCCAGCGAGCCGATGACGATTTCCTTGGCGACGAAGCCGAAGATCAGGGCGATGGTGAGTTGTTCGTTGATGCCGATTGGTGCGAAGAAGGGATGCAGCAGGCTGCCTATCATGCCCGAGAGTGTTGCAGGGCTGGCGGGTATCGCCGAGAACGGAATGTGGGTGAGTAGCCAGACCAGTACCACGCCTGCGATGATAAAGGTGCTGGCACGTCGTAAGAAGTGGCTCACTTCCAAATAGCCGCGCAGTACCATCTGGCGCGCGGTGGGAAATCGGTAGGGTGGAAGTTCCAGTACAAACGGTTCGTTGTTTTTAAATTGCCCTTTGAATAGCAGTGCGGTGAGAATGGCCGATGCGAAGCTGAACAAGTACAGGCTGAACAGAACTATAGGCGCGGCTTTTGCCGAAAAAAGAGCTGCCGTGATGAAGACAAACACCTGTAATCGAGCGGAGCACAGCGAGAAGGGGATCACCAGCATGGTCAGCAAGCGCATGGCGCGGGAACGCATCACGCGTGTGCCCATCAGTGCTGGCACATTGCAGCCGAAGCCCATCAATAGCATCACAAAGCCGCGTCCGTCCAGCCCCATTTTGGCCATCAGCGCGTCCATCAAAAATGCCGCACGCGACAGGTAGCCGCTGTCCTCGACGATGGCCATCAACAGGAAAAACATCACAATGACCGGGACAAAGGCGGCGACGGTGGCGATGCCATTGTAGATGCCATCCAACAACAATCCTTGCACAGGGAGCGGTAAACCGGTCAGCAGCGGGGCGATGGCGGCCTCTCGCAGCCAGGTTAGCAAGGTGGAAATACCGGTTTGCAGCGGCTGGCTAAAGAAGAATATGCCCTGAAACAACAAATACATGATGCCGAAGAAGATGGGCAGACCCAACCCGGGGTGTAGCATGATGCGGTCGAGTTTTTCGGTCAGATTTTCCGGCAACCGTGCGGGGATCTGAACGGCCGATTTCAATACGCGAGCCATTTCGGCTTCCAGATGTTCGTCTTGCTCCAACTGGCTGCGTACGATCTCGGCCATGCCGGGCGTCGGGAAGCGTAGCGCCCGTGTGACGGCTTGCAAAGCCTCAGCATAACCTGTGCCGTATTTTCCGCTGAGCTGGAAAACCGGCACCGCCAGCAATTCAGACATTTTTTGACTATCTATACTGATGCCATACATTTTGGCTTCGTCGCTCATGTTGAGTAGCACGACAAAATTCATATTAAGCTGCTTGAGTTGCAGTAGCAGACTCATCTGACGCTCAATCTGGGTGGCGTTGAGGATCACCAGCGCAAGATCCGGCACATTGTCGTGCAGGAAATGCCGCACCACTTGTTCGTCATCGGAAAAACCGTGCAGATCGTAGATGCCGGGCAGATCGATGATTTCAATCATGTCCGAACCTAAAAGAATTTTCCCGCTGAGCAGTTCGACTGTGATGCCGGGCCAGTTACCAACCCGTGCCGCGCCTCCTGTCATGCGATTGAACAGGGTAGATTTGCCTGTGTTGGGCATGCCTAGCAGGGCAACGCGCTTCATGGCTTGCATACCTTGATTTTAGCGGCTTCAGTGCGCCGCAGCAGGATGTCGGTCGTGCCGATGCGTACCTGTAGCGGGCCGGAAAAGCTGGCTTTGCGTATAAGTTCAATTTGTTTTCCGCTGCGAAACCCTAAGGCGAGCAGACGCTGATGCAGTGCCTCTTCGGCATGAATCGAAACGATGGTGGCGATGTCGCCAGTGCTCAGTGTGGTAAGAGTGGTTGCGGGCATGGGAAGGCATTTTCAACAGTAGCGCTATTATTCCACAGCACGGCGGTTCTTGTCGCGTGTGCTAGCGTGCAGCGAGAAACGTTTGGATTATCAGTTGACGGTATATTTGCCCTGCACGTTAGGTTAGAATGATCACTTTCTTGCTACTAAAACGAGAATGGAAATGATCAAGGGTAGTATTGTTGCAATTGTTACGCCGATGTTTGAGGATAGTAGTCTTGATTTACCATCCTTCCGCGCATTGATTGACTTTCACATTGAACAAGGTACGGATGCCATCGTGGTCGCCGGTACCACCGGTGAGTCGCCGACTGTGGATGTGGAAGAGCACACGTTGTTGATTACCGAGGCCGTCAAGCATGCGGCAGGGCGTATCCCCGTGATTGCGGGAACCGGCGCGAATTCAACCAAGGAAGCCATCGATCTGGCTTTGTTTTCGAAGCGAGCGGGTGCGGATGCCTCGTTGAGTGTGGTGCCTTATTACAATAAGCCGACTCAGGAAGGCTTATACCTGCATTTTAAAGCCATTGCCGAGGCGGTGGATATGCCACATATCCTGTACAACGTGCCAGGTCGCACAGTCGCGGATATGAGCAACGATACGGTGTTGCGTCTGGCTCAGATACCGAATATCGTTGGGATTAAGGACGCGACCGGTAATATCGAGCGGGGCTCGGATTTGCTGCAGCGAGCGCCGAAAGACTTTGCGATTTACAGCGGTGATGATGCCAGTACGCTGGCGTTGATTTTGCTGGGTGCACATGGCACCATTTCGGTGACGGCTAATGTGGCACCGAAATTGATGCATGAGATGTGTATGGCTGCATTGAACGGTGAACTGGAACGTGCGCGCGAAATCAATTTCCGCCTGTTGGGCTTGCATCGCCATCTGTTTATAGAAGCGAATCCGATTCCTGTGAAGTGGGCTGTGTCACGGTTGGGGCTGGCTATGAATACCTTGCGATTGCCGCTGACCCCATTGTCGCCTAGTGCGTACGATGTGGTTGAACAGGCCATGTATCAGGCTGGCGTACTTACAAATTAATGGTTGGGGAAAAAATGAAAGTCTTGCATCTCGGAATTTCCAGTGTTGCACTGGTTTCGCTGGTCGGTTGTAGTGCAATGGGGCTAGGTAACAAGCGTATTGATTATGGTGCGAGTGCAGCGCAAGTGCCAACCTTGGAAATACCACCGGATCTGTCCACGCCTGAGACAGATAGTCGTTTCAAGGTGGCGGGTGAAGGTGAGTCGGTCACCACTTATTCCGACTATACCAAGGGTGAGGCAGTGAGTTCATCTCGTGGCAACGGCACGCTCGCCAGTGCGGTATTGCCTGAAGTGAAAGGGGTGACGCTGGAGCGGGAAGGCGCGCAGCATTGGTTGCGGGTCGCGGATAAGGCTGAAAATGTATGGCCTGTGGTCAAGGCGTTTTTGCATGAGACGGGCTTGAATATCCAAAGCGAAGATCAGACGGCGGGCATCATCGAAACCGACTGGGCTGAAAATCGTGCGAAGATTCCTCAAGGCGGGCTGCGCAGCGTGATCGGTAAGGTGTTCGATAGTCTTTATTCATCGGGTGAGATGGATTCCTATCGCATTCGTTTGGAACGCAAGGGGGATGACACTGAGGTTCACATCACGCATCACGGCAAGGAAGAAGTGCTCTCGGCGGATAAAAACAGTTCAAAATGGCAGACAAGGCCAAATGATCCTGAGTTGGAAACAGAATTGCTGCAACGTTTGATGGTGCGTTTCGGCGGTAGTCCTGTGCAAGCTGCCGCTCTAGCGACGCCGGGTGTCACCGCAGCGGCAGGTTCTGCCAATTTGTTGCAGTTGGTTGATGGCAGCAGCGTGATTGTCGTCAATGATGCGTTCGATAAGAGTTGGCGCAGGGTCGGGTTGGCGATTGATCGGGCAGGCTTTACGGTGGAAGATAAGGACAGGGAGAAAGGCTTTTATTTCCTGCACACCGTCAAGGTGGAAAAGGGTTGGATGGATAAGCTGAAGTTCTGGAAGGATGAAGAAAAAGCGGATGCGCGTTATCGTGTCACTGTCAAGGATGGTGGTACGACGTGCGAAGTGTCGGTAGCCGATCAGAATGGCGTCAGCAATGATGTTAGTCGCGAGAAGTTGGACGCGATCTTCAAGAACATCAATCAGTAATTAGCAGCTTTTAAATACCACTGGCTCGTCTTCGATGGCGACCAGTGGTTTTTTTCTGCCCGGGTAAGCAGTGTATGAAATTTGCATCTTTGGGAAGTGGTAGCGAGGGAAATGGATTGCTGGTATCTGTGGGGGAAACGCGCGTGCTGCTGGACTGCGGCTTCGGTCTGAAAGATAGCATCGCGCGCCTGGCTCGTCTGGGTGTTCTGCCGGCGCAATTGAACGGTATCGTGGTGACACATGAGCACGGTGATCACATCGCCGGTGTGGCACGTCTGGCGCGAAAATTTAATTTGCCGGTTTGGCTTACGCACGGTACGCGGCGTGCAAAACCTAGCGCGTTCGCTGATATAACTGACATTCACGAGATCAATGTGCATCAGGCATTTGCTATCGGGAATCTGGAGATTCAGCCTTATCCAGTGCCGCACGATGCAAATGAACCTGTGCAGTTTGTGTTTAGCGACGGGGCGAGGCGTCTTGCGGTGCTGACGGATGCGGGGTGCGGTACGTTACATATCGAGGCGATGCTGAGTGCCTGTCACGCACTGGTGCTCGAATGCAATCACGATAGTGATATGTTGCGAGACGGTGATTATCCCTACAGTCTCAAGCAGCGGGTGGGCGGACGCTTGGGGCATCTGAGTAACGGGGAGGCTGCAGATATTCTGGCAAAGCTCGATGTCAGTCATCTGCAGCATATCGTCGCGGCGCATCTGAGTGCAAGCAACAATACTTCTGAGTTGGCGGCTGGGGCTTTGTCGGCGGTGTTGAATTGTACTGAGAGCTGGATCGGTGTGGCGGATCAAGAGGAAGGGTTTGGCTGGCGGGAAATCATGTGATTCAGGTTTAAGGATTGTACGGCTAGACCATCATCCACTTACAACAAGCTCGCAGGGGGCTTTCCACGCAACTAAACGATGAGACCGTAAAATTGCTGAATGATAGTTGCGCTATGCGTTCGTTGTTTTAAGCGAAAAAAAACCGGCTTTCGCCGGTTTTTTATGCCAGAAGCAGTTGCTTACTTAGCAGCTGGAGCTGGAGCAGCAGCTGGAGCAGCAGCTTCAGCAGCAGCTGGAGCAGATGCAGCTTCAGCAGCAGGAGCTGCAGCAGGAGCAGCAGCAGCTGGAGCTTCAACAGCAGGAGCAGCAGGAGCAGCAGCTTTTTCGCCACAAGCAGTCAAAGCAAGAGCCAACAGAGCAGCAACGAGAGCAGATAATTTCATGGTAAGTTTCCTTAAGTTAAGTTAATCGTAATAAAAAGAGGTGTTCGACTTCGCCGTTCAGCCAAAATCAAAGTCGCGGCATTCTACCAGTAATTTTAGAAAAATCCAGTAAATATATGATTTTTTTATAGGCCTAATGTACTTATGGGTATATTGGAATGTGAACTGCGCCACATTTCCATGAATTGTGATGCCAGTGTGCATGCATTTTCTGGATCGTTGAGGGCCAGCAGTCCTCGTGGATCATCAAAGTGAAAGCGGCGTACGTAGTGCGTGTTGTCGGCTACGCAAAACGGGGTCGTGATGTGCAACTGGTGTTTCGCTGTTTGACGGATCGCCATGCGTTGATCAAACTGGCGCAGCAACATCATCACGCGCGGGCACAGCGTGGTTAAATAGTGCGTGTCGTGCGCCAGTATATGCAAGCTATTACCGCCGAGTAAAAACTGGCGTAAAGTCTCGTAGCGGGCTTCTGAGTTGAAACCCAGTCCGTCAAAATTTTTTTCAAAAAGGTATAAGTCGTGTTTCGCCTGCCTACACACGGTATCCAGTGCGTCAGCATATTCCGCTATGCCTTCCAGATGGGTATGTTGCAGCGCTGTCATGATAGGGGTATCGATTTATAGCGGATAAAGATAACCATCCAGATACCACTGGTAGAGCAGTTCCAGCAATTCATCCGAACAGGCGGCGGGTGCGGCGATCGTGCGATGGTCTGCCAGTTCGCGCAGCAAGGGGTAATTCTCTTCCAGAACTTGGTTTGCTTCGCCATTCATGAAGATGCTGCCGGCATGGCACAGCATTTGACTTTTTAGATCTAGTTCCAATCCTTTGTTTTTAAATTGTTTTTTGAATTTACTCGGGCTGATTCCGGATTCCGGGCTGTCAAAAAAGATATGCGGCTTAGGTTCGCTCAAGTAACAGCCCAGGAAGTTGGCGATGTCTTCCTTGTCCCAACGCACTTGTTTGATGGCACCCTCAACCTGTGTGAGCATGCCTGCGCTGATTTCCGAGGGGTGGGTTTGCGTTTTTAATTCAGGATCCGCATACATGCCTTCCACGCAGATTCTGTCCTGCAAATACACCAAAAATTGTTCAGCCAGTTCCTGATATGCGGGGGTGCGGAAACCAATCGAATAGGTCATACACTCGTCTTCGGCGATGCCGTTGTGTGCGCAGTGTGGCGGCAGATACAACATATCACCTGGCGCCAGCACCCATTCCTGTTCGATTTTAAAGTCTTTCAGGATGCGCAGCGGTGCGCCCTCTATCAATGTCTGGTCGGCTTGAGTAGAAATCTGCCAGCGCCGGTGTCCCAGTCCCTGTAACAAGAATACATCGTAGGCGTCGAAATGAGGGCCGACTCCGCCGCCCGTAGGGGCATAGCTTACCATCAGGTCGTCGAGGCGCGCATGGGGGATGAAATCGAATTGCTTTAACAGTTCGGTAGCCGTGGACAAGTGGTGGTTTAAACCCTGTACCAGCACGGTCCATTTGGTTTTGCTCAAGCCCTTGAAGTCTTGCGGTTCAAAGGGCGATTGTTGTAGTTCGAATTGCCCCTTGCGCTGTATCACCAGTCGCGCTTGGACGTCTTCGGTGCAGGCTAATTCGATGGCCTGCTGCGGAGTGAGCAGTCCTGCAAAATCGGGGATCGCACCGCGTATCAGCAGTGGTTTTTTTTGCCAATAGTCGCGAAGAAATTCATCAACGCTGAGTGGGCCTAGCAGAGTGGGTATCGTTTTCATGCGGGATATTATAGTCGCGCAGTATTTTGACGCCAGTAAAAAATTAATTAGGAAGCGCCAGACAAAGTGTTTAAAATGCAGCGATGTTTATATTGGCCATGTATGGCGGTCATTATCGTGGCGATTTAATACCCATTGAGATCGCCTGACTAAGAATTCTTAATAGTTGATAAAGGAAATGAAATGAAAATTGAAAAAGACTCCGTCGTCTCGTTGCGTTACGAATTGTTTGATTCTGAAGGTGAACTGGTAGAAAACGTCGAAGATCCAATTAGTTACTTGCACGGTGGTTATGATGGTATTTTTCCTTTAGTCGAAGAAGCGCTGCACGGCAAACGCATCGGCGATCATTGCAACGTGACGCTGAAGCCGGATGATGGTTTTGGCGAATATGAGCACGAGCTCGTTGAAGTCGAAGCGCGCAGTTCTTTCCCTGCCGATGTGGCCGTTGGTATGCAGTTCGAAGGCGCACCCGAAGAGTCAGATGATGAAGATTTCATCTTGTACACGGTGGTTGAAGTGAACGACGACGAAGTGACGGTAGATGGCAATCATCCGCTGGCTGGCAAGACACTGACTTTCATCTGCACGGTGACCGGTGTCCGTCCTGCAACGGCTGAAGAGATTGAGCACGGTCATGTGCATGAAGAAGGTGGTCATTTGCACTAAGCTGAACGAGCGCAAATTAACCAAATTCGCACAGCGATTCGTTTGCATCCTCGCCCGCAGGCGGGAGAGGATTGTGGTTAGGGATGCGAGTTGGTTGCTTTGCAACACTCGCGAATTCCGCTTTGTTTCAGAAGTGCAGTAAATAGAGGGGCATGGAAACATGCCCCTTTTTTATCGTTTTAACTCTGTGCGGCGAGTATTTTGCATAGACGTTCTTCGCCGGGATTAACGGTGCACCGGGCTACGGATTCGAACAGGTTCTGTATTTCTTCCAGCGTGAAGTTGGCCAGCAGACGATTGGCGATGTGGGTTTGTAACGGCAACATGCGCGACTGTCCATCGGGCAGATTGAAGCGGAAACCGGCCAGACGATTGAATTCCCCTACAGAATGGCTCAGATCGGCTTGTTCATCCTGTAGTTGTTCGTAGTGGTCTTCCAGTTCGTCGATCAATTCTTCTGGAAATGTTTCGGGAATCGATGCCAGCAAGCCCAAGTTGTCATCGGCTACGGTGCAGGGCACGTTGCGCGTTTGTGCGAAGGCAACGAACCGTTCGCGTAGTGCTTCATCGAAAAAAATGTAATCTATCATGTGTATTCTGGCAGGGATGAGAAGTCGCATCCTGCCTTGCGGGCGAAGATAAATCAATCACCCGAACGGGAAAGTTTTTCGAAGAGCCAGTCGGCAACCTGATGAGCGCCGTTTGGAATTACTTTTGTCGGCGCTGTTTGCGCCCAGACCGATTTAAGTTCATCGGCGATGCTACCCTGCTGATATGCGTCATTTGAAATTTCCCGGCAAACGCCATGCTGTTGCAACCATGCTATCAAGGCTGGGGACTCAGGCCAGTCCGGCCGGGTAACATATAGCACGGGTACGCCGCTGCATGCGGCTTCAACAAAACTTCCATAGCCGGGTTTGCAGAGCATTACATCGCAGCTGCTGATTAACTCGTTGAATGTAAAAGGTAGATTTTTGAAGCTAAATGCGTCGGGATGACGGACTTGATCCTGTACCAAATAGCGCACGCCTTCAATTCTTAGCCAGTCATCTATCGGTAGGCGACTGCTGATTCCGCCCATACTGATTAACACCAGTTTTTCCTGTGTCGATAGTTTCAGGTGCGCAAAGAGTTCATCGCGCCGGTTGGTGCCGATTTCAGCGATGGGCGCTACCGGAACTCGCTGTGCCAGGTCGCTCATCTCCATGCCTGGAGTGGCGCGCAGGAAGGCATCAGTGCCGGCGTAACAAGACTGTATTTGGCTGGTAATCTCGTCATTGCCGCAGCAGTGACGGTAGATGTCCGACCAATTGAGAGAGCACAGTGCGGCATTCGTGATACCTGCCTGCTGCGCACCTGCCAGCGCCAGATAGCCGACGTTGGAAAATACCATGTCAGCCTTGAGTTCGAGGAGTAGTGCGCCTTCTTCCTTGACGCGCGCATCCCAGTTGGCGTGAAATTCCCGGTAAGCGGCGCGCGTCTTTTCAACGTTAATTTCCACAGCCGAAGACATAGCCATGCCGATGTCGCCCGAGCTGCAACGATGCTCGAAGGGTGCTCGAATCCGCGTACGCAGATGTTCGAGCGGCACGGAAGAGCGCACGGTCATGCGTAACGTCGGCATGATTTGATGCATGCGGTTCAGTATCGGTGCGGTCTGCGCGACATGACCGAAACCGTGGCCTGAAATGGAAACAACCAGGGGTGGCGATGGGTTCATCCTCGGTGCGCTTAAACCGCTAATTTTTTTAAGCTATACAGTATTTCCAGCGCGGCTTTCGGGCTCAGTTCATCCGGTTGTACATCGCGCAAGGCGGTCAGCAGCGGATGTTCTTCCAGTTCCGGGATGTCCGGTATCGCGGCAAATAAATCGCCTTGCGGGCTGGCGCTTGCACTGTTTTGCTCCAATACGCGCAGTTGTTTTTTTGCCATCTTGATGACTTGGGCTGGCACACCCGCTAGGGCGGCCACTTGCAAGCCGTAGCTCTGGCTGGCTGCCCCTTCCTCAACCGAATGCAAAAATACGATGCTGTGCTGATGTTCGATCGCTGACAGATGCACGTTGGCCAGTTGCAGGAATTCCTCTGACAGTCGGGTCAATTCAAAATAGTGCGTAGCAAACAGCGTATAGCTGCGATTTTTCTCCAGCAAATGGCGTGCGATGGCGTAGGCCAAGGCTAAACCATCGAAGGTGGAGGTGCCGCGTCCGATTTCATCGACCAGCACCAGACTCTTGTCGGTGGCATTGTGCAGAATGTTGGCCGCTTCAGTCATTTCTACCATGAAGGTGGAACGGCCGCTGGCCAGATCGTCGGAGGC
>CAISHO010000091.1 GCA_903885165.1 uncultured Nitrosomonadales bacterium | reverse complement strand
TTGCTAAAAAGATAGCCCTGATAGTGCGTGCAATTTGAATCGTATAAAAATTGCTTTTGCTCTTCGGTCTCCACACCTTCTGCGATGACTTCCAGATTCAGACTGTGTGCCATCACGATGATGGTGCGCACGATCGCTTTGTCGTTGCTGTCGGTGGCAATATCCCGGACAAACGACTGGTCGATTTTGAGTTGATTGAGTGGCAGGCGCTTCAAATATTGCAGCGATGAATAGCCGGTGCCAAAATCGTCCAGCGAAATTTGTACACCGATCTCCTTCAACGCCGTCATGGTGAGCACAGTGTGTTCGATATTTTCGAGCAGCATGCTCTCGGTAAGCTCCAGTTTAAGGCGTTTTGGTTCGATGGCGTGGTGCTGCACCAGACTGGCAATTTGCGCAACAAAATCGGGTTGACGCAATTGCTTGCTGCTTACATTGACCGCTAGAACCAGTTCGCGGGCGAGTTCGTTGTTTTCCCATGCCTTGATTTGCGCACAGGCGGTATCCAGTACCCACCAGCCTATGGGTAGTATCAAATCGCTTTCTTCAGCCAGTGGAATGAACAGTGCCGGCGGGATCAGGCCTTTTCCGGGCTTTATCCAGCGGATCAATACTTCTGCGCCCAGCGGCCGGTGAGATTCGTCCACCTGAATCTGGTAGTGCAAACAAAATTGACTGGTTTCAATGGCTTTGCGTAACTCATCTTCCAACACCGCGCTCTCGTTAATCACATCCTGCATCTGTTGATCGAAAAAACGCAGGGCGTTGCGGCCCTCATTCTTGGCCTGATACATGGCAATATCGGCTTGTTTGAACAGTTCATCGACCGACTGTTGATTGTTGTTGAACAGGGTCGCGCCGATACTCGATGAGCCGTAATATTCATGGTTAGTGAGTTGGTAAGGTTGATTGAGTGCCCTGAGGATTTTCATACCGACCGTTTCGGTTTGCTCGGCGGCTTCCAACTTGTGTGCACTAATATCTGCTAGTATGACCACAAATTCATCGCCGCCTAAGCGGGCCACGGTGTCACACTCGCGCACAGACTGTGTCAGGCGTTGCGCGACATGCAGCAGGAGCAGATCTCCTTTGTCGTGCCCCAGCGTATCATTGATGACTTTGAAATTGTCCAAATCGATGAACAGCAACGCACCTTGTTTTCCGCTGCGGGTGCAGGAGGCCAGCGCCTGTTGCAGCCGATCCAGCAGCAGGCGCCGGTTAGGTAACTGTGTCAGCGGATCGTAGAAGGCGAGATGCTGGATCTCTTTCTCGGCGGCTCGGCTCTTGGTTGAATCACTAAAAATGCCCACATAGTTGCTGACCATGCCATCGCTGTCTTTTACGGTGGTGATGGTCAACCATTCGGGGTAGATTTCTCCGTTTTTACGCCGGTTCCATATTTCGCCTTGCCACAGACCGGTCTCTCTGACGGATGACCACAAATCCTGATAAAAAGCGTGATCCTGTAAACCTGATTGCAGCAGGCGCGGGTTTCTACCCAGCACGGATTCACGGCTATGGCCGGTCACGAGTGTAAAGGCCTCGTTGACATCCAGTATCGTGCCATTGGTGTCTGTAATCATGACCCCTTCTGAAGCTGATGCGAACACGCTGGCGGCTAATTTCAGGGAACGAGATTGCTGGCGGATCCGGATGAGCGCCAAAATCGCATAGGCTAACAAGGCAAGAGTGAACAATAACAGGAAGATACGGTAAGTCGCTGCGCTTTGCTGCTGACGGTTGTAATAGTGTTGATAGGCTTCGGCAAGTTCTGCGGTTTCAGTATAGGTTTTGGTTAACTGTTGTATCAGCGCCGGCATGTCGCGTTCAATCTGATCAATCTGGCGCATATGGTGGAGCAGATGTTTCAGTCGATTTTGGAAACTGGCGGGCAGATGAGCGGTTTCGTTTTGTACGGTATTCAGTGTGGCATCGAAATCCAGATGTTCAATTCGTCCCCCGCGAATGCGATTGAGCAATACTTGTTCGACCAAGCCATCGAGCAGTTCGTGTGCAAGGGTTCCCGGCGGGAGATCCCGTTTCATATCATCTCTTGCGCGGGGCAGGTAAATCAGCGAGTTTTTTAATACCGCGTTCGATGACTTGAAGCGTTCCAGTGCGGCAACCTGGATGGGCAGGCGTTCGTCGAGCACCTGCAATTTTTGCCGGAACTCGATGTCCTTGCGCAAATTGGCGGCGGCGGGTCCTTCTTTGAGTTCTTTAACCGTGCTTCGTATGTGGCTGATGATGAGATTGATCTGATCGTAATTATTGGATAAGCTGAAGTTTAATTCCAGTACGGTCTCGCCGAGTCTTGCTTCGTCGCTGTGTAAATTTTTGAAATTATTTAATAAATTGTTGTGCTGGCGCAGGTCGATGGGTTGGGTGAAGATAAACAGAAATACCAGCAGAACGGCCGCTAGTATCGCCGCACTCATCCGGTACAAATCGGCATATCCCGATGGCTCCTTGAGCCGCCTCATAGGAGCGGTTTACCGAGATATTCGCCGGTTAGCGTGTGCAGGAAAGCGACCACGCGGCTCATCTCTGCGGGTGTGAGCTCTTTGCCGAGCTGGAAGCGCGCCATGATACGCACAGCGTCCTCCAGTGTTTTGGCCGAACCGTCGTGCAGATAGGGCGGGGTGACGGCGATGTTGCGCAGCGAGGGGACTTTGAAAAAATGCTTATCCTGTTCGAGCTTGGTGACGTTGTAGCGTCCCATATCGGCTTCGGTTACATTGCCGCGTACCGCAAAATAATCCTCCATGATGCCCAGTTGCTGATACATGTTACCGCCGATATTGATGCCCTGATGGCAGCTGGTGCAGCCGATTTGTTTGAAGAGCAGAAACCCCGCCTGTTCTTCATGGTTCAGCACCGCCTGATCTCCGCGCAGAAACTGGTCGAAGCGGGAATTCGGCGTAATCAGTGAACGCTCGAAGGTGGCGATTGCATCTTTGACGTTGTGCGCTTGTATGCCGTCCCGGTAGATGGCTTTGAATGCGGCGACGTATTGCGTATCGGTAGACAGTTTCTCCATGGCTTGCGGCCAACTGCCAGCCATCTCAAGCGGGTTATGTAATGGCCCGTCAACCTGTTCCTCCAGTGTTTCTGCACGGCCATTCCAGAACTGGCGGAAATTAAATCCACTGTTAAATACGGTGGGCGCATTGATGTTGCCTTCCTTGCCGCTGATGCCCCTTGAGTGTGTCAGGCGGTCTACTCCGCCGGTTGCAAGATTGTGGCAGTGGGCGCAGGACACCGTGTCATCGGCGGATAGTACTGTATCGTTGAACAGACGTGCGCCTAATGCTACTTTTCTGGCGTCGAGTGAGTGATTAAGAGGAATCGGGGTGATGGCTTCTGATGAGGTGGTGTTAGGTGCCGGTGCGGCGGGAGGGGGGATTTCGGTCGTATCTCGCCAGTCAACATACACCAAACCGCCACCTCCCAGAAACAGGGTGGTTAGCAGGGAAATTGTTATCCAAGTGTAATGTTTTTTCATCGGGGTTCGTTGAATCAACGCAGTGTGTAGGATACTGGAAAGTAGTGCATATGTCCCTAACTCCTTTGGTGTTACAAGGTCAATTTGGCTGGCAACTTGCGGCAAGTTGCCGATAAACCCGGATGCCTGCATTTTGTCCATTCGGCTTGCTGTAAACTGTTGCTTGGCGCACAGTCAGTCAGGGTAAGAGGGGTAGAAATGAGTTGGTTAGGGCAGTTATTTGGGCATGAGCAGGGAAACGATGATCCGGCCTTGTTGACAGCTATTGAGCGCGCACTCAGTCAGGTTGAGCCACGGTTGATGCAGACCAGCGGTTATCAAGCCCATTATCAAAAATCGGTCGCACATGCCTTGGCGTATGCGAGCAGTCTGGCGGCGCTGGTGCCCGGCCCTGTGGAAATTAACCGTGAATCCTATGCGAAAGATGCGCTGGTTCACGCTCTGTTTCCATCTGCCGATTTCGTCACCGATGCGTTTTGCGCCAGTCGCGCCTTGCAGGAGTATTACCATCATAATCCCGATGCGGATGAATTGTATGCCTTGATGGGGATGCGTCGCGTCGAAAAGACCTTGTTAGGTATGGAGTATTCGGGCACGTTATTGCAGCGGGATGTGGTGCAGAGTGTGGTTTATTTCACCAGCCATACCATCGAAAATCCGGCATCGACCGAGCAACAGGCCCGCGAACAGGTGACGCTGAGTTTTTTTGATAGTCTGGTCGGCAAGGTTAAGAATCGGGTCGAGGCGCGCCGGCAGGAGCAGCGCTTGAAACTACAGGAAAAGGATAGTCTGGTCGCCCGTTTGCGTGCGGCGGATGTGCATACGCGTTCCCGATTGGAGGCCGAGTTCGCCGATATGCTGGCGAGTATTCAGTCTGATACCGGGTCGCAGGATGTTAGTCATTACCTGGAAGATTTTGAGGC
>CAISHO010000090.1 GCA_903885165.1 uncultured Nitrosomonadales bacterium | reverse complement strand
CCTTCGAGTCCTGTCGTAAAGCAAGCAGTTGCTTTACTTTCTGTGCTCAAAAGAAAAGGCCAGCTTGCGCTGGCCTTACTTATCTGGTGCCCAGAAGAGGCTCGGTCACGCTTGCGCGACCCCGGCATCCGTAATACCGGCTGCCCTTCGAGTCCTGTCGTAAAGCAAGCAGTTGCTTTACTTTCTGTGCTCAAAAGAAAAGGCCAGCTTGCGCTGGCCTTACTTATCTGGTGCCCAGAAGAGGACTCGAACCTCCACACCTTACGGCACACGGACCTGAACCGTGCGCGTCTACCAATTCCGCCATCTGGGCAAGCAATGTTTCTTGCTGAAGCCGCGCATTTTATAGCTAAAGGAAAAATTGTCAATGAAAAAGAAAAATAATTTACGTTTGCAGGATCCTCACCTCGAGCGCGAGCGTGAACAATATGAACATCCGCTGCCGAGTCGCGAATTTATTTTGCAGATTTTGAACGAGCAGGGTGCCCCTATGAGTGACGATGAGCTGCTTGATATGTTGCTTATCGAGCGCGATGAAGAAGATCTGTTCTCCCGCCGATTGCGTGCGATGGAACGAGATGGTCAGATCATGCGCAATCGTAAACGTGCGATCTGCGTGATGGATAAGCTGGATTTGATCAAGGGCAAGGTGCAAGGTCATCCTGACGGCTTCGGCTTTCTGATTCCTGAAGACGGCAGTCCTGATATGTTTTTGTCTGAAAAGGAAATGCATCAAGTCTTGAACGGCGATGTGGTGATGGTGCGTCAGGGTGGGGTCGATCGTCGCGGTCGTCCTGAAGCCAAGATCGTCGAGGTGTTGGAACGGGCAAACAACAAAGTGGTGGGTCGTTTGTTTGAGGAGCATGGTATTCAGTTTGTGGTTGCCGAGAATCGCCGCATCACCCAGGATATTCTGGTCGCAGCAGGTGGGGTGGGCGGCGCTCAAGCAGGGCAGGTTGTGATACTGGAAATCATCAAGCATCCGGACAAGCATGCGCAGCCGATTGGTCGTATCGTACAGGTGCTGGGTAATTACGCCGATCCGGGCATGGAGATTGAGATCGCTTTGCGCAAACACGATCTGCCGCACGAATTTCCGCATGACGCGGAAAAACAGGCGAAAGCCATCTCGCCTGTGGTTGCACCTGACGATTGGGCCGGACGCGAGGATATTCGGCATCTGCCGCTGGTGACCATAGATGGTGAGACGGCGCGGGACTTTGATGACGCCGTGTATTGCACGCCGGAAAAGGGCGGTTACCGTCTGGTGGTGGCGATTGCCGACGTCAGCCATTATGTGCAGAGCAATGATGCCTTGGATCGCGAGGCGATTTTGCGCGGTAATTCGGTGTATTTTCCGCGCCGCGTGATCCCGATGCTGCCGGAGGAGTTGTCTAACGGTCTGTGTTCATTGAATCCGCAAGTGGATCGCTTGTGCATGGTTTGCGATATGCATATCAGTAATAGCGGTGAGATTGGTAAATACCGTTTTTATCCGTCGGTGATGTACTCCAATGCGCGCCTGACTTATACCCAGGTGGCCGAGATGCTGGCGCAGCCCGATGGCGAGCTGGCCTTAGCAAACAAGGCGATCGTGCCTCATCTGCAACATTTATATGATTTGTTCCAGAAGTTGTTGAAGGCGCGTGACAAGCGCGGTGCGATTGACTTTGAAACGGTTGAGACGCAGATGATTTTCACCGATCAGGGTAAGATAGATCGCATTGTCCCCGTGGTACGCAACGATGCGCACAAGTTGATCGAAGAATGTATGCTTGCCGCCAATGTGTGCGCGGCGGGATTCCTGCATGAGCATCATCATCCTGTTTTGTACCGTGTTCATCAGGGGCCGACACCGGAAAAACTGGAAGCTTTGCGTGAATTTATGAAAGAGTTCGGTCTTGGATTGACTGGAGATGATGACCCGCAGGCGGCGGATTACTCAAAATTACTCAAGAAAATCAAGGGTCGTCCTGATGCGGGTTTGCTGCAGACGGTGATGTTGCGCTCCTTGCGTCAGGCTAAGTATGAACCTGAGAATATTGGCCACTTCGGGCTGGGTTACGAGGCTTATGCGCACTTTACCTCGCCGATCAGACGTTATCCGGATTTGCTGGTGCATCGTGCCATTAAAGCGGTATTGCAGGGTAAGCAATACAAGCCGGCACAGAAGTGGGCGGAGCTAGGTATCCATTGCTCGATGACCGAACGACGCGCAGATGACGCGACCCGTGATGTTGAGGCGTGGTTGAAGTGTTTTTATATGCGCGACCATCTGGGCAGCGTGTTTACCGGTTCTGTCTCGTCGGTCACCAGTTTTGGTATGTTTGTCTCGCTGGATGACTTGTACGTCGAAGGTTTGGTGCATATTTCTGAACTGGGTAAGGATTACTTCCATTACGATGCGGCCAAACATCACTTGTTGGGTGAGCGTACCGGACAAAGTTATCGTCTGGGAGATCGGGTCGAAGTGCGTGTCGTCAAGGTGGATATGGAAAGCACCAAGATTGACTTTGTGTTGGATGGCGTGGTGGCCGAGGTCAATGCAGAGTCGACAGCGAAGCCTAAGAAAACAAAGGGGAAGAAAAAGCATGGCTGATTTAAGACTTATTTATGGTTTTCATGCGGTGACGTCGCGGATTCGTCAAAATCCGGATGGTGTGATGGAAATTTATCAACAATCAGGGCGTCAGGACCCGCGCATGCGCGATCTGATCAAACTGGCTGAGGCGAGCGGTGTGCGCGTAATTCCTGTAGATGGCGCTCGTCTGGATGGCATGGCGGGGGGCGCTCGCCATCAGGGTATCGCGGCCCGTGTCGATGCGGCGCGCCGTGTGCAGCATTTGTCCGATGTGCTGGACACACTCACTGAGCCGCCATTGCTGCTGGTGCTGGACGGCATTCAGGATCCTCATAATTTGGGTGCCTGTCTGCGCAGTGCGGATGCCTTTGGCGTGCATGCGGTGATTGCGCCTAAGGATCGTGCAGTGGGCATCACGGCAACAGTTGAAAAAGTGGCGTGCGGAGCGGCAGAAACCGTACCCTATATTACGGTCACCAATCTGGCGCGCACCTTGCGCGAGTTGAAAGAACAGAATATCTGGGTGGTCGGGGCTGCCGGTGAGGCGAAACAGGACTTGCATAGCTTCAAACACACCGGCGGGCTGGCGATTGTTTTGGGTGCAGAAGGAGAAGGTTTGCGCCGTTTGACGATGGAGACCTGTGATGAATTAGTGCGCATTCCGATGTTGGGTAGTGTGGAGAGTTTGAATGTATCGGTGAGCACCGGTATCTGTTTGTTTGAGGCAAGGCGCCAGCGGGCGATGCTGCTTTAAATGGATTTTCTGCTTAAAATCGTTGCGTTTAAGGCTGGATATTACTTTCTGCTTGCTCACGGCGTGGATAATCATTAATCTAACGGGGTATGAAAATTTTTTGAGGCCGCAGACTGGCTTCAACTTTTTTGAAAAAGCGTTTATTTCGGTGCTCAACGGCTAACTGATTTTAATATTTAGGGAATAATAATGAAAAAAAGTACCATGATGATGGCCTTGGCCGCGACGCTGCTCAGTGTGTCAGTAGGGCAAGCCAGTGAATTCACGGGTGGTTGGGTGGGTGCTAAGGCCGGTGTCAATCGTTCTGATGTAACCAACGCCGGTGCTGCGCTGGGTTCTGCAAATGCCAGTACCTATGGTTTTGAAGGCGGATATAACTGGGATGTAAACAGCATATTGCTGGGCGTGGATGGCTTCGCTGATTATAATCAGAAGGTCGATCATACAAGTTCAGCGGGTACGATTAACTTCGGTAGCGATGTGGTCGGGGCGGATTTAAAGGCGGGTTTGCCTAAAGGCCAGTGGCTGCCTTACGCGAAGTTGGGTTTTGGTTCCAATAAATGGACGGGAGGCGCTTTGACAGGCAATGCTTCAGGCGTACATTTAGGGTTGGGTGTTGAGTACAAGTTTGCACCTCATTTCAGTGTGGCGGGTGAATTTACCTCTATGGCTGGAAAATCAACCGGCCTGAAGTCAACGAACAACAATGTAACCCTAGGCATCAATTACTACTTCGATACGCCTCGTGTGGCACCGATCGTAGCAGCCATTGCTGCGGTGAAGCCTGCTGCTCCCGTTGTTAAAAAAGCGCCTAAGGTTGTCTCTACACCTGCTGTTGTCATACCTCAAGTTGCAGTTCCTGTAGAAGCCAAGCCTCAACCTAAAGAAACTGTCTGGAAGACCTTACTGGAAGAAAAGCCGGTCACTTACTCGGGTGTTAACTTCGATGCTAAGTCGGCTAAGTTGAATGCGGCGGCGAAAAAGACGCTGGATGATGTATCTGACTTTGCCAAGCGTTACCCCGATGCGCAACTGACGATTTCAGGTCACACCGACTTCCGTGCGGCGACGTCAAAAAAAGCGTACAACATGAAGTTGTCTGTACGTCGTGCAACTGCTTTCAAAGATGCGCTGGTCAAACGCGGAGTTTCCGCTAAACGCATCACGACCGAAGGTTTTGGCTTCGATCAACCGATTGCGGATAACAACACTGAAGCAGGGCGCGCACAAAATCGCCGTGTGGTGGTGCGTTCTGTGATCAAGGAAGAAAAGAAAGTGCCTGTCACCGAATAATTGAAGTTCGCCTTTGAACTTTGTCTATACGCGGGTGTAGAATGCCGCGCTTGCGTTGCCTGTTAAGTCAGGTCTTCACCCTGTATAGAAGTAAACTATTTTTAAATTTTAAACTAGGAAGTAATGATGAAAAAAAGCACAATGACTATCACCCTCGCAGCTGCGCTGTTGAGTATTTCTGTTGCACAAGCCAGTGAATTTTCCGGTAGCTGGGTTGGTGCGAAAGCAGGTTCTAACCGCTCTGATGTTGCGGCTAGCGGAACAGCGCTGCAACCTAACTTTAGTAAGGCTAGCGGAAATACCTATGGTATTGAAGGCGGTTACAACTGGGATAAGGGTAATTTCCTGTTGGGCGTGGATGGTTTTGCTGATTTCAATCAGAAGAAGACTCATGGTAGTACGCCTGCTGGCGTCGTAAATAATTACGGTAGCGATGTCTACGGTGTTGACCTCAAGCTAGGTCTACCTTCTGGCAACTGGCTGCCTTATGCAAAACTGGGTTACGCATCCAGTCGTTTCACCGGTAACGGTTTGACGGGTTCTTCTTCGGGCGCTCATCTGGGTTTGGGTGTTGAGTACAAAATCGCTGCGCACTGGAGTTTGGCCGGTGAATACACCAACACGTCGAGCAAATCTAACGGTACTAAGTTGAACAACAATAACTTCACCATTGGTGTGAATTATTACTTCGACAGCCCTTATGTTGCCCCTGTTGCAGTCGTAGCTGCTGTTGCCGCACCGGTTGTGGCTAAGGAAGTTGCTAAACCAGCACCGGTTGCAGCACCTGCACCTATTGTTGCGCCTAAAGAGTCTTTCAAGACGATTTTCTCTGACAAGCCAGTGACAATCGAAGGCGCAAATTTCGCGACTAACTCTGCAAAATTGATGCGTACCGCTGATAAGAAGTTGAATGAAGTTGTTGAATTTGCAGCGAAATATAAGGAATCTAACTTGGCTGTTTCCGGTCACACGGACAGCACAGGTTCTGCAAAACTGAACCAAAAGCTGTCGGTTGCACGTGCAGCTTCTGTCAAGGCTTACCTGGTCAAGAAGGGTGTTTCGGCTGATCGCATCTCTACTAAGGGTGAAGCATCAGTCCGTCCTGTTGCTGACAACAAGACTAAGGCTGGTCGTGCATTAAACCGTCGTGTTGAAATCACTTCTGTTGTTAAAGAATCTAAGCAAGTGCGTGTAACTGAGTAATTGTTCTGGTGTTAAAAAAGCGGGCTGGAAACAGCCCGCTTTTTTTACGACTATTTTTCATTTACATACGAGCTAAATGGAATAAGATGCATTACCTTAATGTTTTTTAGTGAAAATATGAAACTGGCAATCGCACAAATCAATTGTGTATTAGGTGATCTGAAAGAAAACTGTTCTCGAATTTTAAATTGTGCCCGGCAGGCTCATGACGCTGGTGCGCAATTGATGCTGACGCCGGAGCTGAGTTTGTGCGGCTATCCACCGGAAGATTTGTTGCTAAGAAACGGATTTTTTCAGGCATGTAGCGAGGCCTTGAACGAACTGGCCGCTGGTATTTCAGGTGTTGCCGTGATCGTCGGTCATCCGCATGAGCATGACGGTAAGCGCTACAACGCAGCATCCCTTTTGCGAGATGGCAGGGTGGTCGCCACTTACCTCAAACACGCACTGCCCAATTATTCGGTATTCGATGAGGAACGTTATTTTTCTCGCGGCGAACAAGCAGTCACGTTTGAAATAGATGGGATTTGTTTTGGCATCAACATTTGTGAGGATGTCTGGCATCCTGAGGCTGCGCAAAGGGCACATGAGGCTGGCGCGCAAGTTTTGCTGGTGTTGAATGCCTCACCATTTGCCATGAATAAACAGGATGCTCGATACGAAGCGCTGCGATCCCGGGTCGATGAGACTGGTATGTCGGTCGTCTATGCGAACATGGTCGGCGGTCAGGACGAGTTAGTGTTTGACGGGGGCTCATTTGCCCTCGACAGTGCCGGCAAATTGACGGCGCAATGCGATGTGTTTACCGAGGCCTTGTCAATATTAATTTTGTCCGTCGATGCGCAGCCCGTCGGTGAAATGGTTGCGCTGCCGGACTTGGAGGCAGGCGTATATCGGGCTCTGTGTTTGGGTGTGAAGGATTATATTGGTAAAAATCGTTTTCCCGGTGTGTTGCTGGGTTTATCTGGCGGTATCGATTCCGCCTTGACGCTTGCGGTCGCAGTCGATGCGCTAGGGGCTGATAAGGTACATGCGGTGATGATGGCCTCTCCCTATACGGCGCAGATTAGTCTGGATGACTCGCGTGAAATGGTCAGGATACTCGGCGTGAAATACGATGAATTTTCTATCGAGCCGATCTTGCAAGGCTATCTGAATACCTTGCAGTCGAGCTTTGCGGGGCGGGCTGAAGACACAACGGAAGAGAATTTGCAGGCACGCATACGTGGTACGCTGTTGATGGCATTGTCGAATAAGTTTGGTTCACTGGTGCTGACGACTGGCAATAAGTCCGAAATGAGCGTCGGTTATGCCACGCTGTATGGCGATATGGCGGGCGGATTTTCGGTGCTCAAAGACGTGGGTAAAATGCTGGTGTATCGCTTGTCGCGATATCGCAATACACAAGGCTACGTGATTCCTGAACGCATCATCACCAGGGCACCCAGTGCCGAATTGCGCGCCGATCAGACCGATCAGGATAATTTACCGCCCTATGAGGTGCTCGATGCCATCATGGAGAGTTACGTCGAGCAAAACATGGCTATCCCGGAAATCATTGCACTGGGTTACCATGAGGCAGATGTGCGCCGGGTAGTTAGATTGATACAGTTGAGTGAATACAAACGTCGTCAATCAACGGTAGGGGTGCGCATTACCGAGCGAGGGTATGGCAAGGATTGGCGTTATCCGATTACTGTACGCTACCAGGATTTATTCTAACTCATTGAATAATAGTTTTTATTTAATTTCAATGCGCTAAGCATGGATTTATTCCATTGTTTAGGACTATTTAAATCGGAGTCGTCGAGTTTCGGCTTTAGGCTGATGATTATGCCGTCGCGTTGAGTAATGCCAACGGCGGGCGATTCAGAATGTTTTTACCTTAGTCTTTTACATCTTCACTATACTTTTTATTCCCTCGTATCAAGCTATGTTAAGTAAACTCAATGCTGCGCAGCGCGAAGCCGCGATGTACCTCGACGGCCCGTTGCTGGTATTAGCGGGCGCGGGCAGCGGTAAGACGCGCGTGATCACCCACAAGATCGCCTATCTGGTGGAAGAGTGCGGCTATCAGGCGCGCAATATCGCCGCGATTACCTTTACCAACAAGGCCGCCAACGAGATGCGCGAGCGGGTGGGACATCTGTTGCAGGGCAAGAATGCCAAGGGGCTGATGGTGAGCACCTTTCATTCGCTGGGCATGACGATACTGCGCGCGGAGGCGAAACTGTTAGGTTACAAGCCTCAGTTTTCGATCTTCGATTCCAGCGACACGTGGAAAATCATCAGTGAACTGACCAATTCCGGCGACAAGCAGGAAGTTCGCGACATACAGACACAGATTTCCAACTGGAAGTCGGCGTTTGTCGCGCCGGATGAGGCCGTGGTGGTCGCCGATAGCGCTGAACTGGAAGCCTATGCGCGCATCTACAAACGTTATCAGGAAACGCTGCGCGCCTATCAGGCGGTGGATTTCGATGATCTGATTCATCTGCCGGTGGTGCTGTTCAAACAGCACCCTGAAGCGCTGGCGAGGTGGCAGAATAAGCTGCGCTATTTGCTGATCGACGAATATCAGGATACTAATGATTGTCAGTATCAACTGACCCGACTGCTGGCGGGCGCACGGGCGGCGTTTACCGCCGTGGGCGACGATGATCAGGCGATCTATGCTTGGCGCGGCGCGAGCGTAGAGAATCTACACAATCTGCGCACCGACTACAGCAATCTGCGCGTCATCAAGTTAGAGCAGAATTACCGCTCCTCGCAGCGCATCCTGAAGGTGGCGAATCATCTGATCAACCACAACACCAAGGTGTTCGAGAAAAACTTGTGGAGCGATCACGGTATCGGTGATCCGATCCGCATCTATGCCGCGCGAGATGACGAGCATGAGGCGGAGAGTGTGGTGATGAAGCTGATCAGCCACAAGTTTGAACATCAGACCAAATTTTCCGATTATGCGATCCTGTACCGCAGTAATTATCTGGCGCGCGCCTTCGAGGAACAGTTGCGCACCCAGCGCATCCCGTATTCGGTGAGCGGTGGCACCTCGTTTTTTGATAAGCCTGAGATTAAAGATATCACCGCCTATCTGCGCCTGATCGCCAATCCGGACGATGATCCGGCCTTCATCCGCGCGATTACCACGCCTAAACGCGGCATCGGCAACACCACGTTGGAGAAGCTCGGGAGCTATGCCGGGACGCGCCACATCAGTTTGTTCGAGGCGGCTTTCGATGTGCAGGTCGAAGCCTTGCTGCCCGCCCGTCAGTATGAAGACTTGATGATATTTTGCAGATTTATCAACAGGTTGGAAGATAGGGCAGAATCTGATCCTTGCGGTGAGTTGCTCGATGAGTTGCTGCGCGCGATCAACTACGAAGCCTGGTTGTACGACACACACGAGTCGCGTCAGGCCGAGAGCAAATGGAAGAACGTGGATGACTTTATCGGCTGGTTAAAACGCAAGTCCGAGGCGGATGACAAATCGTTGATTGCCATGGTACAGACTATCGCGCTGATCAATATGTTGGAAGGCAAAGACAAAGAACCGGATGTGGTTTCGCTCTCCACCTTGCATGCGTCCAAGGGGCTGGAATTTCCTCATGTGTTCATCATCGGCGCGGAGGAAGATATTCTGCCGTTCAGGGACAGCGATGCCAAAGGGATAGAGGAAGAGCGTCGCCTGATGTATGTGGGCATTACCCGTGCCGAGCGCAGTCTGCAAATCAGTTACTGCAAGCGTCGCCGGCGGGGCAAGGATTGGGCCTTGTGTGAGCCTAGCCGGTTTATGGAGGAAATGCCGCAGGACGAACTGGTGTTCGCCGGTGGTCATGCGGATGCCGTGCAGGTGGTCACCAAGGATGAAGGCATGGATAAACTGGCCAGATTAAAAGCGATGCTCAATAAGGCGCCTGTATGAGTGATCAAATACACGAATTGCGGCGGGCGGCGTTGCATTGGCTGACCGAAACCGATCCGCTGCAAAAAGTGGCGGGGGTGCAGGCTTTGGCAACGAATTGGCGCGCGGGGTTAATCGAACTGGATACGCTTGCCGTCTTGGAAACTGCGCAGCCTATCCCCGGCATACCTGATAAGCCTGAACTGGTTCCACCCCGGTTGGTGAAACACCGTTCCATGGTGACATTGGAGGGGCGTGCGATTCTGATCCACGCGCTGGTGCACATCGAATTTACCGCGATCAATCTGGCGCTGGATGCGATCTGGCGCTTTGCCGGGATGCCGGCAGATTATTACACCGACTGGTTGCAGGTGGCAGATGAGGAAGCGCTGCATTTTTCACTTTTATCGGGACATCTGAAAACGCAGGGACATGTGTACGGTGATTTCCCCGGACACGCCAGTCTGTGGGAAATGGCCGACAAAACCCGTTTCGATGTGCTCGCCCGTATGGCGCTGGTGCCGCGTACCATGGAGGCGCGCGGTCTGGATGTGGTGCCCTCGTTGCGCGATAAATTAGCTCAGGCCGGAGATCTGGCGGCGGCCGCCATCATGGAGATTATCCTGAGGGATGAAATCGGCCATGTCGCGATCGGTAATCGCTGGTATGGTTATCTGTGCGAGGCGCGCGGACTGGAACCGGTCGCCACCTATACCCGTTTAGCTCAGGAGCACGCAGCGCCCGTGTTGCGCGGCCCGTTTAACCTGAGCGCGCGCCGTGCAGCGGGGTTCAGTGAACAGGAACTGGCCTCATTGGCCCGCTGATTGCTACATCAAACAGTAATTGACCGGCGTCATGGGTGTGAGTTGATGGGTTTCGCCTAATGCGTCGCGCAGATTGATTTCTATTCCCCTGCAGATCGCATCGAGTGCCAGATCATTGGGCGAGTCGCCAAAAGGTTCTTCGATTTCATCACCCAATGCATCCAATCCAAAAAAGGTGTAGGCGACGATCCCCACCACAAAGGGCGTCATAAACCCTAACGTATCGACCAAGCCAAATGGCAGTAAAAAGCAGTACAGATAAGCAGTTCTGTGCAGCATTAGCGTATAGGAAAAGGGGATGGGCGTGCCCTTGATCCGTTCACAGGCCGCAGCGGCAGCGGTGATAGCCGACATCGTTGCGTCTATACTGGCGGCTAGGCAATCGCCGAGGCGTTTTTCATCCATGCACAGCCGTAGGTCGTGACCCATGCGGTGCATCAGATAGTCCGGAATATTCGCTGAATGTACGCTATGTTGCCACTCGTCAAATTCGAGCAGTGGTTTGAGTTCGTCGTCGGCCTGTGAGTTACGCAGCAGGTGGCGCAGCGCATGTGAGAAGGCGATGGTGCGGTAGATCATCCTGAGACGTATGTCGGCAAGTCCACTCTGCGCGTTTAGTGGCGCATCGTGGGTAATCAAGTTCAGGCATTGGCGTGAAAAATTCCGGGTCTGCAGGACGATTTCACCCCACAACTTACGACCTTCGCAGTAGCGGTCATAGGCTGCATTGTTGCGAAATCCTAGGAAGATGGCTAATGGCAGACCGATCAGGGTGAATGGGAGCGCGGTTAGCGTGATTTTGTGACTGTAGATATTGCCGTGACTCAATGTCACGATGGTGGCCAGTACGATGTTGACCAGTAGTACGCCCCAAAATTGTGATAATACCGAACCGCGAAAAATAAAGAATAATTTGAATCCGGATGGTCTGCTGCGTAAGATCATGTGATAGTTTAGCTATATATTATTGAATAATAACAAATATTTAAATTTATTCAGGTGTCGTTCGCCAGGGTTTAGTCTGACTTTTCTGCTGGCAAATGACAGTTGCACAGCATAGCACGGGGTGCACCCTAAAGGTTCGCTAACGGCAGGTTTTTAGACGGACAAGCTGATAAAATGACCCGCCATAAGACTGACCTGTATCGGTTGCTTACAGATTTTGTAATATGGCGTTTAGTGTGGCAGTGTTTTACTATAATTAATAATAAATTCAAATGGTTATGTTTATGACGGTATTCAACGGCGATAAAAGGGGTGGGGTGTGAGTACGACCTATGACGAGTCGTCATTCAAGGTGCTGCGCGGTCTTGAACCGGTGCGCCAGCGCCCCGGCATGTATACGACGCTGGATAATCCAAACCACATTATCACCGAGGTGGTGGATAACGCCTGCGATGAAGCGCTGGCCGGGTTTTCCAAGAACATCATCGTCACTGCGCATGCGGATGGTTCCGTTTCCGTGCAGGATGAAGGTCGTGGCATTCCGGTTGGTATCCATCCAGAAGAGGGTGTGTCGGTGGTCGAAGTCGCCTTCACGGTGCTGCACTCCGGCGGTAAATTCGATAAGGAATCCGGTGGTGCCTATAAATTTGCCGGTGGTCTGCACGGCGTCGGCGTGGCGGTTACCAATGCGCTGTCGACGGCGGTCGAGATCACGGTGTATCGCGATGGTGGTGAACATTATCTGCGTTTCGAAAACGGCGTAGCGGTCAGTCCCCTGGCGCGGGTGGCTAATTGCGCCAAGCGCAAGACTGGAACTTCCGTGCGCGCCTGGCCGGATGTGAAATATTTCGACAGTCCTGCGGTGAATTTAGCGCAACTGGAACGCGCACTGCGCGCCAAAGCCGTGTTGCTGCCCGGTGTGACGGTGACGCTGAACATCGAGAAGACCGGTGAGGTGAAATCCTGGTCTTATCCTGACGGCTTGCGCGGCTATCTGGCCGAGGCACTTGCAGATCAGGAGCTGGCCGCGCCTATCTTTACCGGTGAACGCTACATCCCCAAAGGCGGCGATGATTCCTTCGTCGAAGGTGAAGGGGCTGCCTGGGCTTTTGTCTGGGCGGAAGAGGGCGCGATCACGCGCGAATCTTATGTCAATCTGATTCCAACCTGGTCGGGCGGCACGCACGATTCCGGTTTGCGTGAAGGTATCTACAACGCGGTCAAGAGCTTTATCGATTTGCACAATATGTTGCCCAAAGGGGTGAAGCTGGTCTCCGATGACGTGTTTTCACGCGTGAGTTTCGTGTTATCCGCCAAGCTGCTCGATCCGTCCTTTCAGGGGCAGACCAAGGAAAAGCTGGTATCGCGCAATGCGCTGAAGCTGGTGTCCGGCATGGTCAGCGATCCGTTGTTGTTGTGGCTGAACGAACACATCGAATACGGCAAGAAAATTGCCGAGATTTCCATCCGTCAGGCGCAGAGCCGGATGAAATCGACGCAGAAGATCGAGAAGAAAAAAGGTTCATCGGTCGCCGTTTTGCCCGGAAAACTGACCGATGCGGCGGAATACAATCCGGCACGCAACGAGCTGTTTCTGGTCGAGGGCGATTCGGCGGGGGGCTCTGCCAAACAGGGACGCAACAAGGAATTTCAGGCGATTTTGCCCTTACGCGGCAAGGTGCTCAATACTTTCGAGGTCGATCGCGACCGGCTGTTTTCCAATGCCGAGGTGCACGACATCGCGGTGGCAATCGGCGTCGATCCGCACGGCATGGACGACACGGTCGATCTGTCCGGTCTGCGTTATCACAGCATCTACATTATGGCCGATGCGGACGTGGACGGCTCGCACATCGCCACTTTGCTGCTGACGCTATTTTTCCGCCATTTCCCCAAGTTGATCGCGAGCGGTCATATCTATCTGGCGCAACCGCCGCTGTTCCGTATCGATGTGCCCGCTCAGGGTAAGAAGCCGCTGCGTAAGCTGTACGCGCTGAATATCGACGAGCTCTCCTCCATTGAAGACCGGATGCGCAAGGAAAAAGTGCGCGAGGGTTCGTGGAGTATCTCGCGCTTTAAAGGGCTGGGTGAGATGAATCCGCTGCAACTGTGGGAAACCACCATGTGTCCGGACACGCGGCGCGCCTTGTGCGTCGAGCTGACGGCCGCGTCCTTTGTGGCGGCGGAACAAACCATGAATATGCTGATGGCGAAAAAAGAATCCGGCTCCCGCCGCGAATGGCTGGAGTTTCACGGAAACGAGGTAACAGGCGATGTCTGAGATTCAAAAAGAACTGTTTGAAGTCGTAGAAGTCATCCCGGAAGTCGAGGAATTGCCGGTGGTCGTAAGCGGAAAAGCGGTGCGGCAGTTTTTCCCTTTGCCGGCTCTGCCGGAAGGGGACTCCGTGCCGCTGGCGCAGTATGCCGAACGCGCTTATCTGGAATACGCGGTGTCGGTGGTCAAGGGACGCGCCCTGCCGGATGTGTGCGACGGTCAGAAACCGGTGCAGCGCCGCATTCTGTATGCGATGCGCGAGATGGGGCTCACGCACAACAGCACTTTCGTGAAATCCGCCCGCGTGGTCGGTGAAGTGCTGGGTAAATTCCATCCGCATGGCGACTCTTCGGCCTATGACGCGATGGTGCGTTTGGCACAAAATTTCTCGCTGCGCTACCCGCTGGTGGACGGACAAGGTAATTTTGGCTCGCGTGACGGCGATAACTCCGCCGCGATGCGCTACACGGAAGCGCGTCTGACGCCGATCGCCGCTGTGCTGCTGTCCGAACTGGACATGGGCACGGTGGACATGATCCCGAATTACGACGGTCATTTTCAGGAACCCGCCATGTTGCCGGCGCGTCTGCCTATGGTGCTGCTCAACGGCGCTTCGGGGATTGCGGTCGGTATGGCCACCGAGATTCCGTCACACAACCTGCGCGAGGTGGGGGCAGCGGCAGCTCTTTGCGTGCGGAATCCGGAATGTCTGGATGAGGAAATTTTAAGCTGCATCACAGGTCCCGATTTGCCCAGTGGCGGACAGATTATCTCTTCCCCGCTGGATATACGCGAATGTTATCGCAGCGGGCGCGGTTCGCTGAAGATGCGCGCGCGCTGGCATGTCGAGGAACTGGCGCGCGGTCAGTGGCGCGTGGCGGTATATGAACTGCCGCACGGTGTATCTTCCAAGAAAATCATGGAGGAAATTGAGGAACTGACTAATCCGAAATTCAGGCTGAACAAGAAGACGCTGACGGCGGAGCAGGTGCACAACAAGCAACTGATCCTGTCGGTGCTGGATAAGGTGGCGGATGAGTCGGACAAGGATCAGGCGGTGCGTCTGGTGTTTGAACCGAAATCCGGCCGTCAGTCGGTCGATGAATTGATGACTATCCTGCTGGCGCACACTAGTCTGGAATGCGGGTTGTCGATCAATATGGTGATGATAGGCATAGACGGCCGCCCCAAGCAGAAGGCGATCACCGACATCATCCGCGAATGGGGGCAGTTCAGACTGGCGACGGTGCGTCGCCGTTGTGCCCATCGTTTAGCGCAGATCAACGATCGTATTCACGTGCTGGAAGGCCGGATGATCGTGTTCTTGAATCTGGATGAAGTGATCGCGCTGATACGCGAGTCGGACGATCCTAAGGCGGCATTGATCGCGCGCTTCGAACTGTCGGATCGTCGGGCCGAAGATATTCTGGAAATCCGTCTGCGCCAACTTGCGAAGATGGAAGGCATCAAGATTGAGCGCGAACTCAAGGGCTTGCAGGAAGAGGGAGCGGATCTCAATCGTGTACTGGGTTCTGAAGCTGTGCTGCGCCGCCGTGTCGCGAAGGAGATTGATGAAGATATCAAGGCGTTTGGCGACGATCGACGTACCTTGATCGAACAGGCCGAACGCGTGGTGCTGACCGTGTCGGTGGTGGATGAACCGGTCACCGTGTTGATTTCCGCTAAATTCTGGGCACGCACGCGTCTGGGGCACGGCTTGGATTTGTCTGCAGTTGCCTTCAAGGAGGGCGACTGTCTGCTCGCCTCATTCGAATGCCGCAGCACCGATCAGTGCATCGTCATCACAAGCCGCGGACGGGTTTGCAGCGTGCCGGTGTCATCATTGCCCGGCGGTCGCGGCGACGGTGTACCGCTCACTTCGTTGATCGAACTGGCGGCGGGGGCGAAGATAGCTCAGGTGATCTGCGGTGCACTGGAGCAGAACGTGTTGCTGGCAACGACCGCCAGTTACGGTTTTGTCTGCAAGCTGAGCGACATGACGGGGCGTAACAAAGCGGGCAAGCAATTTTTCACCATAGAGGGTGAGGAGCAAATCCTGCCGCCGTTGCTGTTTACACCTGTTGATGATTCATGGGTTGTCTCGGTCACGCGTTCCGGGCGTCTCTTGGCTTTTCCGCTGGCAGAGATGAAACGCTTAGCCGGTGGCGGCAAGGGCTTGATCGTGATGGGCTTGGAGGAGGGCGATACGCTGGCCGCCATACTGGTAGAGTGCAAAGCTAAGCTGCTGGTCACTACTCGTACAGACGCGGGGCGTGAACAACAGCTTCGGGTGTCAGAGAACGATCTGCAAAGCCATTTTGGCAAACGCGCGCGTATGGGCAAAATGTTGCCTTTGAAGGTTAAAACTTATGTGATCTCGATTGCGCTGGTGAGTTAGTCTGTGTAACTACTGACAATCCCGGCCGGCCGGGTAAACTGGATGGGGATTTAATATGTTGAATAAAATCAAATATATAAACTTCATCGCTGCGCTGCTGTGTAGCCTCGGCTTGGCGGGTGCTGTTCAGGCGGCGCAGCGCAATCTGGCCGTGCAAGGGGAGCAGGAGTCGCAACGCGTGGCCCTGGTGATTGGCAATGCCCGATATGTCGGCGCTCCGGCGCTGCGCAATCCGGTTAACGACGCGCATGCCATTTCCGATAAGCTGAACGAGTTGGGCTTTCAGGTCATCGAAGTGACCGACGCCACGCAGAAGGAAATGAATCGCGCCATCACCAGTTTCGGTCGCAAGCTTAATGGCGGGACGGTGGCGTTGTTTTTTTATGCGGGTCACGGCGTACAGGTCAAGGGGCGGAACTACATTATTCCGGTCGATGCGCAGATTGACAGTGAGTCAGCGGTGGCCTCAGAGAGCGTCAGTGTGGACACGGTCCTTGAACAGTTGGGGGTGAGCCCCGTCAGCATCGTGATACTCGACGCCTGTCGCAACAATCCCTTCGAGCGCAGTTTTCGCAAGATAGGCGGAGGGTTAGCGCAGATGGATGCGCCCAAAGGCAGCTTCATCGCCTATGCCACGGCACCCGGCAGGACGGCGGCTGATGGTGAAGGGAAAAATGGCCTCTTTACCCAAGAGTTGCTCAAACAGATCAACGAGCCCGGTTTGACGTTGGAGTCCGTCTTCAAGCGCGTGCGTTCGGGTGTCTCGGCCAAAAGTGGTGATGCGCAGATGCCTTGGGATAGTTCCTCCATGACCGGTGAGTTTTACTTCAAACCCGGCAGCGCGGCACAGACCAGTCAGGCCGTGGTGAAAATAAAAAGCCGCGAAGAGATCGAGCAGGATGCATGGGAAAGTGCACGGCTGAGCAACAACACCGACGTTATCCAGGAGTACCTTAAACAATATCCGAAAGGTCGGTTTGTAGGGCCGGCGCGCGTACTGATGGCCACTATCAAGGCCGGTATAGGCAAACCGGCTGTGGCGGATGAGGGCGAAACGACGCTTTGGACTGAGGTGCAAAAAGGCAATCGGCGCGAGGACTATTCGGCCTATCTTGAACAGTATCCTGCTGGTAAATATGCCGCACTGGCGAGAATCAGACTGAATGCGACCGAGCCGTCGCCTGAGAAACCGGCAGAGATCAATTGGGAACAGGAAAACCGCAAACAGTATGAACAGTTGCTCGCCGAAGGGGATGCGAGCCTGAAAAATCTGGACAAGAAGGCCGCTCTTGATAAATATGCTGCGGCGCAACAGGTATTCCCTGCGGGGGAGGAAATCGCCGGCCGCCTGATGCAGGCGCGCAAGTTAATCGTGGCAGGGGATACGTTCAGCGATAATCTCAAGGATGGTTCTGCAGGCCCTGAGATGGTTGTGCTGCCTGCAGGCAAATTTCAGATGGGGGATGTGGCCAGTGTCGGTGACAGTTACTCAAAAAGCAGTGTGCCGGTGCATGAAGTAACCATCGCCAAACCCTTCGCGATAGGTAAATTTGAGATCACTTTCGATGAGTTTGACCGGTTTTCACGCGCCACCGGTCAGGCGCTGTTGTCGGACTATGGCTGGGGGCGCGGTCGACGTCCTGCGGTCAGAATTTCCTGGGATATGCTGACCGCCTATTTGCAATGGTTAAGCGAGCAAACCGGCCGGCATTACCGTCTGCCGACCGAGGCGGAGTGGGAGTATGCCGCCCGTGCAGGTAGCAATACGCTTTACTGGTGGGGTAACGAGCCCAGTCATGAATACGCAAATTACGGGGATGGACAGCCCGGCTGGTTCCCTTCCGGGGTGGTGTTAGGTCGTGATCAGTGGATGTACACCGCGCCCGTGGGGCAATTTCCGCCCAATCCGTTCGGCTTGTATGACATGCAGGGCAATGTCTGGGAATGGGTGGCCGATTGCTGGCACGAGAATTACAGCGGTGCACCTGCTGATGGTTCGGCCTATGGCAGTGCGGAATGCGGAAACCGGGTGATGCGCGGTGGTTCATGGGGCTACAACCCCAGTTTCATGCGGGCCGATGCCAGAGTCAAGGTGTTCTGGGGCGTGTTATCTTTTCTCTATTACGGTGCACGCGTGGTGCGGGACATCGACTGAGTCGCGAAGCACATGAACTCATTTGAAAATTCGACTATTTGCAATCTGGGGTTGGATGGCGAAGATTTCAGCAACCAATTCAGCTGAAGTCTGACAAGAGACATTCTGTTGTTGGTAACCAGCGACAGCATCGATACTGAGCCTCCTGTCAGGATTTGAACGACCGTTGCTGACATCTGGCCGTCAAACTAACGGTCAAAGTTGAATAATT
>CAISHO010000089.1 GCA_903885165.1 uncultured Nitrosomonadales bacterium | reverse complement strand
CTGAATAATTGAGCTTGGCAATTCGCTGACTGCAAGCCTCAACATTGCGTTGTAAGATATCGAGTTCTTTGTTCACAGGGAGACGCCTTCACGCGCGATGCCAAAAATTGCCGTTTCCGTTTGCCCGGGATTTTTGACTAGCAAGTCCACCTTAGTTTCACACAAAGTTGCCAATTGATACTCCAGAGACAATTTGGTTTTGAGATCCAGCTTTTTTGTCGACTCAAAAAAAACATCAATATCTCCCCCTTTTTTCTCGTCACTGACGCGTGAACCAAAAAGGAAGATTCGTCCCTGCGGATCTGCCTTGAATAATACTTGACGAATAGCTTGTGTTTCTTCGGGACGAAGTCTCATTTTATTTCCCGTTGTTTAAAAACAATCATTTCAAGCAAACATTGCTGCGCGCATTTTGTGCTACTTTAGCGCCTGATTGACCTTGTCCAACTCCGCTTCGCCTAAGGTGCCAACCGCTGACTTCAGGCGCAATTGACTCAACAGGTAATTGTATTGGGCCTGATACAGATCGCGGCGAGTCGAATAGAGCTGCTGCTGAGCATTCAACACATCCAGATTGGTACGAACGCCGACTTCCTGACCCAGCTTGCTGGCATCCAGAACGCTGACACTCGAGGCCAACGCCTGTTGCAACGCTTTGACCTGTGCGATGCCGCTCACCACACCCAAATAAGCCTGACGAGTTTGCAACGCGACATTGCGGCGGGCGTTTTCCAAGTCCTGTTTCGCGCGATCGCTGTTAGCCTGCGCTTCGCGAGATTTAGAATTGACCGAGCCGCCTTGATACAGTGGAATATTGAGCTGCACACCGACGCTCTTGCTGGTGGTGTCGCTGCCTACGCCGAAAGAACTGCCGTTCGCAGAGTTGCTGGCATAATTCGCCACCAGATCCACGGTAGGCAAATGTCCGGCACGATTTCTCGTCACTTCTTTCTCGGCCAGTTCAGAACCTGCCTGAGCGAGTGCCAACTGCGGATTATTCGCTTGCGCCTGATCGACCCAAACTTCCATATCGGCAGGAAGCGGGGATTCCAGTTTGAATTGGCTGCCCAGCGCTTTTAAATCTTTCGGCAACGCATTGGTCAACTGCTGCAAGGCACGCTGCTTGATTTCCAGATTATTCTGCGCGGCGATTTCCTGAGCGTAAGTCAAATCGTGGCGCGACTGTGCTTCCAGCGTATCGGTGATCGTCGCGCTGCCGACTTCGAAGTTGCGCTTCGCCTGCGCCAGTTGTTCGGAAATCGCGGTCTTTTGTGCAATCGACAACTGAACACTGTCCTGCGCGATCAGCACATCAAAATAAGCCTGAGCAGCACGCAATACCAGATCCTGCTCGGCAATCTTGAATTGCGCCTCGGTTTGTGCGACTTGCAACTCGGCTTCGGTATACGCCACCCAGTTTTGCATGCGGAACAAAGGCTGAACCAACGTCACACCGTAGCCATTGCTGTTATAACGATTTGCACCACTGGCTCCCGGGATGGGAAATACGCCACGGTACTGCGTCGTCAAATCGTTATAAGTGCTGTTTGCATTGAGATTCACGCTGGGCAACAGCAGGGAGCGACCCTGCGGCAACTTCTCCTGCCCAGCCTGCTGGGCCGCTCGGGCCGAGGCGAACACCGGATCGTTGCTTTGTGCGCTTCGATAAATATCAATTAAATCCGTAGCTTGCGCTGTTGCGCTGAACGACGTGACCAGCAAAAGTGTGAGCAGCTTAATTTTCATCAGTTTAGTGCATCTATATTAGAATTATCTAATGTTACCGCCTGACTACACATTGCGCAATCGGGAAGGCAACTCAAAATACAAATCGTTCCGGCTGTTGTGCATTTTGCAGCGAGGCAACGCTGGTTTCCATGATATTCACGGTCTCGTAAATATCTGGCGCGACGCGGGTAATCAGTTTAGCTTCCATCACCGGTGCTTCGCCGACGATGGCAAACAATCGACCGCCCAGATTCAGGCTGCTCTTAAATGCTTCCGGCAATACGGGCGTGGAACCGGTTAACACGATGGCATCGTAGCCCTCACCCCAACCCTGCGCTGCATCACCCACTTCCAGCGTGATATTTTCACGGTGATAGGGGTGCAAATTTTGTTTGGCTATGGCGGAGAGTTCAGGCACGATCTCAACCGAAGTGACATGACCTGCCAGCGCAGACAATAATGCCGTCAGATAGCCGCTGCCGGTGCCGACTTCCAGCACACGATCGCCATGAACCAGATGCAATTCCTGCAAGGCACGCGCCTCCATCTTGGGTTGCCACATCGTCACGCCGTGACCCAGAGGAATTTCCATATCCATAAAGGCCATCGCCTTCATCGCTTCAGGCACAAAATGCTCGCGACGGACGTGATGCAGCAGATCCAGAATCCGCGCTTCCAGTACATCACATGGACGAATTTGCTGCTCTATCATATTGAAGCGTGCTTGTTCAAGATTCTGCATGTTGATCACCATCCCTGAGTAATTAGTTGTTATTCTCGGCAGTATAGCAACACACCCCGCCATGCTCAACATAACGGTCAAGGCAATTCGCATCTTTAAATGTAATAAGCGGGGATTTCCCCTGACCGCGTCCCTCTCCCCGTCCTCTCCCGCCTGCGAGCGAGGGGTACAAAGTTTCGCTGCGTGTATCCATTTATACGCGCGCGTAAGGGTTGCTTTTCCGCATCTTTTCCAGTAAGTTGCAGGACTCGCTAGGGGTCTTTGCCTGTTGTTTCGGCAAAGTGAGAGACACCCTTTGAACCTGTACGGATCATGCCGTCGTAGGGAAGCTCGATGCTTCCCTTTAATTTTAGGAACATCAGATGAACGCAAACACTAAATTCACCGCCGACGCCGCGCACGTTGATGCCGCCGCGATCAAGCCTTTACCCAATTCCCGCAAGATTTATGTACAGGGCAGTCGCCCCGATTTACTCGTGCCGATGCGCGAAATTTCACAAGCCGACACGCCCGATGGTATGGGCGCTGAAGTCAATGCGCCGATTTACGTCTACGACTGCTCCGGCCCTTACACTGACCCTGCGGTCAAGATCGACATCCGTTCAGGACTGGCGGCAATGCGCGAAGCGTGGATCGTCGAACGCGATGACACCGAAGTGTTGCCTAAACTGACTTCAGATTACGGTCAGAAACGATTGGATGATCCGGAACTGGCCGAGATGCGCTTTAATCTTAGCCGTGCGCCGCGCCGCGCAAAACCCGGAAAAAATGTCACGCAAATGCACTATGCACGTCAGGGCATCATCACGCCTGAAATGGAATACATCGCGATTCGCGAAAATCAAAAAGTCGATGGCATGAACGAAATGATGCTGAGACAGCATCCGGGCGAGAATTTCGGCAACTCCATGCCGAAAAAGATCACCCCCGAATTCGTGCGCGATGAAGTCGCTGCAGGACGCGCCGTGATCACCGCCAACATCAACCATCCTGAAATCGAACCGATGATTATCGGCCGCAAGTTTCTGGTGAAGATCAACGCCAACATCGGCAACTCGGCTTTAGGCTCCAGTATTCAAGAAGAAGTCGAAAAAATGACCTGGGCGATCCGCTGGGGCGGCGACACGGTGATGGATCTGTCTACCGGCAAACACATTCACGAGACGCGCGAATGGATTATGCGCAATTCGCCCGTGCCGATTGGTACCGTGCCGATTTATCAGGCGCTGGAAAAGGTGAATGGCAAGGCTGAAGACCTAACCTGGGAAATCTTCCGCGACACGCTGATCGAACAGGCCGAACAGGGTGTGGATTACTTCACCATCCACGCAGGCGTGCTGCTGCGCTATGTGCCGATGACCGCGAACCGCATGACCGGTATCGTGTCGCGTGGCGGTTCCATCATGGCGAAATGGTGTCTGGCGCATCATAAGGAAAGTTTCCTCTATACCCATTTCGAAGACATCTGCGAAATCATGAAGGCCTACGACGTGACCTTCAGCCTGGGCGATGGCTTGCGCCCGGGCTCCATCTACGATGCCAACGATGAAGCGCAGTTAGCCGAACTCAAAACGCTGGGCGAGCTCACTCAAGTGGCATGGAAACACGATGTTCAGGTAATGATTGAAGGCCCGGGTCATGTGCCTATGCATCTGATCAAGGAAAACATGGACTTGCAGGCCAAGTGGTGCAATGACGCGCCGTTTTATACCTTAGGGCCGCTGACCATGGACATCGCGCCGGGTTACGATCACATCACCAGCGCGATAGGCGCGGCGATGATAGGCTGGTTCGGTACGGCGATGCTGTGCTATGTCACGCCTAAGGAGCATTTAGGTTTGCCAAACAAAGCCGACGTCAAGGAAGGTATCATCACCTACAAGATCGCGGCGCATGCGGCCGATCTGGCCAAGGGACATCCGGGCGCTCAGGTTCGCGACAACGCCCTGTCCAAGGCGCGTTTCGAATTCCGCTGGGACGACCAGTTCAATCTGGGTCTTGATCCGGATCGCGCGCGTGAATTCCACGACGAAACCCTGCCCAAGGAATCGGCCAAGGTCGCCCATTTCTGCTCGATGTGCGGCCCGCATTTCTGCTCGATGAAAATCTCTCAGGATGTACGCGATTTCGCGGCAAAGGAAGGCATCTCGGAACAGGCGGCGCTGGCGAAGGGCATGGAAGTCAAATCCATCGAGTTCGTCACGAAGGGCAGCCAGCTTTACAGCAAATCCTGATGCACCTGTCACCCAACACTGTAACTTCGGAAAGCCCGTGCATCGGCCACTGCACCACGGTACTGGGTGACGACGTGTGTCGCAGTTGTTTGCGCACCTTCGAGGAGGTAACAAACTGGGTATTGATGAACGAAGATGAGCGCTATGCGGTGAACCACCGCATAGCCGATTTGGTGGCCCAATAACGTTGTCGGACTAAAGTCCGACCTACAAGGGAATTATGGATATTATTCTTTTACTTAAAGCGGTCATACTCGGCATCGTCGAGGGGTTGACCGAGTTCCTGCCGATTTCCTCCACCGGTCATTTGATCGTAGTGGGCAGTCTGCTCGACTTCAACGACGAGCGCGGCAAACTGTTCGAGATCGTGATTCAGTCCGCCGCTATTTTGGCCGTGATGTGGGAATATCGCGCAAAGATTACTTCTGTAATTAACGGTTTGCAGCGCGGGGAGGCGGCAGCTCAACGCTTTTTGATCAATGTCGGCATTGCCTTTCTGCCGCTGGCACTGATCGGGCTGGTGTTCGGCAAACACATCAAGGCGGCGCTGTTCAATCCGGTCACCGTCGCCGTCACCTCGATCATCGGCGCACTGTTTATCTTGTGGGCCGAAAAACGCAAGCATACCATCACCGTAAACACGGTCGATGACCTGACCTGGCGCGATGCGTTGAAAGTCGGCTTTGCACAGGCGCTCGCGCTCATCCCCGGCACTTCGCGCTCAGGGGCGACCATCATAGGCGGTTTGTTCTTCGGCCTATCACGCAAGGCGGCGACCGAGTTCACCTTCTTTCTGGCCATGCCAACGCTGATCGCCGCAACCGTATACGAAATATACAAGGAACGCGCGCTGCTAAGCTTCGATGATCTGGGTATGTGGGCGGCGGGTTTCATTGCCTCCTTCATCTCTGCATTTCTGTGCGTGCGCTGGTTGCTGCGCTACATCAGCAGCCACGACTTCACCGTCTTTGCCTGGTATCGCATCGGTTTCGGCCTGCTGGTACTGGTCACTTATTACAGCGGCATCGTGAAGTGGTAGGCGTCTTAACTATTTCTGTCACGATACTGTCATAATCGCAACATATAATCACTCACACGGAGAACTACAACATGGCAAGAGTCGTGCAATGCGTAAAATTAGGTCGTGAAGCCGAAGGACTGGATCGTCTGCCCTACCCCGGCCCGTTGGGTCAGCGTATTTTTGAAAACGTTTCCAAAGAAGCCTGGGCTGGCTGGATTAAATTCCAGACCATGCTGGTGAACGAAAACCGTCTCAACCTAGCCGATTTAGCCGCGCGCAAATATCTGGCGACCCAGATGGAGAATTACTTCTTCGGTGCCGGAACACAAATGCCGGATGGTTACGTTCCTCAGTAAGAAGTAATCAGTTCGCGACCGAGTTGTCCTGCGCGGGTTCTTCGAGAAAATTAATTTAATTATCAAATACTTATCTTGACAAATAACTTCGTAGCAAAACAATTCCTCAACCGCGAACTGGGTCAGCTCGAATTCAACCGGCGTGTGCTAGCACAGGCCGAAGACACCAGCATCCCGCTGCTTGAACGCCTAAAATACATCTGCATTGTAAGCAGCAATCTCGATGAATTTTTCGAGATCCGCGTTGCCGGTTTAATGGAACAGATCAAACTGGGCGGCATCGCTACCGGGGCCGATGGCATGACCGCCCAGCAGACGCTCAAACGCGTGCGCGAAGAAGCGCATCAGATGATCGAGCATCAGTATCAACTGTTCAACACCGACATCACACCCGCACTCGCCAGCCACGGCGTTAAATTCCTGCGCCGCACGCACTGGAATGAAGCGCAACAGGCCTGGGTAAAAGATTTTTTCTTCCGCGAAGTGATGCCGGTATTGACGCCGATCGGACTGGATCCCGCACATCCGTTCCCCCGCGTACTCAATAAGAGCTTGAATTTTGCGGTTGAACTGCAAGGCAAGGATGCCTTCGGACGCAATTCCACCCGCGCCATCGTACAAGCACCCCGCGTCTTGCCGCGCACCATCGCGATGCCGCCGGAAATCAGCGGCTGCGAGTTCGGCTTCGTGTTCCTGTCCTCCATCCTGCACGCCCATGTCGGCGAACTGTTCAGCGGCATGGAAGTGTTAGGTTGCTTCCAGTTCCGCGTCACGCGCAACAGCAATCTGTTCGTGGATGAGGAAGAAGTCAAAAACCTGCGACTCAGCCTGCAAGGCGAATTGCCACAACGCCATTTCGGTGACGCTGTTCGTCTGGAAATCGCCGACAACTGCTCACCGCAGATTGCCGAATTGCTGCTCAAGGAATTCAAGCTCACACCAGACGATTTATATTGGGTACATGGCCCGGTGAATCTGGTACGGCTGATGGAAATCCCGGGACTAGTCTCCCGCGACGACCTCAAATGCCCGCCATTTGTGCCTGGCGTCCCGCCGGTCTTGCAAAAGAAGGGCGCGGACATGTTCAAGGTGATCCGCAAGAGCGACATTCTGCTGCATCATCCCTACCAGTCCTTTAAACCGGTGATCGACTTCATCCAACAGGCCGCCAGCGACCCCGACGTGGTCGCCATCAAACAGACGGTGTACCGCACCGGCGCTGACTCCGCGCTGATGGAAGCCCTGATCGCGGCTGCTCAGCGCGGCAAGGAAGTCACCGTGGTGGTTGAATTGCTGGCGCGTTTCGACGAGGAAGCCAACATCAACTGGGCGAACCGTCTGGAGGAAGTTGGCGCGCATGTCGTGTATGGCGTAGTCGGCCACAAGACCCACGCCAAGATGCTGATGGTTGTACGCCGCGAGGACGGAAAACTAAAACGCTACGTGCATCTGGGCACCGGCAATTATCACCCTCGCACAGCACGGCTCTACACCGACTTTGGCATGTTTACCTGCAACGAAGCGGTTTGTGCCGATGTCAACGAGGTGTTCAGCCAGCTCACCAGTTTGGGCAAAGCGCGCACGCTCAATCATCTGTGGCAGTCACCATTCTCGCTGCACCCGGAAGTCTTACGTTCCATACAAAACGAAACCCGACTGGCCAAAGAGGGCAAGCGGGCGCACATCATCGCCAAAATGAACGCGTTGCTGGAACCCGAAACGATCAGCGCCCTTTACGAAGCCTCGCAAGCCGGCGTCAAGGTAGATTTGATTGTGCGTGGCGTCTGCGCGCTGCGTCCCGGTGTGCCAGGACTATCCGAAAACATTAAGGTGCGCTCCATCATCGGTCGTTTTCTCGAGCACACACGGATCTTTTATTTCCGCAATGACTTGCAACACGACGTCTATCTTGCGAGCGCCGACTGGATGGACAGAAACTTCTTCCGCCGCATCGAAGTGTGCTTTCCCGTGCTCGACAACAAACTCAAGAAGCGCGTGATCGACGAAGGATTGAAGGTTTACCTGCAAGACAATTGCCAGGCGTGGGAAATGGATAGCGAGGGACATTACCACCACAAACAGCCGCGCCGCGCCGTAGAAAAGTGCGCACAACGCGAACTGCTAGAACAACTCGCCGCCACAAAAAAGGCTTAACCGTTCCGGGCTCAGCGTTTACTGGACGCTGAGCTGCAAGCTACAAGCGATTATTAATGTTTGTTCGGACGTCCGGTTTTGATTTTATCCAAACCGCTTAGCGCCGCCTTGAGCTGAACTTCATCCATGGCGCACAAGGCTTTCAGACCCGCACGCAGCACTTCACTCTTCTTCACCTGCAAACCGGCTTTCAATCCCATTTCCTTGACTTCTGCGATCTTGGAATATTCGTTTTCCGGCATGGTAAAACTGTCACGAATGACCTGTGGTTTTTTAGGTAACTTAGGCTCTTTGACAACCTTGGCTACTTTAGCTACTTTGGCCGCTTTGACCGCTTTGACGACGTTCAACTCTTTGCCTGCGACTTCGACGAGTTTAACTTCTTTAGCCGGTTTCTCGACTTTAGCTGACTCGAGCACTTTCTTCACCGTAGGCTTGCCCAGTGGCTTAGCGGCCACGACCTGAACGACGGACTCTTCAACCTGAACTGTTTTTTTAGTTTTCATAGCATTCCCTAACGAATAAAGTAGAATAAACAGTGTATACAGTATTTCCCGATAAATAAACTGTAATATTGGAGGTCATGATGGATTTGATTTTATGGCGACATGCCGATGCAGAAGCAGGTTTTCCTGATCTGGCTCGCCAACTAACCGAAAAAGGTCGCAAGCAAGCCGAAAAAATGGCCGCTTACCTGAGCACTCATCTACCCTCTGATACACGTATTCTGTCCAGCCCTGCCATCCGCACACAACAAACCGTCAGAGCACTGACCAAAAATTTCACCATCGTACCCGCCATCGCACCAGATGCCTCGGTACACGCCGTATTGCAGGCAGTGCGCTGGCCGGATGGGCGTGGCACAAAAGCTAAATCGAGCCGCGCCCACCTCCCTCTCCTCAACCCCGATGAAACTTTTAGCCATTCGACTAGGGCATTAAAGAACAATGCCCAAGTCGCTGGTTATCTCCCGCCAGCGGGCGAGGGTGAAAACGAGTCGCTACACGAATTTTGCGACACTGGGCACTACACGGTGCTGGTGGTCGGTCATCAACCGACACTGGGCGCCGTAGCTGCACAACTCTTAGGCAGCCAGCAAACGTCGTTGCGCATCAAAAAAGGGAGTCTGTGGTGGTTTAGTTGCAGCGAGCATTCATCTGAAACAACACTACGATTGGTTCTCACTCCCGAATTACTCTGAAGGTTAGCCATGTTTGAATCTGCTGAACTCGGCCACAAAATCGACAAAGAAACCTATGACAAGGAGGTACCGGAACTGCGTGCCGCCTTGCTCGAAGCGCAAATTGACTTAGCTACGCAGGCTAAATTTCCAGTCATCATTCTAATATCAGGATTGGACGGCGCAGGGCGTGGCGAAACCGTCAACCTGTTGAACGAATGGATGGATCCGCGTTTCATGCGGACACACGGGATGAGTAAACCCTCAGATGAAGAGCTGGATCGCCCGATGATGTGGCGCTTCTGGCGGGAGCTGCCGCCGAAAGGGCGTATAGGTCTATTCCTGGGTTCCTGGTACACATGGCCGATACTCAACCGGGTACATGGCCGCACCAATACCGCCTACCTTGACCAAAGTCTTGAGCGCGCAAAACGCATGGAAAATATGCTGATCGATGAAGGCGCCCTGATTATCAAATTTTGGCTGCACCTGTCTAAAGAGAAACAGGAAAAGCGACTCGAGCGACTGTCCAAGGATCCTATGACGCGCTGGCGCGTTACCCATCGTGACTGGAAACATTACAAACTGTATGACAAGTTTCGCATTGTGCATGAAAGCGTGATCCGCCATACCAGCACGGCGCTGGCACCCTGGATTATCGTTGAAGGTTACGACAGCCGTTATCGCAGCCTGACCATCGGCAGGATGATACTCGCTGCGCTGCGCAAGCGGCTGGATGAAGCCAAGATGAAACCCGCCGATCTGGTAGCCCCTCCGCTGCTGCCATCGATAGATAATCTCAATATAATCAAAACATTAGATTTATCATTAAAAATTGAAAAGGCAGAATTTGAGCAGGCGCTGGAAAAATATCAGGGAAAACTGGCACTGTTAACACGTCGCGCTAAATTCAAAAATATCTCCGTCATCGCGCTCTTCGAGGGCAACGATGCAGCGGGCAAGGGCGGGGCAATCCGGCGCATCACCGGCGCACTGGATGCCCGCGATTACAGCATTATTCCGGTTGCAGCACCCACGGAGGAAGAGCGCGCGCAGCCCTATTTGTGGCGATTCTGGCGCCATATTCCTCGCCGTGGCCGGCTAATCATGTTCGATCGTTCCTGGTATGGTCGCGTGCTGGTCGAACGCATCGAGGGATTTTGCTCCAAAACAGACTGGATGCGCGCCTACAGTGAAATCAACGATTTCGAAGCGCAACTGGTGCGCCACAACATCGTGGTCGTGAAATTTTGGCTGGCGATCAGTCAGGAAGAACAGTTGCGCCGTTTCAAGGAGCGTGAAGAGATTGCCTTCAAGCAATTTAAAATCACCGCTGATGACTGGCGTAATCGTGAAAAATGGCACGAATATGAACAGGCAGTATGCGATATGGTGGATAGAACCAGCACAGAAATCGCCCCCTGGACGCTGGTCGAGGCCAATGACAAGAACTATGCGCGGATCAAAATCTTAAAAACGCTGTGTTCACAGATTGAAGCCGCATTGCAATAGCGGGTCAGATATAGCTTGTGTAACGAGAGAGTTCGCGCCCGGCTTGCCGCGCCTGAGGTGTGCCTTTATCAGTCCACAAACAAGCGAGGCTGAGGATCGCAATCCGTTTTCACCCAACTACACTGATGTTTTCAGTCGCACTAAGGCAGCACGCAGAGGCTAGCGTTGAAGATTATTAATTTCATTGTGCCAACTACAGATAAATTTTAAGCCGACCCACTTCATTTTATATAGATCCGGTTAAACTTACGCTAAACAATGCAACCCGACGATGATGAGCGATCTATACATCAATGAAACACGCGCGCGACTGCGCACGCTGTTAGCCGCAGGCTATGCGCTGTTCATCGCGTATGTCAGCCTGTCTCCGTTTTTTGGATGGCGCGAGCAGGGGCTAAACTTTATGGACGTGCTGCATCTCCCGCTGATGCAGACGTTTACCACGTTCGACGCGGTCATCAACGTGCTCGCCTATATTCCCTTCGGTTTTCTGGCAGGTTTAGCATTGCGCGCTCGCTTCGGCGTCATCGTCAGTCTACTGGTTGCAGCGGCTTGCGGGCTGGCCTTATCAGGCAGCATGGAATACCTGCAAATGTATTTACCTATGCGTATCAGTTCTAATCTCGATATTTTAACCAATAGCGCAGGGACCCTGACCGGCGCACTGCTGGCAGTCAGCGTCGCGTCATGGAGCTGGTTTCGGCAAGGTTTGATGCGCTGGCGGACCGGCGTGTTTCATCGCAGCCGTGAAATGGATTACGGCCTGGCCTTGCTGGTACTCTGGATATTCGGTCAGATCAATCCTTCATTGCCTATGTTGGGTAACGTGTTTATTACCGAGGTAGCCCGTCAGCCTTTCGTCACACCGCTACCCGAACCCTTCGTCTGGTGGGAGAGTGCCGTCGTCACGTTAAACCTGCTGATGCTGGGCGTATTGCTGCTCACCGTGCTGCGCTCCCCGCGCCGCGTAGTCTCGTCACTGCTAGTGGTATTGAGCGCCGTAGCACTGGTCAAATTTGTGGCAGCAGCCGTGTTGCTCAAGTCATGGGCCTTGTTGTTGTGGATTAACGGCGAGTCCATGCTCGGCATCCTGATTGGCATCGCGCTCCTGAGCACGGGTTTGTGGTTGTCCCGCGCGGTAGTGATCAGTGCGGGTGCGGCGATCGCGCTCTGTTATTTTGCACTGATCAACTTTATGGTAGACAGCAATAACCCGGCGGCGGCGATGTCAATATACCACTGGCATTACCGGCATTTGCTCAATTACAACGGTCTGGCTCAGACCATCACCCTGATTTTTCCGGTCTTGCTGCTGTTTCATTTGTGGCGGATACGCAAGACGTAATTCTGTTGCATAAAAGTATCATAAAAAGCTGAAAATTCATTTGCTTATAGTATTTTTCGATCGACGGCGTTTTACGGCGATATTAACATTAATTCAATATAATCAATAGATTACAATAATCATGTGCTGTATATTCATTTAACGCATCTCTACTGCGTGCGGCGATAGATGTCAAGGTGCTTGCTAGAAGCGCATCTTGTGCCGTAGAATGCGCGCCCTTTCGTGGAATTTGGGTCTCGCAATGCGGGCGCAATTTCAGACGAGTAGTAAATCTCCTGCGTTACGGGAAGATAAGTTTTTTCCGCTAAGGCATTGCTTTGCACACAGGTCTTTTTTAGGCTGATAATTTAGATAGGTTTTTTATGGTCATCATTCGTCTTTCCCGTGGCGGTTCAAAGAATCGTCCATTCTACAATGTAGTTGTTGCTGATTCTCGCAATCGTCGCGATGGTCGCTTCATCGAGCGCGTAGGCTTCTACAATTCAATCGCTAACGAAAAGCAAGAACCGTTGCGTCTGGATCTGGCTCGCGTTGCATTCTGGCAAAGCCGTGGCGCGCAATTGAGCGACGCTGTTGCGAAGCTGGTTAAGCGTGCCGGTGCAGCCGTTGTCGTTGCAGCCTAAAGACTCCGAACCCATGGTTATCATGGGTCGCGTAGCATCGGCGTTTGGCATTAAGGGTTGGGTGAAAATCCAGCCGTTCAGTGACTACGTCGATAGTCTGTTGGATTACAAGACTTGGTATCTGGGTCAGGAACAGGGTCCGTGGCGTAAAGTTGAAGTGTTGCAGTCCGAGACGCATCACAAGACACTCGCCGCGCTGTTTACCGATTGCCCGGATCGCACCGCCGCTGAAAAGCTCAAAGGCACTTTGATCGCCGTGCCCCGCAGCAGTTTGCCCGAGCAGGAAGAGGGCGAATACTACTGGGCCGATCTGATCGGCATGACGGTGATCAACGAGGCTGAAGTTAACTTCGGCACCGTAGTTGAGTTGCTGGAAACCGGTGCGAATGACGTGCTGATCGTGCGTGGCTCAGCAGGACCCGATGTGTTAATTCCGTTCCTCAAAGATGTGATTCGGCATGTTGATGTGCAGGGTCGTGTGATTCGTGTGGACTGGTCGGCAGATTACCTGTTGTGATATTCGACGTCATCACGCTGTTTCCCGAGATGTTCGATGCGCTGACGCAATGCGGTATCACGCGTCGTGCGGCAGAACAGGGGCGCTATGTGCTCAAGACGTGGAATCCGCGTGATTTCACGACTGACAATCACCGCACGGTAGATGATCGCCCTTATGGCGGTGGTCCCGGCATGGTGATGCTGGCCGAACCGCTGGCCGCTGCGATCAATGCGGCGAAACAGCGACAAAAGGCCAGTGGCGTTGAGAAGAGTCGCGTGGTGTATTTGTCGCCGCAAGGCCGTTTGCTCACCCATGCGGTCGTGAAGGAAATTGTCGCGAATGCGTCAGAAGGATTGATCCTTTTGACCGGACGTTACGAAGGCATCGACGAACGTTTAATCCGCCAGTTGGTGGATGAAGAAATTTCCATCGGCGACTATGTGTTGTCCGGTGGCGAATTAGCGGCGATGGTGCTGATGGATTCTCTGGTGCGGCAGTTGCCCGGTGTACTGGGTGATGCCGACTCAGCGGAGCAGGATTCGTTTGTGCAGGGCTTGCTCGATTGCCCTCACTACACCCGCCCGGAAGTGTTTAATGGTGAAGCCGTGCCCCCGGTGCTGTTGTCCGGCAATCATGCCGTGATACAGCGTTGGCGGCTTTCCCAGTCGTTGGGCAGAACGTGGTTGCGACGGCCGGATTTATTCGCTCGTCGTGATTTGACAAAAGAGGATGCTCGTCTTCTGGCTGAGTTTCAGAAGGAACAAGATCCGAAAACTAAGGAGTAGTAAAAGTGAATTTGATCGAAATTTTGGAACAAGAAGAAATCGCCCGTTTGGGTAAAGTTATCCCTTCATTTGCGCCAGGCGACACAGTCATCGTCAGCGTGAACGTAGTCGAAGGCGAACGCAAGCGCGTTCAGGCTTTCGAAGGTGTCGTGATCGCTAAGCGCAATCGCGGTCTGAACTCTGGCTTCATCGTACGTAAGATGTCAGCCGGTGAAGGTATCGAGCGTACTTTCCAGACTTACTCACCTGTGATCGCAGGCATTGAAGTTAAGCGTCGCGGTGCAGTTCGCCGTGCCAAGCTGTACTACTTGCGTGAGCGTTCAGGTAAGTCAGCACGTATCAAAGAAAAGCTGGCAGTGCGCCGTTAATCGGCAGCAGGTTTTTCGCAGCACAAAGACGGGGGCTCAGGCTCCCGTTTTTTATTGCCTATCTGATTTACCATCCGCCAATTCCAGCAGGTTTAGCTGCATTAAAACATCATCATGCGCGTGATAAAACCGCAACTACTACTTGTGCCACATCAGGCTCTAATACGTACATGTGATACCACCTCAAAATAATTTGTGCGATTTGTTTTTTGTAGCGATGAATTTGTTTTGGGTTGACAGCATCGCAACGTGTTGGCATTATCTACAACATGAAAACGCAAGTATTGGTTGATGAACGAATTAAGGGGGCGAGAATGGCTTCGCCGAGTTGCGCGTGCTGCTTGTGCCTATCACTGTTCGCGGCAGTGCGCATTCTTTCAAATACAGTCTGTCGCTGGTGGTTGAAGGTGTGTGCGTACTGCGATTTGATAATGAGGCTGGTAAGGGTGACCACTACCACTTAGACGGAGTCGAGTTGCCCTACAGCTTTTCTACGATGCCGGTGCTATTGGGTGATTTTTGGAAAATGGTGGATGAATGGAGGCAGTCATG
>CAISHO010000088.1 GCA_903885165.1 uncultured Nitrosomonadales bacterium | reverse complement strand
TTCTAGGATGAAGGCGGCAGACAGGTAGAGCGGCACCGCGCCCATCATCGCCACATCGTTGATGGTGCCGTGCACCGAGAGACAGCCGATATCGCCGCCTGCGAAGAACAATGGTGAGACCACGTGACTGTCGGTCGACATTACCAGACGACCTGAAGGTTGCGGCAACACCGCGCCATCGTTGCCCTGTGACAGATAGGGATTGTCGAAAGCGCTGGCGAACAAACCGCTGATTAGGTGCGCCATGGCGCGTCCGCCTGAACCGTGCGACATCTCGATACGACCGTGTTTGAAATCCAAAGCTCTGGTGTAGCTCATACTTTTGTCTCCCGAAACCGCCCAAAGGAATAATGCGCCGCACAGGCACCCTCGCTCGACACCATGCAGGAACCGACCGGATTCTCAGGCGTACAGACCGTGCCGAAAATTTTGCACTGCTGCGGCATTTTTTCGCCCCTCAGGATAGCCGCACATTCGCAGGCCTTGTGATCTGGTACGGCCACATACTCGCAATTAAATTTCAACTCGGCATCGAAAGCGGCAAACTCAGCACGCAGTTTCAACGCACTCAAGGGCAGCGTTCCTAAACCGCGCCACTCAAAAAACTCTCTTAATTCAAATACTTCTGATACCAGCGCCTGCGCTTTTAGATTGCCTGAGCGCGACACGGCGCGGGTAAACTCGTTTTCAACGGCAGCTCTCCCCTGATTGATCTGGCGGATCAGCATCAATATGGCCTGCAAGACGTCCAGCGGCTCGAAGCCCGCTATTACCACCGGTTTGGCATAATCGCGGGCAAACACCTCATAGGGTTCGCTGCCGATGACGGTCGAGACATGAGCCGGACCGATAAACCCGTCCAGCGCCACGCCGCCTGCCACGGCTAAAATTGCGTGCATCGCAGCCGGCGTCAACACATGGTTGCACAGAATACTGAAATTGTTGATGCTCTCAGTTTGCACCTGTTTCACGGCGACCGCTGTCGGCGGCGTGGTGGTTTCAAAACCGATGGCCAGAAACACCACTTCGCGCGCCGGATTGTCCCTTGCGATTTTCAAGGCGTCCTGCGTCGAATAGATCATCCGCACATCCGCCCCCGCCGCCTTGGCGCGCATCAGCGTGAGCTTGTCGGAGGCAGGAACCCGCATGGTGTCGGCGTAGGTGCACAGAATCACGCCCTGCTCAGTCGCCAACCTTATCGCCTGATCGACACGTCCCACCGGCAACACGCAAACCGGACAACCGGGGCCATGTATCAAGCGCACGTTAGCCGGCAATAAATCGGCCAGACCGTAACGCGAAATCGCATGAGTGTGACCGCCGCAGAATTCCATCAAGCGATAGATTTTTTGCGGTTCGGCTTCACGGGCGATATGCGCGGCGATGTTTTTCGCCAATTCACCATCGCGAAATTCATCGACGTATTTCATGCCAGCGATCCGTCCGCCAATTGGGCATCGGTGTGTGCATTCAATTCGGCAAACAGGGCCAGCGTCTGTTCGGCCTCATCGACATCCAGCTTTTGCAGCGCGTAGCCTACATGCAGAATCACATAGTCGCCCACAGCAACATCCTCCACCAGACTCAGCGAGATTTCCTTTCTCACGCCGCCCAGATTGACGATGGCATTGTCACCCGGGGTGAGCTGTTCGACGCGTACGGGTATGGCGAGACACATGAGATAACCTTTATAAGTTAAATTAACAAAATAATATATCTTATTGAATATTTTTATATTTATTGTTTATAGATTGTATGCCGACCCAGGCCTGACCCAGCGAAATTGCGCTGTCGTTGGGCTGCATTAACTGAGCCGTTAATACTTGCAACCCTGATTTTTCCAGATGATCCACCAAGGCGGATAACAGTATTCCATTGTGAAAACAGCCGCCGCCCAAGGCGATACGGCCGATGTTTTGCGCACCAGCAGCACGCACCACCCAGTCGGCGAGTCCCGCCGCCACGGTGGCGTGAAACAGTGCGGCACCGTAAGCTGCCTCGCGACAATCGGCCAGCAGACCTAGCAGCGGCGCAAAATCCAGCACGCCGCTTTCAAGGATATGCCAACCATCTTGCATAGGCGCAACCTGCCCGTGCTGCTCTGCTAATGTCTGCAAGGCGATCGCCGCCTGCGCCTCAAAAGTTTGAATTTCACTCACGCCCAGCAAACCGGCTGCGGCATCGAACAATCGCCCCATGCTGGAGGTTGCAGGACAATTTAAACCGCGCTGCAACATGGCGGTGACGGTCGCCGCGCCCGCTTGCTTGCAAAATCGTGTTGCGATTTCATCGCCGCGTCCCAGTTGAAACAACACCGCCGCCGCCATCCGCCACGGCTCCTGAGCGGCGCGGTCACCGCCCGGCATAGGCAAATACACCAGATGCCCCAGTCGTTGAAAATCAGCCCCCGACACGAGGAGCAGCTCGCCGCCCCACGGCGTGTTATCCGTCCCTAGTCCGACGCCATCGAGCGCCAGTCCCAGCACAGGTTCTGTAATGTGATGTTCGGCGCAGATAGCAGCGATATGCGCGTGATGGTGTTGCACGGCGAGGGTTGGTAAACTGTGCTGTGCGGCAAAATCCAGGGCAAACTGCGTGCTGTAAAAATCCGGATGCAGATCATGTACGACCAGTTCAACGGGGAGATTCTCGCACAGCAACGCCACCGCCTCATCTAGTTTCAGACGCGCTTCAAGCGAATCCAGATCACCGATCAGTGGCGAGATGCGCACCTGATTGCCTTCAGTGACGCAGACCGTGTTTTTCAGCCATGCACCACAAGCCAATACACACGGTCCGCTGATTTTTAATTGGATATTCAATTAGTTACAAAACATCATTGCGCGCAGCGGCGTTTTTACAACCCGCCGCTATCCACGCCAGCCATTCATCCATGCCCACGCCACTGGTGGCCGAGATACGGATTACCTTTAAAGCCGGGTTAACGCGATGCGCATACTCGATGGCCAGATTCGCATCAAATTCCAGATAAGGCAGCAGATCGCACTTATTGAGCAGCATCAGGTCGGCGGCGCGGAACATGTCGGGATACTTGAGCGGCTTGTCTTCACCTTCGGTCACCGACAGAATCACCACCTTGTGCGCCTCACCCAGATCGAAACTCGCCGGGCACACCAGATTGCCGACATTCTCGATCAACAGCAGACTGTCGTCCGGCAAATTCAGACGCTCTATCGCCTGTCCAACCATCTGTGCATCCAGATGACAGCCTTTGCCGGTATTGATCTGAATCGCGGGCGCACCGGCCTCCCGTATGCGCGCGGCATCATTTTCGGTTTGCTGATCGCCTTCAATCACCGCGAGCGGTATTGCACCACCTAACGCCGCAATGGTTTTCACCAGCAAGGTAGTTTTACCCGAACCCGGACTCGATACCAGATTGAGTGCAAATATTCCCTGTTCTGCCAACTGGCGACGATTGTCCTGTGCATGATCGTTATTGCGCGCCAGTATGTCGCGTTCGATCTTCACCATGCGGGTCTGGGTAGTTTCGTGACTAATTTCTGTGCTTACCTCAGGTGGGGATGTCTCAGCGGAATTCACCCCGCTCACCTCATGTGCCTTAAATCGCAGCGCACCGCCCGCTTTACGCGTAGCCTTGAGCGCATGCCCGCCGATCAAAGTCTGACCACCGCCACAACCACAGGTAGTACACATAAAAACCCCTCAATTCAATTAACTACAACCAGCCCGCACGTTTGAAACGGTAATATAAGTATCCACAGGTGATAAAGATCACGGCAAGTGCCATCGGGTAACCATAGTCGAACGACAGTTCCGGCATATTGTGAAAATTCATACCCCAGATACCGGCAAACGCAGTGGCAACCGCGAAGATCCCCGCCCACGCCGCCAACTGCTTGTTGACTTCATTCTGCTCGATCGACACGGCTGACTGACTCACCAGTATGGCGGTGGTGATCGTGTCCCGCATGGTTTCTATGGTCGAGTTGATGCGTATCAGATGGTCGTACACATCGCGAAAATATTCCTGCGAACCGGCGCAAACAGCAGGGACGCGACCGCCATACAGCCTGGTCGTGGCATCCATCAACGGTGTCACCGCGTGCTTTAAAACCAGCAGCCGACGTTTGATTTCATAGAGTTTTTCGACATTGATCAAAGCGGCATTTTTGTCGAACAGATGTTCCTCGATCGCCTCCAGTTGGGATTCGAGCTTTTCGATTACCGGAAAATATCGATCCACCACCGCGTCCATCAAGGCATACAGCACAAATCCTGAACCTAGCCGCAGCAATTGCGGCTCGCGCTGGCAGCGTTCGCGCACCCCTAAAAAATCTAGCCGACTGCGGTTGCGCACCGATAAGACAAAATTTTTCCCGACAAAGACGCAAATTTCACCGACCGACAATTCGCCACCGTTAGGCTCTACGACATGCATCACCACGAATAAGATGTCGCCATATTCTTCAATCTTAGGGCGCTGATGACCGTGGCGCGCATCTTCAACTGCCAGATCGTGTAGGCCGAACTCCTCCTGCATTTGTGCAAGTTCATCGTCAGTGGTGTCTTTGAGCGCAACCCAGACAAAGCAATCGGGGTGTTCGAGATAGTCGCTGATTTCTTCAACGGGCAGGTCGGTCAGCTTAACGCCGTTCTGGTAGGCAACACAATTGATTAGCATAACGGCTTAGATAATTTGGACTAGATGCAACAGATAACCGGAATATAAAGGTTGAGTGATCTTCAAGCTGTTAATCAAACAGGGGTGAGATTTTTCATGCGGCGATTATCCCCCTTAGGGTGTATTTGTCAAATACAGCCAGAACGACTAACCATCCATCAACAGAACCCTCATTACTATCTCCCGTCTTCAGAATGGGGGATGAATTAAAATTGACAACAGAACGAACGTTCTCTAAGATGCCAGCACATTATTTCATGTTGTTTTAGTTCATGCGTTATACCCCACACATAAAGCAAACACCATCAGACATCCGGCCTGCGTACAACAGAACACGTTCGGCCATTCATACCGTGATGGCGACTGGCGCGTTTTTACTCACAGGTATTGTTCATGCTGAAAAAATTCAGGCATCAGAACCCGTCAAGAGCAGTCTGACACAGTCCAGCTCAACCCAAGACAGTATTCAAAATCTACTGGACTATGCTCGAAATTATGAAGGTGTACCTTACCGTAGCGGCGGAACTTCTCCCGGTACCGGGTTCGATTGCAGCGGATTTGTGCGCTATGTATTTGACCGTGCGGAAGGAGTCTCCCTGCCCCATCATTCAGGCAGTATCAGTCAGGTCGGGACTCCTGTAGCACTGGATGAGCTAAAACCGGGCGATCTTGTCTTCTTTTATCTGTTACAAAAGACGGTTTCCCATGTCGGAATTTATCTGGGTAATAACCAGTTTATCCACGCGTCCAGCAACCGGAGCGGTAGCGTTGTCGTATCGAATTTAAAAGAGAGTTATTGGACGAAACATTACATTTCAGCACGGCGCGTTGATGCAATAATATCAAATAAAAAACATCTATCTCATGCCACGCCGATGCCATTGCACTCTCCTTCAGCTTTGCCTATTCAGCACGGCGCGTAAGGCCGGTTCTTACGCATTTACGGCATATTTTACCTGCTAATATCGAAATATGGGCAGGAGGCCAAGGCTCAAATATCATTCGCCGCCCCCAAAAAGGCGTACGAATTTTTTTAAACATGGCTGATGTAATTATTGCCTTACACGACTGCGCAAAAAACAAAAATTGGGATAGTTCTATCAATTCACCCAACAATCCTTATTTTTTTACTTCCATTCAACTTAAAGGTGATTTTTGAAGAAGGCCATGGTTCTTGTCCACGCAAGTTCTGCCGCTTTTGCATCATGCTTTAAATAAGCGAGGTTTTTTGAATCGGCTTCTTCATTGGCAAAGGCATGCTTTGCGTCATAACGAAAAAATTCAAAAAGGACTGAAAAGGCTGATAACTTCTTTTCTAACTCATCAACGCCAGCTATCGCAAAGACATCGTCCTGAATAGCCCAGTGCCCCATGATGGGCGCGCTAATCTTCATGGCATCCACATATTCCAAGGGTGGATAACCGTACCAGATGACCGTAGCATCCAACTCGGGCACAAAAACACTGGAAAGCAGGGTTAACGCCCCGCCCATACAAAATCCGGTGACGCCGACCTTTGGACTTCCCTGCGCCTTCAGGTATTGAACTGCACCACGAATATCCTGACCGGCAGCATCACCAAAATCGAGTCCATTCATTAAATGATTGGCCTCATTTTCTTCCAGTGCCAATTTTCCACGATATAAATCAGGCACTAAAGCCTGGTAACCTGCATCGGCCAATCTATCAGCAACTGCTTTGATTTGCTCATTCAAGCCCCACCATTCCTGAATCACGACAATGGCCGGCGCATTTTCAATCGCCTTTGGTTTAGCAAGATACGCATTGACGGTCTGTCCATCCGGTCTTTTATAATTAATCATTGATCCCATTAAACTCCCCTTAAATTGACTTTCATTGAATACGTCCGGATATTTCGCAGCCGGATAACGAACATTAGAAAACGCCAGTCTTACTCAACGGTCCAGCGCCGTATAATCTGTATAGCCCAGTTGCGGATCCTGTAGGCCGTAGCCATAGAAAGTTTCCTGGTCGAATGGATTCAGCGGGGCGTTTATTTGCAGACGGTGAGGTAGATCAGGATTTGAGATAAACAGCTTGCCGAAAGAGACGGCATCCGCTTCTCCGGATTCGATAACCTGCCCGGCTGTATTCGAATCGAATCCCTCGTTGGCGATAAGAACGCCACCGAAACGCCTTTTTAGCTCAGGGCTGATGCGGTTCTCCCCCAGGGATTCCCGTGTGAAGATAAAGGCGATGCCGCGTTTTCCCAGTTGTTCCGCCACATAGCCGAAGGTGCCGGCAGGATCGGAATCCCCCATGGTATGCGCATCGCCTCGGGGGGCAAGATGTATCCCGACACGGCCCGCGCCCCAAACTGAAATTACCGCGTCCGTTACTTCCAACATCAACCGCGCACGATTTTCAATGGAGCCGCCATAAATATCCGTGCGTGTATTAGTGCTGTCCTGCAGGAACTGATCCAGCAGGTAGCCGTTGGCACCATGAACTTCGACGCCGTCGAATCCGGCTAGTTTGGCATTCTCAGCCCCTTTTCGATAAGCCTCGACGATACCCGGAATCTCAGAAAGAGTAAGCGCACGCGGGATCACATATTCCTGCTGTGGCCGCAGCAGACTGACATGTCCTAGTGCGGCAATGGCGCTGGGTGCAACAGGCAGTTCACCGTTAAGGTAATTCGGATGGGAAATCCTGCCAACATGCCAGAGTTGCAGAAAAATGCGGCCTCCGGCAGCATGCACGGCATCGGTGATCTTTATCCAGCCCGCGACCTGTTCATCCGACCAGATCCCTGGTGTATCCGGGTAGCCGACACCTTGAGGTGTCACGGATGTCGCCTCGCTAATGATCAAGCCCGCGCCCGCCCTTTGGGCATAGTACTTTGCCATCAAGGCATTGGGCACACGCTCCTCACTGGTGCGGCAGCGTGTCAAAGGAGCCATCACGATACGGTTGGGAAGCGTCAGGTCGCCTACCTGGATGGGTTCAAATAGCGCCTTCAGATGATTCTTGCTGAGCGTGAATTCGTTCATTAGAGGGTACTCATGTCTATGACGAAGCGGTATTTCACATCGCTCTTGAGCATGCGTTCATAGGCCGTATTGACGTAATTCATATCAATCAGTTCGATATCCGAAACAAGGCCATGCCGGGCACAAAAATCGAGCATCTCCTGCGTTTCGTGTATGCCGCCAATTAACGAACCCGCCAGTTGGCGGCGCTTCAAGATCAGGTTGAATACGGCCGGTGATGGATGTGGTTCCGCTGGCGCACCGACCAGCGTCATCGTGCCATCGAGCTTGAGGAGTTGCAGATAGGCATCCAGATTGTGGGGGGCGGCGACCGTATTCAGGATAAAGTCGAGCTGGTTGGCGTAGCTTGCCATTTGTTCGACATCGGTGGAAATACAGACTTCGTGTGCGCCCAGTCGCTTGCCATCCTCAGCCTTGCCGGGTGAAGTGGTAAACAGTACAACATGGGCACCCATTGCGCGGGCGATTTTGACCCCCATGTGACCTAAGCCGCCCAGACCGACTATCCCGACCTTTTTGCCCGGCCCCGCTCCCCAGTGACGCAGCGGTGAATAAGTGGTGATCCCGGCACAAAGCAACGGGGCTACGCTCGCCAAATCCTTTTCGTCATGGTTAATATTCAGCACAAAGGACGCTTTCACGACGATACTCTGGGAATATCCGCCAAAGGTATTTTCGCCGCCGAACATCGGCCCGTTGTAGGTGCCAGTGAAACCCTGCTCGCAATATTGCTCTTCGCCTTCATGACAAGGATGGCAATCCCCGCAACTATCGACCATGCAGCCCACGCCGGCCAGATCACCCACCTTGAAAGCTTCTACTTTGTCGCCTACAGCGACGATACGACCCACGATTTCGTGGCCCGGCACGGAAGGATAGGTCGTGCTTTTCCACTCGTTACGTGCAGTATGCAAGTCAGAATGGCAAACGCCACAATATAAGATTTCAATCTGTACATCGTCAGCGTTAAGTGCACGGCGGTCAATTTCAAAAGGTGCCAGAGGACTTGTTGCACTTTGTGCCGCATAGGCTTTGCTTTTAATCATGTTGATTTTCTCCATGTTAGTAATAATTTGACGATTCGATTGCATCAATTCTTGCTAAGCGCGATGCGCTTACTATCAGTGTTGCGGACAACCGATTTTTAAAAATTGACGCAAGTTAGTCCAACAGTCGCATCAGTCCGATAAAGTCATCATCAGACCAACCTTTCGCCATCCCCTGATCATAGGTATCATTGAGATGCTCGGTTTGTTCGAGTGTCAGTGCAAGGTCTTCAGCCGTTTCCAGTGCAAGCCGGAGGTCCTTCGCCATATTTTTCATTGAAAATTGCGGGCTGTAATCGTGCTGGCGTAATTTAACCTTTTTAAGATCGGCGAGACCGGAATGCGAGACATTGCGTTCCAATGCACTGAAATAGAGATCATCTGAAATTCCCGCCTTACGACACAAGGCAAGGCTTTCACACAGGATTTGACCTACGCCGGCGATATTAATGTTCATGGCAAGTTTCAATGTAGAGGCAGAGCCAAGTGCACCAATATGAATGATGGCAGTCGATAGTGGCTCAAGTATAGGCCGTGCCTTTTCAACAAGTTCAGCATCGCCGCCTAAATAATATACCGTCTTGCGCTGCTCGGCAGCGATTTTGCTCCCGGTAAAGGGCGCCTCCAGAAACCATGCTCCCGTTTCCTGAACCTGTTCTGCAAAGATGCGCGTCCATTTTTCTGAGATGGTACTCGATTGAATGACCAACTGTCCTTTGCCCAGCTTGTGCTTTATTTGATCCAGGACGAGCTGCACCGCTGGCGGGTCAGTGACGACGATAAAGATCACTTCAGCCTGATCCACGGCCTCTTCGATCGACGCATAAAAATTTGGAAAATCTTTTGCTGTCCGATTCCAGCATCGCACATTATGGCCATCTTCCATCAGGTTTTTCGCCCATGTGCTTCCGATGATGCCCAAACCCAATACTGCGATATTTTTCTTATTCATTTTATTCCTCTAATAATATTTATGTTATTAATCATTTAAATACAAGCTAATACGAAGTAATTACCTTCAACTCTAGCCAACATCGGGACATCCTTCGGGCTGAGCTGTCAGTCGAAAATATTCTGATATTAACAGCCCAAAAATTAAGTTAGCCAATTGTGTATGCCTTCAACACTGCGAAAATCTCCTGTGGCACGTACCGGTAAACCGGGGGCGCGTTCCTCCAGCATACGTGCCAAGGCATTCCCCGGACCTATTTCCAGCACCCGATCGGGCTGCATTTCCAGCAAATTTTCGAGGCAAGCGGCCCAGTCGAGGGTCGTATCGATCTGCCGGGAAAGCGCCGCCAGAGCGGCGGATGGAGTATATGCGGCGCGACCATCCACGGCGCTCAGCACCGGAAAAGCCAGGCGCCCTCCCAGATTCTGATTGGCTAGGATCTGACGAAACCCGGCGCCGGCCTCAGCCAGCAGGGGCGTGTGGGACGGCGTGCTCACCGCCAAAACCACGGTGCGGGTGGCACCCAGTGCTAAGGCGCTAACTTCGGCCTCCGCCAGAGCCGCCTTGGAACCGCCTAAAACCATATGATTCTGTCCGTTAACGATGGACAAGTGCAGCCCATGACGATGAGCCACCTCCTCCACCTGTCCTCGGTTCAACCCAATAATAGCCAGGAGGCCGGCGGGTTCCGGAAAGGCTGCGTCCATCAAT
>CAISHO010000087.1 GCA_903885165.1 uncultured Nitrosomonadales bacterium | reverse complement strand
TGGGCATACGCTGTCCCCTGTGCCGACTGGCCGATGTGGAGGGATTTCGAGCAACGCTTTATTCAGGCTGACGGCCGGGTTATGGCCGATGAGAGCGAGCAGCATTACAGCACATCGGAGGGGCAGGCTTATACTTTGTTCTTTTCATTGGTCGCAAACGATAAAAATGCTTTTGAGCGGATACTGGGCTGGACGCGCGATAATCTGGCCGGCGGGGATTTAAGCGCTCGTCTGCCGGCCTGGCAGTGGGGCAAGCGTGCGGATGGAACTTGGGGGGTGGCGGATCAGAATTCAGCTTCGGATGCTGATACCTGGTTAGCTTATACTTTGCTGGAAGCCGGGCGCTTGTGGCATGAGCCGCGTTATACGGCGCAAGGCAATTTGTTGCTGGCGAATATACGGCTGCACTTAGTCCGCAATTTTTCTGGCTTAGGGATGATGCTGATACCTGCCGTAAGCGGATTTGATCTGGCTGAGAGCGGGGCTCGTTTTAATCCCAGTTATTATCCTGTGCAACTATTTCGGGTGTTTGCCAAAACAGATTCGAACGCGAGATGGGATGAAATCATTGAGAATAGTTTTGCGTTGATCAAGGCGGCGGCACCTCACGGTTACGTGCCGGATTGGCAGGGCTATGTGCCGGGAACAGGTTTTATGCCTGACCTAAAGTCTGGTGATGCAGGTACGCACGATGCGATACGCGTGTACTTGTGGTGGGGTATGCTGGATAGGCATGATCCCATGGCGATGCGACTCAAAAAGGTGCTCTACGGGATGAACCAGTGGATCCCTCGTTATGAAATTACCCCTCCGTTGAGCGTGGAGGCGAGAACAGGTCAAGTGTCCGGCGTGAGTCCGCCGGGTTTTTCTGCTGCCTTGCTTCCCTATTTCGCTACCATGGACAATAAGCGTGCGCTGCATTTGCAAAGTGAGCGGATGATCGCTTATCAGTTCGATGGGCTGATTGGTCAGGATCCACGTTATTATGATCAGGTGCTTACCCTGTTCGGTCAAGGTTGGTTGGCACATTACTTTAGTTTTTCCTCACAAGGGCAACTTGTCGTACAGTGGAATTCATCATGTTCAGCAAAAAAATAATCTGGCTGGCGGTACTCTCCGCTTATCCGCTTTGGGCGGATGCATCTTCTGCTAAATCATCCGTGAAAGTGCACGGTAAAACCATCAGTACCGAGAATTTTGTTCCGGCGCAGGATGAACCTTTTTCCTCGGCTAGTATGGATAAGAAAGCGGCTAGCGAAGATGTTAAGGCTGTTGAACCGCAGACTGTTAAAGCCGAGACAGTCAAGCCTGAATCGGAGAGCAAATCAATACAGGGTGAAGCCGAGCAAATTCAAGCTTTTTTGAGCCCTGCCTCAGCACCCGTTGCATCAACAATTTCAGCAGCTGTTAACTCAACTCAGATTATTCAAGAAAAAGTAGTGGTTAAGGCGACTTCAGCGACACAAGCGGTTGAGTCAGTTCAGTTGAAACAACCGGTTGAGCCGGCATCAGCCGTTAAAACTATTCAGCCCGTACAGCTTGTTGAGGTGAGCCGTACAGAGCAACCCAGACTGGAAACGAGTCCGGTCGAGAAAACTGGTGGGCCGCTGCGGGTCAATACCAAACCGACGAGTCAGGAGTTGCAAGACCGCGAGCAATATTGGCAGCGTCGCGGGCGCAGCGATTTGGCGGCTAAGGTGCGCGATCAAATCAAGGCGCTGCAACCAGGAAATGAGGCGGTGATGGCCGTTGCTGTGCCACCCGCCAAAGTGCTTACTCGCGAAGTGCTGAAAGCTGAAGCTCCGGTGGTGCAGAAACCCGTTATCGAGATTGCCCCGAAATCCGTTTTGCCTGAGATTAAGCCTGTACCGGTTAAGACGGATGAGCCGTTACGCAAGGAAATTTCGGCACCAGTGCAGGTATCAGCTCCTGTAACGGCAGCAACTCACGTTGCCGTACCAAGGTTAGTTCCTGTGCCAACTTCAGAGTTAGCACCAATATCAGCACCAGCACCAGTTCTTGCATCTGCACCAGTAGTCCTGCCAATTCCCGTGAAAACACCGGTGTCTCCTGTTAAAGCTGCCGCTCATGTGAGTGGGACCTCAAAGTCGGATAAAATTTATCGCGACGCTTCGGCGGCAACTGAGCCGGGTGTAATACAGGCTAAAACGGATCTGGATGAGCGTAACCGTTATTGGGATGCGCATGGGCGCAGTGATCTGGTAGCGCAAACGGCTAAACCTGTGATGCAGGATGCGAAAAAACCGGCTGAGCCGGTGAGCCGTGATGTGAAACGTGCAGCGAATGAGCGTTCGCTAAAAAAAAACATGACTAACAGTCAGTCGGACAGCGTAGAAAATGGAATCGGTTTTGTCAGCGCAAATCCAAGTAAGCAGGAATTGGATGAGCGGGCGGAATATTGGGCTGCACGCGGCCGAACTGATTTATCGGCTAAGGTACAAAATCAAATAACGGAACCTAAACTGGATAGTCCGGTGCGTCCGATTGTTACCCCTGTCGTTCGTCCTGTCGCACCGATGCGCGCTGTTGCTGCCCCAGTTGCGGCTCCTGTCGCCGAGCGTGTCCGTAGTGTGACGCGGACTACTGCCGGAGAGAGCGATCAGGCCGGCTCGGAATTGCCTAAGCCTACCAGTCAGGAACTCGATGACGGCGCGCAATACTGGGAAGCGCGGGGAAGGTCGGATCTGGCGAGTCAGTTAAGGCAGAAACTACAAACACTGGAGCCGCGTCGTGCAATCGTGGCGCGCAATGCGGTGCAGACGCCTTCTATTGATGTTGAAAAAACTAAATATAATCAAAATGTTGCTAAAACCGCGCTGGAAGAGGCGCTGGTGAAAAATCCGGGCAGCACGCAATCGCGTCTTGATCTGGCTCAGATTTATCAGAGTGCCGGTGAATTTAACAAGGCGCGTGGGCTGATCGATGGCGTATTGGCGGGCAGTCCGGATCTGCCGGCGGCGCTGTATAGCAGTGCACAGCTCTATGCTGAACAGCGGCTCTGGCGGGAAACGTTGTTTACGCTGGAAAAAATCTCGCCAGTCTCGCGTATTGATGAAATGGGCAAGCTGCAAAAGACGGCCTGGGCTCATGTGCAGATAGATCGTGCAGATGCGCTGGTTCGTCAGGGCAACAACCGGGAGGCGGAACTCCTGCTGCGGCAGGTTGCGGTGGAGCTGGCTGTCAATTACAACCAGAGTGAGCCGCCCCAAACGCCCACGCTGTGGAAGCGTGTGACGCAGAAAAAGGCGAAGCATTAGCGGTGTTTTTTCTGGACATGCTATCCAATCATGCTTATGCTTTACGCATTGCTTAGTGACTATTAGAGGATGGAAAAATGAGTTTACTTCTTGCAGGGATGACAGTCCTGATGATCGGCGACAGCCATATGGCGACCAAAGGTTATTTGATTACCAGTTTGCACGATGAATTGATGCAGCAGGGCGCGAAGGTCTACTCTTTCGGCGCATGCGGCACGCAATCCGGTGACTGGATGAGAACTATACAGCCGCCTTGCGGCGCGGCATTTCGTCTGAATGACAAGCCGATCCGCCTGCGCGCAGGTGAGGCCGCTTCCACCACGCCGCTGCCGGATCTGGTCAAGGAATATCATCCGGATCTGATCGTCGTGATCAACGGCGACACCATGGCAGGTTACAAGAGCGCCGTGTTGCCCAGACCCTGGATTTCCAAGGAAGTGTCTATGTTGACCAACGGCATCAAGGCCAGCGGCGCGAGTTGCGTCTGGGTAGGTCCGGCGTGGGGCAATGAAGGCGGCAAAAACGGCAAGAATTTCCCGCGTGTGAAGGAAATGTCTGATTTTCTTGCAGAAAATGTCGCCCCTTGCATCTATATCAATTCGCTCAAATTGTCCAAACCCGGCGAATGGGGAACTTTGCCGGAAGACGGTCAGCATTTTACCGATGCGGGTTATCAGTCCTGGGGCAGTGCGATTGCTAAGGAAATCTTTTCCTCCGACATTTTGCAAAAAATTAAACATTGAGACCGATGATGAAACGCCTACATTTAACCGCATTCGCTTGTTTGTTCACCGGTCTGTCGGGCTTTGCGATCGCCGAGCCGCAATTGTATGAAACGGGGCCTGCGGAGGAATCCTCCTATGTCCGCTTCGTCAACGCGACCGACAAGGACATCAGTGTGCTGTCCTCGACAGGTTCCGCGAAGATTGCCTTGAGCACCAAGAATGAGGGGCGTGTGTCGCGTTTCTATCCGGTTAAAGCAGGCACGAAACTGTCCGCAACCATACAACACGGCGATAAAAAGGACCCTGTCGATGTGACCGGCAAGCCGTGGGAGTACATCACCATTGCGGTGCTGCCCGGCACTGGTGCGCAGGTGGAAACGAAATTGATCCGGGAAACACCGACGGATTTCAACGCGATGAAATCGTCTGTTTCTTTGTTTAATCTGGACGCTAAGTGTCCGGATGCGGTGATGCAGGGTGGCGCTAAGGCTGCGACCATCCTCGATAAAGTGCAACCCTTTAGTGTGGCAAGACGATTAGTGAATCCGGTTAAATTGACCGCGACGGTGGCCTGCGGTGCTGCGACCAGCAATGTGGATTTGTCTCAATTGCAGGCGGGCGAGCGTTACAGCGTGTTTTTGCTCAATCTGAAAAATGCCCGTCAGACGTTTTTTGCGCGTGACGTCAATTAGCCCTAGTACTGTTTGTGTAAGGCCGGGCGGGTGATTGTGGTGCCACAGTCAGCTCACCCCGGTATTATTTAGAGGTTATTATGGTTTTTGCGTCCCTTGAGTTTCTGACGCTGTTCTTGCCGGTTTTTTTTGCGTTTTACTTCCTGACTCCGCAGCGTTTTCGTAACCACACCCTGTTGTTCGGCAGCTGGCTTTTCTACGCCTGGTGGACGCCCAAGTTTCTGATTTTAATTATATTTTTAACGATCGTCACGTGGCTGGCGGCAATTCTGATAGACCGTTCAGATTCGGAAAAGCACAAGACACGCATTATGGCTGCGGCGATTATCGTCAATCTGGCCAGTCTCGCCTGGTATAAATACGCCAATGTGGTGGTCAGATCGCTCAACGACTTATTCGGCAGCGCGGATCATCCGTTGATTGTCTGGGAGACGGTGTTTTTGCCGATCGCGCTGTCTTTTACCGTGCTGCACGCGACCTCCTATCTGGTCGATGTACGTCGCGGCGTGGTGCAGGCGCAATACCGTTTCACTTTTTTTAGCGCGTACATCGCGATGTTCCCGCATCTGATCGCAGGCCCCATCGTTCGCTACCGTGTCATCGAAAAAGAACTCAAGGAACGCTTCTTCTCGGCCGAGGAGTTTGCTACCGGCGTGCGTCGTTTCATGATCGGTTTCGCCATGAAGGTGCTGATTGCCGACCCCTTGTCGCCGCTGGTTGCTATGGTGTTTAAAGAGTCCAGTCCGTCGCTGATCGACGCTTGGGTAGGTTGCGGCGCTTACACTATCCAGTTGTATTTCGATTTCGCAGGTTACAGTCTGATGGCGATCGGTCTGGGCTTGATGCTAGGTTTTAAGTTTGAGCCCAACTTCAATAATCCCTATCTGGCCTTGTCGATACAGGACTTCTGGCGCCGCTGGCATTTGACCCTGTCATCCTGGTTGCGTGATTATTTGTATATCTCGTTGTTGGGCGGCAACCGCGACGGTCAGACGCGTACCTATGTCAATCTGATGCTGACCATGGCGATCGGCGGCTTGTGGCATGGCGGCGAGAGCTGGAATTATCTGATCTGGGGCATCATCCACGGGTCGGCGCTGTGTGTGGCACGCGCCTATAACCATGCGGGTTACCGGATTCCCGATCTCGCCTCACGCGTGCTGACGCTGGTGGTGGTGATGCTGGCCTGGACGATATTCCGTGCCTCGGATTTCCATGCGGCGCTCAGTATGTGGGGCGGGCAGTTCGGGCTTAACGGGATCGCGATGGGCGATGCGGTCTCGCTTGCTATGCGGCCGACCATTTACGCTTCGTTTATCGTCGGGATCATCTGCATTGTTTATCCTGCGACGCGCATTGCCGCGACCGGATGGGGCATCTTCGGCAGCCGCAGCTGGCGCGCGATCTGGCCGGCGTTAGCGTTTGCCTATGCGCTAATCGTCCTGACGGGGCAGCAGTCGCCGCCGTTCTTATATTTCCAGTTTTGAGGGACTCAGCCATGGCTATAAAACCTGAAAAACTCATGCTGGTGCCGGTCGCGGCCTTTGTCCTGTTGTTGCTGGCGGGCTTGGCGGTCTCGGTGATCTCGTTGCAAGCGGTCACGCCGGATGAATGGCGCGAACTCAAAGATCCGCAAAAGATACTGAGCGGTGCATCCACCAAGCGCTTTACCAAGTTGCTCAATGCGCATTTCGTGTTGGGCACCACGTTCAATCAGATCGAGCGCGGCTTACAATGGAATCTGACCGGGGATTACGGCCCCTCCGTGCGCGCAGGTTGCTCGGACTGGTTGTTTTTAGCGGATGAACTGGAAGTGCATGCCGATCGGGAGAAGTCTGCGCAGTTCAGGGCGGATCTGGCAGTCCGTCTGAATGCTCAATTGCGGGCGCGCGGGATCAAATTGTTGATGGTAGTGGTGCCTGATAAGACACGCGTTGAGAGTAGCCATCTGTGCGGCTTGCATCGTCCCGCCTCGTTTGAGTCGAGGGTGACCAACTGGCAGGCGTCGCTCAAAGGGCAAGGGATCGCTACGTTGGATTTGACCGCAACGCTGATGAATACGCCGGGTGAGCGTTATTACCGCAGCGACACGCACTGGAATGAAACGGGCGCGTCTGCGGCCGCTAAGACTGTCGGTACAACGCTGGTGGGACTGGGCTGGGCGACGGTTGCGCCTGCAGGAGAAGTTGCCCTGAACCCGGTTCGCACCGCGCGTTCCGGTGATCTGGTGCATCTGGCGGGGTTGGATGGTCTGCCAGGATTTTTGCGACCTGCGCTTGAGCAGGCACAAGTCACCGAGGTGGCGCCGGTGGCGGTGGCGAGTGACGACCTGTTCGGTGACTCGGGCACGCCGGGCGTGGCGCTGATCGGCACCTCCTATTCGCGCAACAGCAATTTTGTGCCATTTCTGGCGCATAGACTGGGTGAGCCGTTGGCGAATTTAGCCAAAGACGGTGGCGATTTTTCTGGGGCGGCGACGGCTTATTTTGCAGGGGCAACGTTTCGCGATACGCCACCTAAGCTGGTGGTATGGGAAATTCCTGAGCGCGTGATCGAGATGCCGATCAAAGAGGCTGAACGCAGGTGGTTTGATACGCTCGGTAAAAGTTCATGGATACATTAAAATATAATTTAATCAAATAGTTGAAATTTTATTCTCTGCTTGACTAGGTGCTTGTAATCATTGAGTCGGACTACAGAGTTTTTTAGGATCAATCACATAGAACTTCAGATTCCTTAGTCAGTGGAATCTGCAATGTCACACAACTGCCCATGCCGTGCGCCGTATCGATTATTAGTTTTCCGTCCAGTGCCAGCATACGCTCCTGTATGCCAAACAGTCCAAAACACTGCAATTTTTGCTGAGCAGTTGTTGGATCAAAACCGATGCCATTATCCTGTACGATTAATTGTAAAATATTGTTTTTAATCATTATATGTATATTAATCAAACTGGCATTAGCGTGCTTTGCGGCATTGGTCAGCAGCTCCTGAGTGATGCGAAAAATCAGCGTTAATTGCACATCGTTGATCTCGTGTGTATCGCCGTTGCAATCGAGGTGGCAGGGGATTTTAAGCATGCGGCTAAAATCGTCGCTGAGCCATTCGAGGGCTGCGAGCAGCCCCATATCAAGAATGGTGGGGCGTAAATTGGCGACGATGCCATACATACTGGATAAGGCTTGGTCCAGTATGCTTTGCATTTGATTCGTTTTAGAGGCGAGTTCGGGTAGTTGCGGGCTGTACTCCATTTTAAGCATGCCGATATTTAATCTCAACGCGGCCAGCAGTTGACCTAATTCATCGTGTAATTCGTAGGCGATTCGTTTTCTTTCCTCCCCCCGTACGAGTTCTGAACTGGTGGTTAACTGTCTTAGCTTCTCAAGCGCATTCGCGAGCTTCAATGATTCCTCTTCACGATTGGCGGCGTAAAGTTCTATTTTAAACTGCATTAGATGGCGTTCGGTAACGTTGTTGTGTGCGATGATCGCGCCATATTTTCCGCCCATATTCATCGGCGAGACGCTCATTTCAAACCAGCGTTGTTGATGTGCCGAATGACAGGGATATTCCAAAAGAAATCGGCTCTGACGCCCGGCTAATACATCGCAAATTCCGTCGTATGCCAGAAGGGCGCCTTCACTTGTTAAATCGTTTTTGCAAACAGCAAGATAGTTGGTGCCGATATCGGATGCGCTATAGCCGTTTTCGGTTGCAAAAGCCAGCCAGGGTTGGTTGACCACGACGATAATCCCATCTTGATCGATGATCGCGATATTCGACGCGGCTGAGTTGAGCGCGGAGAGTAGAAACTCACGGTTCATCTCAAATTTTTCGTTCGATTGTTGCAAGGTACTCATAGTCAGTTCAACGGGAGGTGAAAGCGAGTCAATCTGCACCGATTGACTACGCGGGATACAGCGTTTGTTTGTGTGCAGGTAATGAGCATGATTAGCACGAGTGAATACCGGATATGAATTATGCGGCATTTGTTAAGTATTTCACAATCAGGCTAATCTGATGGGATGTCAGACACTTTCAGGCGAACGTAAAAAATCATGCCGCCCTTTTTGGGGCGGAGTAGCGTTAGAAGAGGTTAGGTTAATATTGCGAATAAGGCACAACCGGATCCGGCTTGAGTTTGATCGGTCCTGTTTCCGGTTTGAACATATAGCGCATATACATCAACAGGGCGTTCGGGGCGTAGTAGGCTGAACGGTCTATGCTGAAGCGTCCGCCCAGCGCGATGTTGGGCGTCATGCGGTATTCTGCCAGCGCGCGTAAACCGTAACCGAAACCGCCTCCGTTTCCTCCAGGATAGACGGCTGAATTGTAATAGGAAGCAAAGTTAGGGCCGGCAGTGGCTCTAGTTTGCAGCGCCGGATCGGTCGGGAAATACGGTGAGGCATTCTCATGGGTGTATGAGTAGGAGGCGCTGGCCATCAGTTGATAGGAGAGCAAATTGCTGCGTCCGTTCAAGGTGATCGGCACGCCGAAGCTGACGCTGCTTTGCGGGCTGTAGTAACCGCCGTGACCGAAGGTGTAGAAGGATTCGTTTTGCGAAAAACTCATGTAATTGGCGTTGAAGCCTATATTCAGCGCCATATCATCGGTGGTGTAGACATCCGTGTCTATCGTGGTGCGCAGGAACAGGCGGTCGTTGTTCAATACGTTGATGCCGCGCAGCAATCCGTAAGAACCCATTGCCGCCACGTTGTACGTGCTCAGTGTAGTTGACATGTACAGCGTAATGCCGGTATTGGTCACCCCCCCCCAGACAGCGCCGGTGACCGGATCCTTAGTTCCTGCATAGGAGAGCAGTGAGCCGGTATAAGGACGGCGGGAGATATTGAGCGAATAACTCATGCGACCGATGTCGCCACCGGTGCGCACCCCACCCACTACATTGTTGACGGGAAAACCGATGCCAACCTCGCCGATATCCGCCCTGAAGGTATCATTCTCGTAGCCTAACGCGACTGATGTTCCGGAAGCGGTTTGCGCTAAAGGTTGAGCCAATCCACCTTGAGTGGGTTGGATCTTTCCGAAGAGGGAGGCATCCGTGAAGTTCGCGGGCAGTGAGCCAGCGTCGATGTCGACCTTGTCGACTTGCACGATGCCGCGCGCCTGATAACCGATAGGGAAACGCGCCAGCAGCGGGACTTCAGTCGCATTGTAAGTGGAGGTGCCATTGCCGGCGGACTTCATCTGGATGTCCAGACCGCCCTCAACCACAAATGGCGCGCGCGATTTCGCGATGCTGCTCATTTCCTGATCGGCGATGGATGCTGCGTTGCCGGCTGTATAGCTGGTCGTGGTAGCGTTGTCGGCGGACAGGGCTGCGCGATAAATGCTGTCGCTCTCCCGGGTGCTCACCAGAATAGGCGAGGTTTTGCTGATACGTTCAGTCCTGAGCGTCTTGCTCTCTTCGTTCGTCGCCGGCTTGGCCGGGAGCAGGTTCAGCAGGATGTCGGGGGTGGTTGGTGTGTCCGTTGGGGTGACGGACGGTGCAGCCGGTTTTTCAGGTTTTGGGATGCTCTGCGATTTGGTTTTTTGATAGTAATTCATCGCCTCGTTGTACTGACCATCGGCACGGGCCAGATTGCCGGCTTGTAACAAGACATCACTGTTGTTCGGGAAATGACTAAGCAGGTCATTGACGGTCTGATGTGCGCCCGGCAGGTCAGCCATGTTTTGCTGCAATTTGGCAATGCGCAGGCGAGTATCGATGTCATCGCCACGCGTCAAAGCCAACAGTTCCTGTATTTCCCTTTGCGCATTGCTGAGCTGTTTGTCCTGATAGTAAGCATAGGCCAGATCCCAGCGGAGGTTCAGATCGTTCGGGTATTCTTCTTTTTCCTGATTTAACAGCGGAATGGCATTTTCCGGCAATTCGGCACGGGAGAAATAATTGCGGTGATAGCGGAAATAGTCGGCGTTGCTCAATTGGTTGTTGCCAAGGATGGTGTCAGCAAACTGGTTGGCCTGTTCAACTTTGCCTTCCTTCATCAGCTTGTCAAATTGTCTGCCGGCCATGGCGAATTCGATATTCTGGATGGTGGCTTTGTATTTGAGCGTAACTTCGTCAGTGCTATCCGGTATGCGCAAAGTAGGCAAATAGGCGACCAGTTCCTGATCTTTAGAGGCGCGATTGAGCAAGGATGCGAAATAGATCTGTGTGGATAGCGGTGCCGGTTGAGGCAGTTTGCGCATGGCCGAGAGTCCCTGACGGGGTAGACCCAACCTGAACCAACCTTCGGCAACCTGTTCGGTGGCCGGATAATTGCCGCGCGCCTCAGATTCGGCGATCGCCATGATGCGGATGGCTTCCTTGCGGTTGCCTCCCACCAGCTGTGCTTCGGCTTGCTGGAAGTAATACTGTATTTGTGCACGGTTACGCGTGTCGCGCATCGCATCCGTCATCGCGTCGTTTGGAATCTTGGACAGGCTATCGAGTCCCGCCGCATAGTCATCGACACTTAATAACACCAGTGCGCGGGAATAGTGCATGACCGGGTCGGCGGGTGATAGCGCCGCGCCTTCCTGCATGATCTGCTTGCCCAGCGGGGTTAAGCCGACACTGACATACAATTTAGCCAGAGAAAAACGTGCCCAGGGTTCTTTAGGGTCGAGGAGTACTGCCATTTCCAGTGCCTGTATGGCGTGGCTGGGGCGGTGGGCGGCCAGATATAAATCTGCTTCTTCACGCAGCAGACCGGCTTGCACAGAAGGATTTTTGTTGAGTTCGTTAGGGTAATCCTTGTGGACCTGTTCTATCAGTTCCATTGCCTCGGTATTGCGTTGTGTACGCACCAGCAAGCTGGTGAGGCCGCGTATTGCGGAGACGTTAAACCCTTCTTTGGCCAGCGCTGCGCGATACAGGCGTTCGGCTTCCACCAGTTCATTCTCGGCTGCCTTGATATTGCCCAGTAGTGCAAGTGCATTGGGCTCATCGGCTTGGAGCGCCAGTGCCTGTCCTGCTGAGGTTTCAGCTTCAGGGAGTTTGTTCGCTTCTAACAGATCGCCGGCAGCACGCATGTTTTTCCAGAATCCGGCGGTGATCACTAAACCCTTCCAGCGCGCGCTTTCACCCTTCTCTGCGGCAGACGCTTGGCTGAACCACTGTTCGGCTTCGGCATTACGGCCTTGTCTTAATTTGACATATCCCAAACCGCCTAAGACTTCGGGGTCTTGCGGACGGTTTTTCATCACCTCTAACAGGCCTTTTTCGGCTACTTCCAGATCGCCGTCTTCCAGCGCGTCCAGCGCGGCGGTACGCGCGATGATGTCTGGATCGTTGGCTTTACTGGTTTTGTTATCTGTGGTCGCGGCGGTGGCTTCGGTCTGGTGTTTATCAGCTTTTTTGCCGGCCAATTTGCGGGAAGATTTTTTCTTACTCAGAATGATAGGTTTTTGCGTGCTCACTATGCCGCGGACTACGCCGTTTTTTTGCACATCGCCTAACAGGTTAATCATTTCCTGATCGTTAGGATAAGCCGCTAAAAAATGTTTAATGGCCTGTTGTTTGTAGGCGTTGTCGGGCAGTTTACGCAAGCTGTGCCGCCAGCCGTTTTGCAGGCGTTGTGTATTGATGCCTGAGACGGTGGGTAGTGCTTCGTAGCCTGTGACGGCGGAAGTGAGGGATTCGCGATGGTTAACTTGCAATTCCAGCTGGATCAGGCGGTAACGTGTATCGCCCGTTTTCTTATACAGCGATGAGAGTTCTTCCTGTGCCTTGTCATAGTCGGCCTTGCTGGTGCCGTGGAAGCGCGCCTCATCCAGTTCATCTTTACCCGGTTTAGCAGGTTTTTCTTTGGCTAGACTATCGGTCTGAGAGACCATTGGGGCGAAAACAGGTGCGGGTTGAGACGCCGGTTTTTCAACCAGATCGCCCATCTTGCTGTGGTAGGTTTTACTCAATTCACGGGTGCGGGGGCTGTTCGGTGCGCTTTGTTCCAGCGTGGTCAGGTAGCGTAGCGCTTCGCTGGATTTGCCATGCTGCAATTCCAGATTACCCAGCATGAACAACCCCTCTTCGGAGGTAGGCTCTACCATGAGCACTTTGAGCAAAAAGGGTTTCGCCCGATCCGGTCGGTTCTTTTGCTCCCACTTCTTCGCGCTGTTTAACAGTTCGGTAGTACCGTTGGCGGCAGGAGCGGCAAACACAGGGGACGAGATGATGCCTGCCAGTATCAGGGTGAGGGATAGGGCGCGTAAATTTATTTGCATTTTGACATCCAACGTGGAGTTAAATTACCTTTTGAATCAAATTGATACAACTTGTTGAACCAGCCGGTGCCGTATAGTCCCAGCACCTGGTCGTAATAGCTGTCTTCACCGATAGGCTGATCTGCTATGCGTTTGAGTTGTTCGTCAGAGGATTTGTAGAACCCTGAGGCCTGTAAAAAGGGCAGCATCGCAGCAGAAAAGCCACTCGATCCGGGATGGTTAGCTACTCCGCTGATAACCTGTATCGATTGCGGGGGCGAGCCGTGGCTGGCGATAAATTGCGCCATCGGTTTGAAGGTGTCCGTCAATACGCGTCGAGCGCTGTCGTCGCGGTTCATCATGCCGGCCCATAAATACACGCGGATCGCATCGTAAGAGCCTTGTTGACCATCGGTGTCGGGTAAATAACCCTGTGCATCGTCGTAGAGCGTCCAGTCGGGTGCATAGCCTTTGGGCGAGGCGTTGGTGATGATCTGCAGCGAGGAATTGGTCAGCGCCACCCAGCGAGGATCTTTGCTGTGCGCGCTAAACCAGCGCAGCAGTTGCAAGGGGAGGTAGCTGGGGTTTAAGCGCACGCGATGCTCGTCGGGGGTAAATCCCATTTTGCCCGGCAACAGCACCAGGCCTAGCTTGGGAATGTCTTTGGTTTCAGTCGAGAGGATGCGGTCGGCCATCAGCGAGGACAGCGCGACATAGCGGCGATCGACCCAAAGCCTGCCTGCCTCGCCCAGTGTGTAGGCCATCCACAGATCTGCATCGGAAGCGGAATTGCTATCGAGCACAGCCCAGTTATCATTGTCGTTCTTGCCCCACAGCCAGGCGGGTAAGTTGGTGGTCATATCCCCGTCGGAGAGATTTTTTTCCGACCAGTTGAACAGTTTCTCGAAAGTCGGTCGGTCATTGGCGACCAGAGCAAAGAACAGGGCGTAGGCCTGACCTTCCGAGGTGGTGCGCAGATCGTCCGTGTTGGGATCGATCACACGGCCTTCTTCGCTGATAAAGGTCTTTTTAAACGATTCCCACGCAGGCCAAGGTGCGTCGCAGGTCTCGGGTGCAGCTTGTGCCACGGTGCAAAAAAACAGTGAGAGGAGCAACAGAACTCGGTGCATAAAATTTGAATTTAACCGCATTTAATGATGGCCGCGTAACGGGTATGAGCTGTCGCGATGCTTGGGGTATTTTTTGCTGACTTTGTGTGTGTCGTTAAACATAGTTTATAATGTTGATTATATTGTATATTTTGTTAAATTAATCGCGATCGCACTCTTGTCTTTCAAAAATGGTGCAGGGTATTTAAAAGTTAGGCCGAGTCAGTCTGGAATACTACGCAACGCGGGCTGACTTTGCAACGCGACTTGAATGGGTACAGAGCGGGTAGAATGCGCACCTGATCAGCACATTGTCCTTATTTCGTGAACCGTAATTACTACTGGCGCATCGCCGGATTCTATTTTTTTTACTACGCCTTTATCGGCCTGTTCGCGCCCTATTGGAGTCTGTATCTTCAATCCATCCACTTCAGTGCGGTTGAAATCGGCATCCTGATGTCGGTACAACCCGTGATGCGTATGTTGGCGCCCAATCTTTGGGGTTGGCTGGCAGACCACACCGGGCGCCGCCGCGCGGTAATTCAACTTGCTGCCGCGTGCAGTGCATTTTTCTATCTCGGGGTGTTTGTTGTGACCAGTTTCTGGGGAATGATGCTGGTATTGGGTTTGATGAGCTTTTTCTGGAGTGCATCGATGCCGCTGGTCGAGGCGACCACGCTTAGCTATCTGGGCAGCAAGACGGCAGGGTACGGGCGACTACGTTCCTGGGGATCGATCGGCTTTATCGTCTCCGTGGTGGGTTTAGGCTACGCGTTTGACTATATCGCGATTGCCTGGCTGTTATGGGCAGGCTTGATTTGCGAGCTGGGCATCCTGATTTTTTCCAGACAAATGCCCGAAACGCCTGTGTTGCCGCATCACACCGACGATCAGTCGATTCGCCAGATTATGCTGCAACCGCAGGTGCTGTTTCTATTTGGCGCGTGTTTTCTGATGTCCGCCGCACACGGCCCTTACTACACTTTTTATTCGATCTTTCTTGTGGAGCACGGCTATGCGAAGAGTGCGGTGGGCGCTCTGTGGGCGTTAGGGGTGATCTGTGAAATCGCGGTGTTTTTTTGGATGCCAAAACTTACCCGTCGCTACGGATTTACCCGCGTGCTGATCGCAAGTTTCAGCTTGGCTGTGGTGCGTTTTTTGATGATAGGTTGGGGCGTGGATTATCTGGCGCTGTTGCTTTTCGCACAGGGCTTGCATGCGGCGACCTTTGGTGCTTATCACGCGGCATCGGTCGGTGTGGTGCATGAGTTGTTTCAGGGGCGACATCAGGCTAAAGGTCAGGCTTTGTTCGGTAGTTTGACCTATGGTGCGGGCGGAGTGCTGGGCGGATTGCTAAGCGGGCCGATCTGGCAACACTATGGCGCGAGCCTGTTGTATACCGTCAGCGCTGTGATGGCATTGGCAGGATTGTTGCTGATGTTGCAGCGTTCTGGTCGCGATAGACGGATATAATTAGCACTGTTCACTGTATCAACTGGGGAAGCTTAAGTGGATCGATTGGATGCACAGTATGAGCAGGATGATAACGAAGGTTCAAAAACACTTCGTGAACGCTCTGCTCGCCGGTTGTCCTTACAAAATCTCCCTTATTTATCCGCCTATTTGCAGGGTTTGAGTGATCAGGTAGCGAGAACTCAGGGAAAAGAGACAGCTCCTTCGCATCGTTCCCCGCAGCACTCATCTCCACAGTCGCAACATCAGCCGTCTCCTCCTCTGCAGCCACATCGTCGGGAAGCGGAATCCCATCCTGTTGGTGACAGGCGCACGAAAGTGTCGACCACTGAGCAAACCGAAGTTCGTCCGTCTTTACGGGACGCGTGGGCTAATTTTCTCGCGGCGATTAAAGTGCTCAGTGTGAATTTTGTCGCCCGGTTTCGCCGTGGTAAAAAAGCCGCTGTTCATCCGCTTGAGGGGAGTGAGCATTCGGAGCACAGGCACGTGCCACCCGGTTTACATCTGCCAATAGGTAACAGGCGGACGAATGCAGAGCCTTTTGTCGCGACACCGACTCTGGGTAGGTGGAGTTTTTACTTTATCGTCAAATTAGGTCTGTTCTGGCGTGAGCTAATCTCATTCCATGCTTTGCCCAATTTGCTGTTTGCCGCCTTTATTCTGATTCCTGCCCGATCAAGATTCTGGCAGCGGCTGAAAAATATTATCACCAGTTTAGTGGCGTTGACGCTGCTTTATTATGATTCCTGGCTGCCTCCTATCGGCCGCCTGATCTCACAGGCTTCGCTGCTGTCTGAATTTAGTTTTAGCTATCTGATTGAGTTGCTGGCGCGTTTTGTCAGTTTGCCGGTTATCGGGGGGCTGTGTGCGGCCTGGGTTGTTTATTGGCTGCTGTCGCGCTGGGTGCGCGCCGGGGTGCTGGTGATCGCCTGTATGCTGGTGATCGGAATCGTTAAGAGCCCGCTGGTTCAGAATTTTGAACACTTTTTTTCGGACGCCGATAAAACGTCCGGTCAGATGTCGTCGAATGTGAGCAAGAACGGTGCGCCGGATATGGACGTGGTGTTGCAAGATTTCTTTGATAAGGAGTCTTCACGTTCCGTGACCTTTGCGCCGCCGCCGGTTGGGGCCGCCCCATTCGATGTGATCTTCATTCATGTTTGTTCGCTGTCCTGGGACGATGTGCGCGCAGTCGGTCTGGAACAACATCCTTTGTGGCAGCGATTCGATCTGTTGTTGACTAAATTTAATTCTGCCGCATCCTATAGTGGCCCGGCGGCAGTGCATATTTTGCGCGCCACCTGTGGTCAACAACAGCATGAAAAAATGTATCTGCCGACCGCCGAAAATTGCTATTTAATGAATAGCTTACAGAATGTGGGTTTTGCGCCGAACTTTGCCATGAATCATAACGGGAAATTCGATGATTTTCTGGGGCAGGTGCAAACCCACGGTCATCTGACTGTACCGCCTATGCCGCTCACCGGGGTCGATATCGCCCAGTACGCATTTGATGCGTCTCCGGTTTATGATGATAGTTCGGTGCTCAATCATTGGCTGAGCGTCAGACAAAGACTCACTGCGCCCCGTGTCGCGCTGTTTTATAACACGGTCAGTATGCACGATGGAAATCACAATCCGGGCACGCATGCCGAGCCCAATACTCTCAAAACCTACGGGGTGCGCCTCGGACGATTTTTGGATCAGATGGAAGGGTTTATGCAAACGCTGGAGCGGTCTGGGCGTCGTGCGGTGGTGGTGATGATCCCTGAACACGGTGCAGCTTTGCGGGGCGACAAGCGGCAAATTTCCGGTTTGCGGGAAATTCCGACTCCGGCTATCACGCTGGTGCCCGTGGGTATCAAGGTGATAGGCGGCAATGTGCAGCGTGCGGGTGATCGCCTGGTTATCGATCAACCCACCAGTTTTCTGGCTGTCTCACACATCGTGGCGCGGATGCTGGAAAAATCGCCCTTTACCGATAACCGCTTTACGTCTGCCGATTATGTGGTGGACTTGCCGACTACCCCGTTCGTTGCACAAAATGAAAAGACCACCGTGGCTGAGTACCGGCATCGCTATTACCTCAATCGCGGTCTGGACGAGTGGGAAGAATACACGGAATTTAATACGCCGGAAGTGAAGGAATGAGACGAGCGTGGTATGTTTTCGGCGGCACGGCCGATATTTCCATTCATAGTCAGGCTGCCAAGCCGCGCCTGTTGTGGCATAATCCCGCGCTCTAAAATCGAGTATCAGGCAGGCTAAATACGATGAATACGCAAACCCTTTACGACAAACTCTGGAATGACCACGTGGTACGTCAGGAAAATGACGGCACGGCGTTGATTTACATCGACCGTCATCTGGTTCATGAAGTGACCAGTCCGCAAGCGTTTGAGGGGCTGAAACTGGCAGGCCGCAAGTTATGGCGCACGGAGTCTATTCTGGCGGTAGCGGATCACAACGTGCCCACGACAGGGCGTGCTCAGGGAATTACGGATCCGATTGCGCGTTTGCAAGTGGAAACACTCGATAGCAATTGCGCCGAATTTGGCGTCAACGAATTTAAAATGAATGACCTGCGTCAGGGTATCGTGCATGTGGTCGGTCCTGAACAAGGCTCAACCCTGCCCGGTATGACCGTGGTGTGCGGTGATTCGCATACCAGTACGCACGGCGCATTTGCGGCCCTGGCATTTGGTATCGGCACTTCCGAAGTCGAACATGTGATGGCGACCCAATGTTTGCTGATGAAGAAGAATCGCGCGATGCAGGTGCTGGTCGACGGTGTCTTGGGCACGGGCGTGACGGCGAAGGATGTGGCGCTGGCGGTGATCGGTAAGATTGGTACGGCAGGCGGCACGGGTTTTGCCATTGAATTTGCCGGCAGCGCGATACGCGGTTTGTCGATGGAAGGCCGCATGACCCTGTGCAATATGGCGATTGAGGCCGGTGCGCGCGCGGGCATGATCGCCGTGGATGACACGACCGTAAATTATTTCAAGGGTCGTCCTTTTGCACCGCAGGGTGAGACTTGGGACAAGGCGGTTGATTACTGGCGCACGCTGCATAGTGATGCGGGCGCGGTTTTCGACGCCGTGGTGACGCTCAATGCCGCCGAAATCAAGCCTCAAGTGACTTGGGGTACTTCACCTGAGATGGTGGTGGCGGTGGACGGTTGTGTGCCGGATCCGGCCACGATGACGGACCCCGTCAAGCGCGAAGGCGCAGAGCGCGCTTTGCAGTACATGGGCTTAGTAGCTAATACCCCGATCACGGACATTGCTGTTGATAAGGTGTTTATCGGCTCCTGTACCAATGCACGTATCGAAGATATGAGAGCGGCAGCGGCTGTAGCCCTGGGTAAAAAAGTTACCGTGAAACAAGCGCTGGTCGTGCCAGGTTCCGGTCTGGTGAAGGCGCAGGCTGAACTGGAAGGGCTGGACAAGATTTTCATCGAGGCGGGTTTTGAGTGGCGCGATCCGGGTTGTTCAATGTGTCTGGCGATGAATGACGATAGGCTGTCACCGGGCGAACGTTGCGCCTCGACTTCCAACCGGAATTTTGAAGGACGTCAAGGTCAGGGCGGCCGCACTCACCTGGTCAGTCCGCAAATGGCGGCAGCGGCTGCGATTGCCGGTCATTTTGTCGATATCAGCAAACAGTAATTTGGAGTTCGCGTCGCGATTCGTTTGCCCCCTCCATCGCTTGCGGGGGAGGGTTGGGGAGAGGGAAGCGGGCATGGCGAATTTGATTTTCACAGGTGGTATGCTTGCCATGCCCGTTTAAAGGAATGATGATGAAAACATTGATGTTATTGTTGGCGGTGTTTGTGTTGGCTGGTTGCAACATGATGGAAGGTCTCGGTAAAGACATCCAAAAAGGCGGCGCAAAACTCGAGAAGGCGGCTGAACGGTAATGGATAAATTTATAAAACTCGATGGTCTGGTCATGCCTTTGGATCGCGCCAACGTGGATACAGATGCAATCATCCCCAAGCAGTTTTTAAAGTCCATCAAGCGTTCCGGTTTCGGGCCCAACGCTTTTGATGAATGGCGCTATCTGGACCACGGCGAGCCGGGGATGGATAATTCTAGTAGATTGATTAATAAAGATTTTGTTATTAATTTTCGCCGATATCAGGCTGCTTCTGTATTGCTGGCGCGGGAGAATTTCGGCTGTGGTTCCTCGCGTGAACACGCACCTTGGGCGCTGGAAGATTGCGGTTTTCGCGTGATTATTGCGCCCAGTTTTGCCGATATCTTTTTCAATAATTGCTTCAAGAACGGTTTGTTGCCGATTCGTCTGCCGGCAGAGCAGGTGGACGACTTGTTCCGAGCCGTTGACACACATATTGGTTACAAGCTGTTGGTCGATCTGGAAGGGCAAACTATCAGTACGCCCGATGGCGTGGTTTATCCCTTTGAAGTCGATGCTTTCCGTAAGCACTGTCTGCTCAACGGGCTGGACGATATCGGACTGACCTTGCAGCATGTCGATGCGATTTCGGCCTACGAGGCGAAACACCGCGCGGCACAACCCTGGTTGTAAGATGGTAAGCGGGGAGTAGGAAGTGGTGAGTAGGAAGTAGGAAGTAGGAAGTAGGAAGTAGGAAGTAGGAAGTAGGAAGTAGAGGCGGGGTCCCACTATCTACTCTCCACTCCCCACTTTACTGTTTTTAAAGATTTTTTAGGATAAGAGTATGAAAATTGCAGTTTTGCCGGGTGACGGCATAGGACCTGAGATCGTGGCACAAGCTGCGAAAGTACTGGAAGCTTTGCGCAGTGACGGGCTGAAAATTGAGTTGGAATATGCGCATATCGGCGGCGCAGGGTATGATGCTGCGCGCGATCCGTTTCCGGCTGAAACCGAGAAGCTGGCTTTAGCGTCCGATGCGGTGCTGTTAGGCGCGGTGGGCGGCTATCAGTATGATGCGCTGCCCCGTCCGATGCGCCCCGAGCAAGGATTGTTGCGTATCCGTAAGGGTTTGAATTTATTTGCTAATTTACGCCCCGCTCTGGTGTATCCTGAGCTGGTAGATTCATCCAGTTTGAAGCCCGAGTTGGTGTCCGGTCTGGATATCATGATCTTGCGCGAATTGACCGGCGACATTTATTTTGGCCAGCCGCGCGGTATCCGCACATTGGAAAATGGCGAGCGTCAGGGTTTTGATACCATGCACTACAGCGAGTCGGAAATCCGCAGGGTCGCGCATGTCGGTTTTCAGATTGCCATGAAGCGCAATAAGAAGATGTGCTCGGTGGATAAGGCCAATGTGCTGGATACCAGCATGTTGTGGCGCGAGATTGTGGGCGAAGTTGCGAAGGATTATCCCGAAGTCGTACTGTCGCACATGTATGTAGACAATGCGGCGATGCAACTGGTGCGTGCGCCCAAGCAATTCGACGTGATTTTGACCGGTAATATTTTTGGTGATATTTTGTCGGACGAAGCCTCGATGCTGACAGGTT
>CAISHO010000086.1 GCA_903885165.1 uncultured Nitrosomonadales bacterium | reverse complement strand
CATTTTTCATTATCAGCGATCCTGTGACTTCGCCCAATACGGTGACCGGGCAGATCATCTTTGGCTTGGGCTGCGGCCTGCTGACTTGGATTATCCGAACCTGGGGGGCGGCTATCCGGCAGGCGTGGCGTTAGCGGTGATGTTGATGAATGCCGCCACCCCGATGATCGATCATTACGTGAAACAGCGTATCTACGGGCGTAATCGCAAGGGTGTACCCATAGAGCCAGTTAAGTAGGAGTCGTGAGATGAACCTCGAAGCATTGCGCTGAAAATTATTTTATCAGGCGGCATCGTTAGGCGGCGTGGCCCTGATTACCACCGCTGCGCTGGCCTTGGCGGACCGGGCAACCTCGGTGGATATCGCGGCAGCGCAAGCCCGTGACATGCAGCAGTCACTGACTCAGGTGCTGCCCGGTGAGTTCGATAACGATATGCTCAAAGATACGCTGGTGCTCAACGGGCCAAATGGTGAAGTGACCGTGTATCGCGCGCGCCGTGCCGGACAGGTCGAGGCGGTGGTGTTTAAAGTGACCGGCAACGGCTATGCGGGACCGATCGATTGCATGATGGGGATAGATCGCACCGGACATATTCGGTAAAGTCGCTCAGTGGATGGATTGCTGAAAGCGGGCGATAGGGAGAAGATCTATCACGGCACCACCGCAGATCCCGCCACCGTGCGCGCCGGCAAATGGCTGATGACGAGGATGATTAGCCGTCGTAAAAAGCTCTTTTCATTACAGTGAGCCTTGCGCCCTTTATTCTGTACCGCAGACTTAGGATTTGTGTGTGTTTAAATGGTCACGGCGGGTTAATTTGGCGTAGTTTTCTCGTTTGCGCGGGCTGATCTTGAAATGAATATTTGTTTTAGCCATTACTTGAACGGGGGGTGGTTGCATGGTGAATATATTTATTTCGTTATTCGCGTCACCGATTTCGCCGTTCAGCGGGACGAGCAGTGTTTCTCCTGTAGCTAGGTGAGTCTGTGTAGATAATCCATTGATTAATATTAGTTTTTCTAGGGAAATTCCGAATCGTGGCGCTAAGCTATCCAGTCTTTCATCTTTTGTGGCGCGATAGGATTGCCAGCTCACCAACGGTTTTTCATAACTATCCAGATTACTGCGGAAGATTTCAATTTTATCGACTGGCAGTAAAATGATATCGCCGCGCTTTTGTAAAAGGACCGGGCGGGTATGTGCCGGGTTTAAGGCGTTAAATTCCTCCTTTGAAATTTCTGCCAGTTGAGCGATCAGTTCTGCATCGATGTGTTGTTCTGAAGCAACCGCCGCGAAATAAGGTTGATTATTGATATTCGGTAATGTCAGGCCGTAGCGTGCCGGATTTGCGACGATATTTTTGATGGCGAACAATTTTGGCAGGTAATTGCGTGTCTCGTCGGGCATGCTCAGGCTGGCATAGTTCACGCTCAGGCCACGTTTACGGTTGTATTCCTGTGCTCTTTGTACGGAGCCTTCTCCCCAGTTGTATGCTGCCAGTGCCAGTTCCCAGTCGCCAAACTGGGTGTGTAACTTCTGCAGGTAATCGAGCGCGCCCGTCGTTGCACTGATGATGTCGCGCCTGCCGTCATACCACCAGTTTTGCTGTAAACCGAATTGACGGCCCGTCGAGGGTATAAGCTGCCAGATACCTGAGGCACTGGCGCTGGAATAGGCTGCCGGGTTGTAGGCGCTCTCTATCATCGGCAATAGAGCGATTTCAGCGGGCATGCCGCGACGTTCTACTTCTCGGGTGATGTAATACAAGTAACGATGGGCACGAGTCATCATCCTTGCGACGTAGTCGGGGCGGTTGGCATACCATTGCTCATGTCGGGTAACGAGTGGACTGTTGATGTCCTTAAGGGTAAAGCCGCCACGTAAGCGTTGCCAGATACCGCCATTTTCCGGATTAGAGGCAACCTCAGTGTCGAGATTTGTATTGCTCAGCAGGGTGACTTCATCGTCGCTGCTCGGGGGAGCGGTCAAGATATTGGCTTGATATTTTTCGGTCGAATAACTGGTGTCATGGTCCGTCAATTCGATGCTCAGTTCGAGTTGGGATTCTGCGTGTGACTGGTTGCAAAGTACGATAATGCAAAATATAAAAATCTTATTAATCAATTTTTTGCGCCGAAATTAGATGAGGTTTGTTGCCGGGAGGGTGATTTTTAGACGAGCCGAACGCGGAATTATACCGTCTCGAGTGAAATTTTCGGTCACTGTCTTGTTAATGTGCATGAAAAAGGGAGAATTTCTTCTCCCTTTTTCATGCTTTATCGTGCAGGATCATGAGTAGATCACGACCCTGTTGATTTTAGCGAACTGCGTTTTTCAGCTGATCCAGAATGGCTGGATTTTCCAGAGTAGAAACGTCTTGAGTGATCTCTTCACCCTTGGCGATGGCGCGTAACAGGCGACGCATGATCTTACCTGAACGTGTCTTCGGCAGATTTTCGCCAAAACGGATTTCATCCGGCTTGGCAATTGGACCGATTTCCTTGGCAACCCAGTTGCGCAGCATTTCTGCAATCTCCTTCGCCTTAGCTGGATCGCTAGGATGATCGCCCTTCAGAACCACGAAGGCAACAACCGCTTCACCCTTGATATCGTGAGGTTTTCCGACAACAGCGGCTTCTGCAACCAGCGGGTTGGCAGCTAAGGCTGATTCGATTTCCATGGTGCCTAAGCGGTGGCCTGAGACATTCAGCACATCGTCGATACGACCCATGATCCAGTAGTAGCCGTCTTCATCGCGGCGTGCCGAGTCGCCAGCCAGATACGCGCCATTCATTTCTTCCGGGAAATAGCTCTTCTTGTAACGCTCAGGATCACCCCAGATGGAGCGAATCTGTGACGGGAAGGGGCGCTTGATGACCAGGAAGCCACCGTTCAGGTCGGAGACTTCTTCGCCGGCTTCATTGACGATGGTCGCCATGATGCCAGGCAGTGGCAGTGTGCAGGTGCCGGGTTTGATCGGCATAGCGCCAGGCAATGGTGCGATCATGTGAGAGCCGGTTTCAGTCTGCCACCAAGTGTCCACGATAGGGCAACGTCCGCCGCCGATTGAGTTGTAATACCACATCCATGCTTCAGGATTGATTGGTTCACCCACGGAACCCAGCAGACGCAGGCTGGTTAAGTCGTATTGTGCAGGCAGATCGCCACCCAGCTTGATTAGGGAGCGAATCGCAGTAGGTGCCGTGTAGAAGGTAGTGACCTTATGATCCTGTATCATTTTCCAGAAGCGACCGGCATCAGGGTAGGTTGGTACGCCTTCGAAGATAACCTGTGTTGCACCCATGGCCAGCGGGCCATAAGCGACATAGCTGTGGCCGGTGATCCAGCCTACGTCGGCGGTACACCAGAATACGTCGCTATCCTTGTAGTCGAATACCCATTGCATCGACATCATCGCGCCCAACAGATAACCGCCGCTGGAGTGCTGTACGCCCTTAGGTGTTCCGGTAGAGCCGGAGGTGTAAAGGACGAACAGAGGATGTTCAGCGCCTACCCATTCAGGTTCGCATTCGGAACTTTGTCCGGCAATCAGATCATCCCACCAGATATTGTTTGCTTCATTCCAGGCTGTGTCGCAGGCGGCGCGCTTGTAAACGATCACGGTGTGTACGCATTCGCAGCCGCCCAGTGCCAGGGCTTCATCGACTGCAGGTTTGAGTGCCATCACGCGACCGCCGCGCATTTGTGCGTCAGAAGTGATCACGGCGCTAGCTTTCGCATCAGTGATGCGCTCATGCAAACTCTTGGAGGAGAAACCGCCAAACACAACAGAGTGAATTGCACCGATACGGGCGCAAGCTTGCATGGCGACCACCGCTTCGATGCTCATTGGCATGTAGATGACGACGCGGTCACCCTTTTTGATGCCGCGAGATTTCAGGCCGTTGGCGAATTGACAAACACGCGCATGCAGTTCGGTATAGTTGACTTTAGTGATTTGTCCTCCATCCGCTTCGAAGATGATCGCTGTCTTGTTACCTTGAGTAGCCAGGTGTTTGTCCAGACAGTTGTAGGAAACATTTAATTCGCCATCTTCGAACCACTTGTAGAACGGCGCATTGCTTTCGTCCAAAACGGTGGTGAAGGGCTTCTTCCACTGTATAGTCTCGCGAGCCAGTCGTCCCCAAAAGCCGCTGTAATCCTGTTCGGCTTCTTTGCACAGCGCCTGATAGGCGGCCATGCCAGATACATTGGCTTGCTTGACAAACTCATCTGAAGGGTTAAAAACACGGGTTTCATGCATTGCTGACTGGATGTTGGACATGCGTTCTCCTGATTCGGGTTTAGGACAAAATTGAATGTTTTTTATTATTTTGCTGACTGTAGTTTTTTTTAGCCATGCTTGTCAATCCATACTGAAGAAACTATATAAATAAATTAATTTTCCGCGAAATTAAGCGATATTAGGTGTAAATATCGTCGGGATTGTTGGATTTGTTAATAATCATATTTAATGAAATTAATAATGATTTTGGGGTTTGGGAAGATTTTTGCTCGTGATACGAAGGCGCTGATTTTATTGTGCAGTCATTTGCATGGTGACGCTGAGTGAATGGAAAGTTGGAATTTAAACTGCAGGGTTGGATTTTGAGAGTGAGGGGTTTTACGGTATCATTGCGCCTTACGAGAAACATTTGATAAAACACTAGCTATTCCGCTGCCGAACCCGTGAGGGGCTTTTTCTTAAATCGAGATAAAGATGATGATGCGGCGGATGGTTATGTCCGGGCACCCGCATGACTAAGTACATTTTTATTACCGGCGGCGTCGTTTCTTCCTTAGGGAAAGGGATTGCCGCTGCATCCCTTGCGGCCATTCTTGAATCCCGTGGCCTTAAAGTCACGATGCTCAAACTCGATCCCTACATCAACGTTGATCCCGGGACGATGAGTCCGTTTCAGCACGGCGAAGTGTTCGTCACCGAAGACGGTGCGGAGACCGATCTCGATCTGGGCCATTACGAGCGGTTTATTTCCGCCAAGATGCGCAAAGCCAACAACTTCACTACCGGTCAGATTTACGAGAGCGTGATCCGCAAGGAGCGCAGAGGAGAATATCTCGGCAAGACGGTACAGGTGATCCCGCACATTACCAACGAGATTCAGGCTTTCGTCGAACGCGGCGCGGCGGCATACCCTGGCGGTGATGTGGATGTGGCGATTGTTGAAATAGGTGGGACGGTGGGCGACATTGAATCCTTGCCATTTCTCGAGGCCGCGCGTCAGATGGGTTTGCGCATGGGTCGCAATCAGGTGGCCTATGTGCATCTGACTCTGGTGCCTTATATCGCAACGGCCGGTGAGTTGAAGACTAAACCCACTCAGCACAGCGTACAGAAACTGCGTGAAATAGGTATTTTTCCAACCGCCTTATTGTGTCGTGCCGACAGGCCGATTCCTGACGATGAACGCGCTAAAATTTCCTTGTTTGCCAATGTGCGCGAAGAGGCTGTGATTTCGATGTGGGATGCCAAGAGCATCTATATGATTCCGCAAATGCTCAACGCGCAGGGTTTGGATCGTATCGTCTGCGAAGAATTGAAGCTGGATTTGCCGCCTGCTGACTTGTCGGTCTGGGAGAATCTGGTGACGGCGCTGGAAAATCCACAGCATGAGATCACTATCGGTATGGTCGGGAAATATGTCGATCTGACCGAATCGTATAAATCGCTGATCGAAGCTTTGCGTCACGCGGGCATACATACGGCGACACGCGTCAATATCGAATATATCGATTCGGAAGCGCTGGAAACAGCGGGCACGGAAGGATTGGAGCACTTCGATGCTATTCTGGTGCCGGGCGGTTTTGGCGCGCGCGGTACGGAAGGTAAAATTTCCGCGATTCGTTTTGCACGAGAAAATAATGTGCCTTATCTGGGTATCTGCCTCGGCATGCAACTGGCTGTCATCGAATACGCACGGCATGTGGCGGGTATGAAGGATGCGAACAGTACTGAGCTTGATCCTGAAACTGAACATCCGGTCGTTGCGTTGATTACCGAGTGGTGCGATCGTGAAGGACGTGTCGAAACTCGCAGTAATGACTCCGATCTGGGGGGTACCATGCGCTTAGGCTCGCAACGTTGTCCGGTGGTGAACGGCACGCTGGCGCAGCGTATTTACGGATCGGATGTGAACGAGCGTCATCGTCACCGCTATGAAGTGAACAATCATTATGTGCCTGAACTGGAAAAATCCGGTCTTATCATTTCGGCGCGTACCCCGACAGAAAATCTCCCTGAAATCATGGAGTTGCCAAAATCTATGCACCCGTGGTTTATCGGTGTTCAGTTTCACCCTGAATTTACCTCCACGCCGCGTGCCGGTCATCCGCTGTTCAAAGCGTTTGTCGAAGCGGCATTACAACGTCAAAGCACACTAAGGGTGACCGCATGAAACTCTGTCATTTTGAAGCCGGGCTCGACCAGCCGTTGTTCCTGATTGCCGGTCCTTGCGTCATCGAATCGCAACAAATGGCGATCGATACTGCCGGCGCTTTGCAGGAAATGTGCCGTGAATTGAACTTACCCTTCATCTACAAGTCTTCGTACGACAAGGCCAACCGCAGTTCGGGTAAGTCTTTCCGTGGCTTTGGTCTGGATGCAGGTTTGAAAATTTTGGCAGAGGTCAAGTCGCAACTGGGCGTACCGGTACTGACCGATGTGCACAGCATAGAGGAAATTGCGGCTGTCGCTTCCGTAGTGGATGTGTTGCAGACCCCGGCATTTTTGTGTCGTCAGACTGATTTCATCCACGCTGTGGCACGTTGCGGGAAACCGGTGAATATCAAGAAGGGGCAATTCTTGTCGCCCTGGGATATGCAGAATGTAGTCGAAAAGGCGCGCGATGTCAGTGGCGCAGATAACATCATGGTGTGCGAGCGCGGTGCGTCATTCGGTTATAACAACTTGGTCTCGGACATGCGTTCTCTGGCGGTGATGCGCAATACCGGTTGTCCGGTGGTGTTCGACGCCACGCATTCGGTGCAGTTGCCGGGTGGGCAAGGGACGGTGTCTGGCGGTCAGCGTGAATTTGTGCCTGTGCTGGCACGCGCGGCCGTGGCGGCAGGGATTTCCGGTCTGTTTATGGAAACGCATCCGAATCCGTCGCAGGCGATGTCGGACGGGCCGAACGCTTTTCCGTTGGGTCATCTTAAGGCCTTGCTCAAGACGTTGATGGTGTTGGACAGTGCCGTCAAACAGCAGGGCTTGATCGAGGAAACAGTCGATCTG
>CAISHO010000085.1 GCA_903885165.1 uncultured Nitrosomonadales bacterium | reverse complement strand
TAACCGGTGCCGCTGGCCGTCTTGACGCGTATCCATTCCGGTTTGCGCAGCCGTTCCTGCAAGGGTACGATTTTGATCGGATTGCGCGCTGTTTTGGCCGCGCCGGTTTGCTTGTTGGTTATTTCACTCATGTGTTTTTAGTGTTGGGTCGTGTAGGTTGGCGGTGCGCTTGGCTTGTTTTCGGTGACCTCGACAACTGAACGAGTGATAAACGGAGTGCCTGTTTGTTCGGCCAGTAGCCGCGCGTTTTCAGCCGCTCGTAACAAGGCTTCCGGTACTTTTCGCAAATCGGGGTCATTGGAGTTTGAAATGGGCGCTTTCACGGCAGACCTCCTTCTTCTAGTAAAACGGTTGGAGTGACGGAATTATCATACAGTTGCCAGTTGTTCACCAGCAACTTATAGCGGAAAAAGTTATTGATGCCTGATGTAAAACGTCTGCGTATGGTGGTCTCCGGGATGTTATGACCGCCTTGAGCGACGCGTGTCGCAACTCGTTGAACGGCGATGTCTGCATTGGGCAAAGACAAGAAAATCAGTTTTACTGCATAACCGGAGGACTGCCAAACCGGAATCATTTGCGCGTAAGTTAATCCTGATAGCGTGGTTTCGATAGAGAAACTATCACCGCGTCGCGCATGTTCAGCGATCGTTTGCAGCATGATTCTGCCAGCTTTAAAAGCGGCGAGTTCAGGGGCGAAAGGTGATAGTCCGGCAGCGATTAAGTCCGCATTTACAAAGTTGAGGCAGTTTGCATCAACGGGTAAAAAAGTGCGCGCAAAGGTGGTTTTTCCTGCGCCGTTTGGCCCTGCGATGATGACGATAGATCGGTCTTCGTCAGGAGTGCTCATGTGTTAGCTTTCCTTGATAGTGCTTCTGTAGTCCGTGTATCAAGTTTTGTGCCAATTCGGCCTGAAGTTCGCCTATTCCCGTGGTGATGCCTTGTTCCACGCATTGGGTTACGCGCAGTCCGGCATAGCCGCAAGGATTGATTAAACTGAATGGCGCGAGATTCATATCTACGTTGAGCGCTAAGCCATGGTAGCAGCAGCCGTGTTTGATTTTAAGTCCCAAGGAGGCAATTTTCGCGTTGTCGACATAGACGCCGGGTGCATCGGCACGTGCCTTTGCGGTTACACCGTGTTCGGCTAGCAAGTCCACCACGGATTGTTCCATCAGCGTCACCAGTTCTCGCACATTGAGTTTCCAGCGGCGCAGGTCGAGCAGCAAATAGGCGACGATCTGCCCCGGGCCGTGATAGGTGATCTGGCCGCCGCGATCGATCTTGACCACCGGAATGTCGGTGCTTTGCAACAGATGTTCAGGCAGTCCTGCCAGCCCCTGGGTAAAGGTCGGCGGATGCTGCACCAGCCAGATTTCATCCCGCGTATGCTCGGTACGCTCTTGCGTGAAGCGCTTCATCGCGTCCCAAGTCGGCTGATAATCCACCATTCCCAGCGTGTGAAGGGCAGGATTGAGGGGCTGAAAGACAGGACTGAGGACTGAGGACTGAGGACGCGATTGTTCATCGTTCACTAGTGTATTGTGCTGTGCCGCTCGATCCTCGATCCTCATTCCTCGTTCCTCACAAAACCATCTTGACAAGCGGGTGATCGACCAACTCCTGATACACCGCGTCGAGTTGTTTACGGGAGGTGGCGCGTATCGTGCAGGTGAGGCTGATGTATTTGGCGGTTTTGCTGGCACGCATTTCCATGTCGGCCGGCACGAAATCGGGCGCGTGCTTCATCACCACATCCAGTACCGATTGGGCAAATTCCGGGTGCTGCAGACCGAATATCTTCAAAGGAAAATCAGAAGGATATTCGACGAAGCTTTCTGATTCGGGTATTACGGGCATGGTGGTATTCATAGGGCTCGCATCACATTTCGTTTAAATTCTTGATAATGCTGATTAATTTTTTTAAACATGGGCCCGGGCAGGCCTGAACCCACCGTTTTTCCATCCAGACGTGTGATTGCCTGCACTTCGCGAGTGCTAGAACTGAGCAGAAGTTCGTCGGCATCGAAGAGTTCGCTAGCTGCAATCTCGCGTATCTGATGGGGAATGTCGTAGCTAGCAGCGATTTCTAAAATCACATCATAGGTGATGCCGGGCAACATCAGGTGATTCTTAGGGGGAGCTAACAGTATCCCATTTTTGACCAGAAAGATATTGCTGGCAGCCCCTTCGGTCAGAAAAGCCTGTTCGATGTTGAACGGCGGATGCACCGTTACACTTCGCAACAGGATCGTTTCCGCGCAATCCGCATTCACGGCGATCTGGCGCAGCAGCACGTTGGGCAGCAAAGAAATGGCTTTGATGTCGCAGCGCAGCCAGCGGTTGTCCTGGGCTGTAACCGCGCTGGTGCCATTCTCAATCAAGGAAACCGACGGGGTTGGCAGCAGGCTGCTCATGAGGAAAACCGTGGGGGCAACCGGTGGATTGGGGAAAGGATGGTCCCGCTTCGCTATGCCGCGCGTGATGTGCAAATACAGGTATTGATCCTCGCCGTCGTTCTTTGCGATCAGTTCTGCTATCAGCTCGCGCCATTCTTCAGCGCTGTGCGGATTGGGCAGTTGGATGCAGTCCAGACTATGCTGTAAACGCTGCAGGTGTTCGTTCAGACGGAATGCACGGCGCGAGTAGACCGGAATGACTTCATACACGCCATCGCCGAAGATAAAGCCGCGATCCAGTACGGAGATTTTGGCGTCTTCGACCGGCATAAACTGGCCATTCAGATAAATTGTCATCGATGTTTACCAGGGCAGGTATTTCTGTATCAGCAAACGCAGACTGTCCCAGCCGCGCGAAAACACGTTGGCCAGGGCGATATTATCCAATGCTAGCAAGGGGAATTCCGCATAGGGTTTTCCTGCCAGCGACAGCCTGAGTATGCCGATTTGCTGTGTGGCGGCAATCGGTGCGAGGATAGGTTGATGAGTCTCGATGGCCGCGTTGAGCTGCGTCAGTTTTCCCTTGGGGATGGTCAGATACACGTCCTGTTTGAAGCCCAAATTAAGATGACTCTGGGTTCCTTTCCAGACGCGGACTTGAGTGACCGGTTGGCCTCCCTGATAGAGGCGCACGGTGTCGAAATTCTGGAAGCCGTAGTTGAGCAGCTTTTGGCTTTCAGAGGCACGCTGTCCGTCGGAATCCGCACCTAATACCACGGAAATTAAGCGGCGTTTATCGCGTTTTGCTGAACCGACCAGGCAGAATCCGGCCGTTTCTGTGTGTCCGGTTTTCAGGCCGTCGGCATAAGGATCCAGCCACAATAGACGGTTGCGATTGGCTTGCGTGACGTTGTTGAAAGTGTAGTCGTGCAGGCCAAACAGGGCGTAGTACTCGGGAAAGTCACGTATCAGTGCACCCGCTAACAGTGCCATGTCGAAGGCGCTGCTGTAATGCTGCGCATCGGGTGTGCCGACCGTATTCGCGAAGTGGGTGTTTTTCATGCCCAAGCGCTCGGCTTCCCTGTTCATTTCGACGACAAAGGCGGATTCAGTGCCTGAGATATTGCTTGCGAGCGTATTGGCAGCATCGTTGCCGGATTGCACAATCAGGCCGTGCAGTAATTCGTCCACGGTGACTGTTTGGCCCGGTTTGAGCAGCATACGCGATTCGCCGCTGGCGTTGCGCACGGCATCGGCCGGTACGGTCAAGCTGCGATCGAGCGTGAGTGCGCCGCGTTTGATTTCGGAAAATGCGATGTAAGCGGTCATCAACTTGGTCAGCGCGGCCGGTTCAATACGAGCTCTGCCGTTTTTCTCAAGCAGAACTTGATTGCTGGAAAAATCGTAGAGCAGGTAGGTCTTGGCTGCCAGCACGGGAGTTTCCAGGGACTGCGAGTTGGCGCAAAGACTCGTTGCTAAGAACAGCAGGCTCAGGAATAACAGGATAACTTTCATAATTGCTTCAGAGTGAACGATGCGTAATTATAGTCGATTGTGAAACAGGGAATGTGAATTGAAAATCCACATTCCGTAGCGGGAACTATATAGTGCCGGACAGTTGTCGGGCTTGTTCGGCTAACTCGGAAATCTTTTCAATGATGATTTCAGTATTGTCCGTATTGAGTTACAGCGCCAGCAATTTCTGCGCGACGAGCGGCATGGAGGGCAGAGAATTAATGTCGCAAAGTGTCTGGATCAGGCTGGATCGAGTAAGTGCGTTGGCTATGTTTTATTGATGTTCGATACCAGGTAACAGCAAGGAGCTAATATACGAGATAAGGGGAATACACGGGGGTGGTTGGCAGAAAAAGCGCATAAAATAATTAAATTTTTTTATGTGTTCAGTGTTGGCTGCCGGATTTTCGGATAAATCCGCTAATCCGGCAGTAGTTGTTGCTTTGTTTGTAACTTTTAATTATTAGTCAATAATTTGCATTAATAGTCGGTGTAGCCTTTTTCGCCGGGTGTGTAGAAAGTATTGAAGTCAGGTTCGGTCAGCGCCGTACCATTTTTCAATTTTTCCACCAGATCAGGATTGGAGATGAACGGACGACCGAAGGCGACTAGATCGCCGCGATCAGCTTCAAGATCGGCATTCGCGCGTGCGGTCTCGTAACCACCGGACAGGATGTAGCTTCCCTTAAACTCCGCGCGGATTTTCGCCTTGAGGGTCGGGCTGACTTCCGGTGCACCCATCGCACTGTGATCGACGATGTGAATGTACACCAAGCCGATGTTATTCAATTGGGCAATCAGCGCTTCATACAGTGCATCCATGTCGGCATCCGCTGCCATGCCGTTGAATACGCCGTAAGGGGAGATGCGCATCCCGATGTGTTCAGCACCGATCGCTGCGGCAGTCGCTTTGGCGATTTCCACTACAAAGCGGATGCGATTCTCAACGCTGCCGCCCCAGGCGTCGGTACGTTGATTTGATGCCGTGTTGAGGAACTGATCGATCAGATATCCGTTCGCCGCATGCAGTTCAATTCCGTCGAAACCAGCTTCGATGGCATTTTTGGCCGCCTGTGCAAATTCGGCGATGGCCTGATGGATATCGGCTTCCGTCATTTCGGCAGGAACCGGGTAGGGCTGCATGCCGCTACTGTCTGTCCACATCTCACCGGGCGCTGCGAGTGCAGAAGGCGCGATGATGCGTGCGGCCGCTTGCATGTTGGCAGGATGACTGACGCGTCCGTCGTGCATTATCTGCACAAATATCTTTCCGCCGGCCTGATGTACGCCAGCGTTTACGTGTTGCCAGCCCGCAATCTGTTCGCTGCTGAACAGGCCAGGTTGGCGTGCATAGCCTAAGCCGTTCGGAGAAGGCGCGGTTCCTTCGGCGATGATCAGTCCGCAACCGGCACGTAAACGGTAATATTCTTCCATTAGTGCGTTTGGCACATTGTCAATGGCGCGGCAGCGCGTCATCGGTGCCATCACAACGCGATTGGCAAGGGCTAGTTTGCCTAAGGTGGCAGGGGTAAACAGGGTATTAGTCATAGGATGCTCCATTAAAAAGGGGCGCTGAACGCCCCCTTGTGTTTATTGCTTGATCGATTCGACCGGGATAGTCAGGGTGACTTCATCGCCAACCAGTGGTGCATATTTGCCCATGTTGAACTCGGAGCGCTTGATTTTAGCCGTTGCATTGGCGCCGCATGCTTCCTTTTTCATCATCGGGTGAGGCATACACATGAAAGAAGTGACCGTCAGGGTGACAGGTTTAGTTACGCCCTTGATAGTCAGATTACCTTCAATGCCAACTAACTTGTCGCCTTCAAATTTGAACTTGTCGGATTTGTAAGTGATGGTCGGGAATTTGGCGGTATCGAAGAAGTCTTCGCCCTGAATATGTCCGTTGAACATGTCAGAACCGGTATTGACCGAGGTGGCATCGATGGTGACATCAACAGAGCCCGTCTTGGCGGCGCGGTCGATGGTGACGGTGCCTTTGGCGGTATCAAAACGGCTCAACTGGGTTGAATAGCCCATGTGGCTGTATTCGAAGCGCGGCTTGGTGTGGTTCTGTTCCAGCACATAAGTTTCCGGTGCGGCGAAAGCGGCAGCAGAGAAGGAGGTCGCGATAGCTAATGCAATGATTTTATTCATGATATTTCCTTTTGTGGTGGTGGGAGGGTTATTTCTTTACAGGTGCTGCTAAAACGACGAGGTGAAACTTAATCTGGATTTCATCGGCGACGGTGCTCACATCGGTCCATTCGCCCTCGCCGATGGCATAGGCTAAGCGCTTGATGTTAAAGGTGCCGTCAAATACCCCGCGATTGCCTTCGCTCTGGAAGGTGACGGGGGCGGTGACATCCATGGTGCGTCCCTTGATGGAGAGTTTGCCGGTGGCCTGATAACGGTTGCCGCCCAACGCGGTGACGCCGGAGGAGGTAAAGGTTGCCAGCGGATAAGTCTTGGCGTTGAACCACTGGCGCCCTGCGACTTCCTCATCGGCATCGGTCGAACCCGTGTCTATGCTGGCAAGCACCACGTCGATGTGCGCCTGTGCTTTGGCCAGTTTGGCCGGATCGAAAGACACTTGCGCCGAAAACTTGTTAAATTTTCCAGTTAGCGGCACACCCATCTGCTTGTAGCCGAAGGTCAGCGCGCTTTGAGCGGCTTGCAACTGATTGTATTCGACCGCCTGAACTGAGCCGGCGGCGAGCAGCAGTAGTGATGTAATTATATGTTTATTCATGATTTTGGTAACATTCTGGTTAAGACTTGATCCCGGTCGATAAAATGGTGCTTGAGTGCCGCCGCGATGTGAACGGCCACCAGCAACAACAATAAGTAATTCAGGCTCTGGTGCACATTTTCCAGCGTGTGCCCTAAAACCTTGTCTTTGGCGAGCAGATCCGGCAGCGGCAAGATGCCGAACAACACGGTCTGAAATCCCTTGGCCGAACTCATCAACCAGCCGGAGAGCGGGATGGCGAACATCAGCACATACAGCAGATGGTGCACCGCGTTGCTGGCAATTTGTTGCAAGCGTGGCAGCGACAGTGCGGGTGGTCTGTGCGTGATGCGCCACAGCAGGCGGACGATCACCAGCAGTAATACCGTCATTCCAGCCCACTTGTGATAGCTGTAGAGCTGCAACTTGACGGGCGAGAGTTTCAGATCGTGCATATACAGTCCCAGCGGAAACACAGCGAAGATCATCAGCGCGATCAGCCAGTGCAACGCTTTTGCGGTGCGCGTGTAGGTATTCATCAGATAAACCGTCCGTTTCTGTAATCGTCGAGCGCCTGATGGATTTCTTCCTGAGTGTTCATCACGAAAGGACCGTATTGCACGATGGGTTCCTTCAAGGGACAGCCTGCAACCAGGATTAATCGGGCATCGCTAGTTGCAGTCAGCGCAACGCTATCCGCATCATTGCTCAATATTCCCATGCGACGGCTATCAACCTGTGTTTCGCCAATTGCAACAGTGCCGCGATACACATATATAAACGCGTTGTGTGTCACGGGGATGTCAGTTTGAAAATTAGCGCCTGCTGGCAGATGTACGTCCAGATAGATAGGCTCAGTCGTGTCTCGTGTGATCACGCCTGCAACGCCGTTACTCTGGCCTGCGATAACGCGCACCGTAACGCCATTGGCGCTGGTGTATTCGGGAATCGCCTCAGTGGGGAAATCGCGATACCACGCCGGTTTCATTTTTTGCGTTGCAGGCAGATTCAGCCAGAGCTGGAAGCCCTCCATCACGCCTTCCTCTTGTTCTGGAATTTCTGAATGGATCACGCCGCGCCCGGCTGTCATCCACTGCACGCCACCGTTTTGCAACAAACCTTCGTGTCCCGCGCTGTCCTTGTGGCGCATTTTGCCTGCCAACATATAGGTTACGGTCTCGAAGCCGCGATGCGGGTGGTCGGGAAAGCCTGCGATATATTCGTCCGGATCGTCGCTGCCGAAGGCGTCCAGCATCAGGAACGGGTCAAGACGGCGTTGCAGCTTACCGGTGAGTACGCGAGTCAGTTTGACACCCGCGCCATCGGAAGTTAATACGCCTTCGACTAATTGTTCGATGCTTCTGGACGGTTGGGTGTTCATGATCGGATTCTCTGTGGCTGTAGGGTGAGTGCATAGTAGAGCAAGGAAAAGGATAGATAAAGCCGTCGAATCGGGATAAACTATCCCATATATGGAACAATTAAACATTTCTGCCGACGATTATATTTTATTTGCCACGATAGTTGAGCAGCAGAGTCTGGTACGTGCGGCGGAGTTTTTGTCTATTCCTAAAGCCACGGTCTCACGTCGTCTGAGTAATCTGGAGTCTGCGCTGGGACAAAAGTTGCTGATACGTACTACGCGCCGATTGATGCTCACCGAGTTCGGTCAGGAATTTCTCGAGCATTGCCGCCGCGTCGCGGAAGAGGTTGCCGCCGTTCAGGACTTTGTCAGCAGTCAGGATGCACAACCTCACGGGCGGTTGCGCGTCTCCATGCCGGGGGATTACGCCCGCCAGTATTTTTCCCGTGCCATTGCGACCTTCATCGATGCCTATCCTGAAATTCAGTTGGATATTGATCTGTCTTCGCGTCGCGTCGATGTGATCGGCGAGCGCTATGATCTGGCGATCCGTATGGGCGACTTAAGCGATGATGCGACGCTGGTGGCGAAAAAAATAGATGAACAACACTTTGGCTTGTATGCCAGCCCGATCTATCTGGCGCTGCATGCGGCGCCCCTGCATCCCGATGACCTGATGAATCACGCGGCGGTGCGTCTGCTCTCCGACCGGGGAACTGCGGTGCCCTGGTCTTTGCTGAGCGGCAAAGCCGAATGGCAGGGTGTGCCGCCGGGACGATTGACCCTGAATTCTCCCGACATGATTCAGCAGTTGCTGCTCGATGGTGCGGGGGTAGGTGCTTTGCCTTGCCGTTTTGTGATCGAGGATGTGCGGCTGAAGCGTCTGGTTCGCGTGCTGCCGGACTGGTCGCTGCCCACGGTGCCCGCCTGGGCGGTGATGCCGATGCGTCGGTATTTACCCGCCAAGACGCGCGCCTTTTTGGCACACCTTGAGCGGTTTATGGAAAAGGGCTGACTTAAGGCGAAGGCAGTTTATTGGGCTACGACGACTTTATTGCGTCCGGTTTTTTTGGCTTCATACAGTGCGCGATCCAATCGTTCGAGCAACATTGCCTGGGATTCACCGCGACGATATTCTGCAGCGCCGATGCTGATGGTAATTGCATGATTATTGTATGAATTTTTTGCAATTTCTGCGCGCATCCGCTCGGCCAGAATCGTGGCTGAATCAATATCGGCAGTAGGCAGCAGGACGACGAATTCCTCGCCTCCCCAGCGCGCCAGCGTATCCGAGATGCGCAACAAGGTTTTTGCCTTGAGGCAAAGCAATTTGAGGACTTCATCGCCGACCGGGTGGCCGAAATTATCGTTGATTTTTTTGAAGAAATCGATATCCAGCAGCAAGATGGAAAACGCCTGTCTTTCGTGCCGGTAGTATCGGCCGATCTCCGCTTCGATGGCCTGATTGATCATGCGGCGATTGCCCGTTCCGGTCAGTGCATCGGTCAGGGATTCATGCTGCAACTTGATGTTTTTTGATTCCAGTACATGGACTAATTCGCCCAGTTCGTGGGCATGCAATTTCATCAGTTCAGCCCAACGGCCATAAGTGACGCCGATGAGTTCGATTTGGGTGATGACGCCGTTGAGATTGCCTTCGTCATCGACCACGATGGCGCGTTTGAATTTGCGCTCTTTCAGATAATCGATGGCAGACTTGATGGTTTCCCGGTGGTTGATCGTATAAACCGGTGTCGTCATATGGCAGCGTATCGGCAAAGTCAGGTCTATCCCGTCGCGTATCATCCTGACGATGTCTCGGGTAGTGACGATGCCGGCGAGTTTGCCACCACTTTCAATCAGCATGGCATCTTCCGCGTAAATCAATTGGTCGAGTACGACTTCGGTGGCAGTTGATTCGGCGATCATTTCAACCCGGCCATTTTTCAGAATTTCCGCCAGCGTCTTGTGTTCCATCATCACGATGGGATCGACCGATGCCAGCACATCGGTATAGGAAACGATGCCGTCCAACAGGTCATCTTGGTTCTTAACGCCGAGGTAGCGACATTTTTTTTCGACGAAAATGCTGAGCAGATGCAGTACATTTTCTTCTTCACTCACATACGGCAGCAGATGCGTTTCCAGATCCATCAGTCGTGTAGCCATACTCCGCCCCTGTCGACGGTGGCGGATCAGGTCTTCCACGGTAAAGATCCCGTGTCCTCGTTCCAGTTGGTAGACGACATCGCTCAGATTGTTGGCTTCCATCAGCACGATGGCCTCTTCTATCAGCGCCGTGCCTGAGATTTGGACGATGCCCTTGTGTGCGATTTCGCCGACTTTTGGAAAAAAAGTGACTGTTTTGTGCATTGTGCAGTCCGTTGTTTATAGGTAATATTTTGCTGCATATTGCACGCGGGGATAACAATTCGGCGCAGATGTCAGCAAAGGACTCCGTCATATTACTGCAAATTGCCAGGACGGAATTAAATTATTGAAAATCTAACCCGTCCGATAGCACGTTGGAATAAAGGGGGGGTGTTCAGGTGGGGGTAACAGGGATGCGTTGGCGGCCGAATGCGCCAGTGTATTTCTCAAAATGTCCGGCGATGGCAGCATGACAATCAGGACAGTGACCGTCAGGCGTGATTCGATACTGTTCGATGTTGTACCAGTCGCGTACGACTAGAGGTTTTTTGCAGCACGGACAGCTGGTGGTATCTCCGGCGCGGTCATGCACATTGCCGACATAGATATAGCGTAGGCCTGCGTCTTGTGCGATTTTTCGTGCACGGGCAAGCGATTCTGGCGGCGTGGCGGGAATCGTTGTCATTTTGTAGTCGGGGTGAAAGGCGGTGAAATGCAGCGGCACGTCGGGCCCCAATTCCTTTGCGATCCAAGCCGTCATCGCCGCAATTTCTTCGTTGCTGTCGTTCAGACCCGGGATCAGCAAGGTGGTTAGTTCCACCCATACTTTTGTTTCGCGGCACAGGTAGATCAGCGTGTCCAACACCGGTTGCAGGCGGGCTCCGCAGTATTTGACATGGAACTCATCGGTAAACGCCTTCAGATCAACGTTTGCGGCATCCATTTTGGCGAAAAAATCACGGCGCGGGGTGTCGTGTATGTAGCCTGCCGTGACGGCCACCGTCTTAATGCCGAGTTCGTGGCAGGCATCGGCTGTATCCATCGCGTATTCGGCGAAGATCACTGGATCGTTGTAGGTGAAGGCGACGCTCTTGCAGTTTATGCGTGCGGCGGTGCGTGCGATCGCTTCGGGGATTGCCAGATCGGCTAATTTATCGAAGCTGCGCGACTTGGAAATGTCCCAGTTCTGACAGAATTTGCAGGCAAGATTGCATCCGGCCGTGCCGAAGGACAGGATGGAGCTGCCCGGATAGAAGTGGTAGAGCGGTTTTTTTTCGACTGGATCGACGCAAAACCCTGAAGAGCGCCCGTAGGTGGTGAGCACCATCGCGTTATTGATTCTGCCGCGTACGAAACAGGCACCGCGCTGTCCTTCGTGCAGCCGGCAGTCGCGCGGACACAGATCGCACTGGATCCGTCCATCATCCAACGGATGCCAGTATTTGGCCGGATAGCGCTCAGCCGCGCTGATGATCTCATCCATTTTATTGATTATCCTCAATAAACTTAGTAACGCGATAGCGCGATAGCAGAACATCCGCCGCCCAGAAATCCTCCGGGAGTCCTGCTTTACGTTTTAAATGCGCCATAAATTCACGGGGGGAGGGGAGTTGTTCCCACACTTGCGGTAAAAAAGTGCTGCGATGGTGGCCAAATTCGAACACGACACCATCTATACCGGGTCGCAGTTGAGCTCGTGCATCTGCTTCATCCTTGAACTGCATGGGTTGCGGTAGGGTGAGTAGCGAAATTTCTATTTTGGTGTTTTTCAACTCCTGCGCTGTCAGTGGTATAAAACGCGGGTCGTACAAAGCGGCGGAGACGGCATTACTTTTGAGGTCGTTCAACAGTGATCGGTGTGCGGCGAGCGAGCCGATGCAGCCGCGCAACTGGCCGTTTTGGGTGAGGGTGACGAAACAGGCACCCGGTTCGTTTAGCCAAGACGCGGACTCATCCGCTGTGCGCGGGATATTCAGCGCATTGGAAATTGCCGCGCGGGCAATGTGCAGCAGAATTTTTCCTGATTCATTGTGTGTCACCTTGATTCTCCCCGGTGAAAGCGAAGGATGCGTAACCGACCACCGTGTCGCGTGTGCCGGCCGTGTCGCCGGAATTGCGCAGATCAAGCAAATGCGGCGTTAAATGGTGGTGTCGTGCTGCGAGTATCAGACCGCTGACCGGCGTGCCACCGCAGGCGCGGTTATGGTTTATCGGTTGTTGCAAATTCAGTATGGCCTGTGCCGTTTCCTGATCTACCTGCTGACAGGTTTCATAGGGCAAATAATGTGACAGATCGGAGCTGATGACAATCAGGGTTTCCTGATCCCCCCACAGGATTTCTAGCACTTCGGCGACTTCTTCGGGGGTTGTCGTCCCAACTGCTAGGGGGAGCAGGGTGAAGTCGGTGAGTATGCTTTGCAGGAAAGGGAGTTGTACTTCCAGGGCATGCTCCAGCGCATGCACCGGCGCGCTCGTGCACACCTGCGGTAAATGGGCGATACGTTTGCTCGCTTCGCAATCGAGTTTAACGCATCCTAATGGGGTGGAAAATGCCTCGGCGCCGGGTAGTGCGAGGCCCCGCACGGCAACGCGATGCGTGGGCCCGAGCAATATCACGCGATGTATTTTGGCAGCGTATGGAATGAGTGTGACGTAAGCGGTGGCGGCAATAGCGCCTGAGTAGATGTAACCTGCGTGCGGGACGATCAGCGCTTTGGCTTTTAGATTGTACCGTCGCGCGCCGATTAAAAATTCCTGCACGCTGTGTGCAAGTTGTTCTTTATTGGCGGGATAGAATAGTCCTGCAACGGCAGGGGGGCGGATGGCAGACACGATAAACTCCACTAAAACCCGCGCAGCGCAGGCTATAGCCTCATTATGGGCGTGGATTTTACAGAATCAAGGTGGAAACAAAAACTGCCGGACTTTAGTCCTAAAAATCCGGCAGTTAATCGTGGCTTAACCCAACAGGTGTTTGATCAGCTCACGCTCACCGGTCAGTTCGCGATAACTCTCTTCCATGTGTTGACGTCCCAGTTCGCTGATAGGTAGACCTTGAACGATGCTGTACTGGCCATGCTTACAGGTGACAGGGAAGCCGTAGAGTACGCCTTCAGGGATGCCGTAACTGCCATCGGACGGTACGCTCATGCTTACCCAATCGTTGTGATGTGAACTTAACATCCAGTCATGCATATGCGAGATGGCCGCATTGGCCGCACTCGCTGCACTGGATAGCCCGCGTGCTTCGATGACCGCTGCGCCGCGTTTTTGCACGGTAGGAATGAAGGTGCTTTCTACCCAACCGATATCAGGCAGGATGTCCGTTACCAGGCGGCCGCGAATTTCCGCATGATCCAAATCGGGATATTGTGTGCCTGAGTGATTGCCCCAGATGATCATCTTCTTGACATCACGAATAGGCTGGAACAGCTTTTGAGCTACCTGAGCGATCGCGCGGTTGTGATCCAGTCGCATCATGGCGCTGAAGTTGCGCGGGTTAAGGTCAGGCGCATTCTTCATTGCAATCAAAGCATTGGTGTTGGCCGGGTTGCCAACCACCAGTACCTTGACATGACGGGCGGCCAGTTCGTTGAGCAACTTACCTTGGGTGGTGAAGATTGCACCGTTTGCTTCGAGCAGGTCCTTGCGTTCCATGCCCTTGCCGCGAGGACGCGCACCGATCAGCAGAACAACCTCGGTATCACGGAAGGCGACTCTCGGGTCGTCTGTGATGATGATTTGTTGCAACAGCGGAAAAGCACAATCCTCCAACTCCATCATAACGCCGCGCAGCATAGGCTGTGCCTGCGGTAAATCGAGCAATTGCAGAATGACCGGTTGTTCGCGTCCCAGCATATCGCCGTTGGCGATTCGGAATAGCGTAGCGTAGCCAATTTGTCCGGCGGCGCCGGTCACTGTGACACGAATAGGTGCTTTCATTATTAACTCCTTATATGATTAAGTTCGACTATCATAAATCTTTTGCTTTTCTTGTGCTATAGAAAAGGTGTAATATTCTTCTCGGTCTCTTCGTTATACAAAGGTTGGTAATGAAAAAACAGCGTCCGAAACATCTAGCACTTCATCTCATCAAATTGCCTCTTCCGGGTTTGATTTCTATCTTTCATCGCGTCAGCGGTTTAGCCTTGTTTTTTGCCCTTCCTCTTTTGCTCCTTATGTTGCAGTACAGCTTGCGCTCTACCGTGACTTATACGCAATTGCAAGAAGCATTGGATCATCCATTGGCCAAGCTGGTTATGCTGGGCCTGTTATGGTCCTTCATGCATCACTTCTGTGCGGGTATTCGTTACCTGGCCATCGATTTACACTACATCAGCAATCTCAAGCAGGCCAGAGGTAGCAGTAAAGTGGTGGTGGCGGTGAGCCTGTTATTGACTGTCATTATCGGGGTGAAATTATGGTAAACCGTGTAATTGTCGGTGCCCACTATGGTTTGCGCGACTGGCTGGTACAGCGTGTCACAGCCGTGGTGATGGCACTGGGTAGTCTGGCGTTGGGTATCTATCTGCTGCTGCATCCGGATATGGGTTATGACCGCTGGACAGGCTTGTTTGCCAGCCAGCCGGTACGTGCATTTGCCCTGCTGTTTTTGCTCAGTCTGTTTTATCACGCCTGGATAGGGATACGCGATATCGTCATGGATTACGTAAAACCCGCCGCAGTGCGTTTGGTTATCCATGTTGTGGTTGTCCTGGCGCTGCTGTTGTATGCGATCTGGTCTGTGCAAATTTTGTGGGGTATGTAAAAAATGGCAATTGCTAAACGAACGTTTGATGTGGTGGTGGTCGGTGCGGGTGGTGCGGGCATGCGTGCCGCGTTGCAACTGGCTCAGGCAGGATTGAAAGTGGCTGTGCTATCCAAGGTATTTCCCACCCGTTCACATACGGTTGCGGCGCAAGGTGGTATTGCGGCCAGTTTGGGTAATGTTAGTGAAGACAACTGGCTGTGGCATATGTATGACACGGTGAAGGGATCGGATTATCTGGGCGACCAGGATGCGATTGAGTTCATGTGTCGTGCAGCCCCTGAAGTGGTCTACGAGCTGGAACATTTCGGCATGCCGTTTGACCGCTTGGATTCAGGCAAGATTTATCAGCGTCCGTTTGGCGGACACATGCAGGATTTCGGTAAGAATCCGGTGCAACGCGCTTGTGCGGCAGCGGATCGTACCGGTCACGCCTTGTTGCACACCCTTTATCAACAGAATGTGAAAGCCAATACCAATTTCTTTATCGAATGGATGGCGCTGGATCTGATCCGTGACGAAGACGGCGATGTGTTGGGCGTTACTGCGCTGGAAATTGAAACCGGCGAAGTGATGATGTTCCATGCGCGCGCAACCTTGTTCGCCACCGGCGGTGCAGGTCGTATCTTCCATTCGAGCACCAATGCGTTTATCAATACTGGTGATGGTTTGGGTATGGCGGCGCGTGCAGGTATCCCGCTGGAAGACATGGAATTTTTCCAGTTTCATCCGACCGGTGTATACGGCGCGGGTGTGCTGATCACGGAAGGCGTGCGCGGTGAGGGTGGCTATCTGATTAATAAGGATGGCGAACGTTTCATGCCGAAATACGCGCCAAATGCCAAGGATCTGGCCAGCCGCGATGTGGTGTCCCGTGCGATGACCATCGAAATCAACGAGGGACGCGGTTGCGGTCCGGATGGCGATCATGTGATGTTGAAGCTCGATCATCTGGGCGACGATGTGATCAAACAGCGTCTGCCCGGTATCCGTGAAATTGCGCTGAAATTCGCTCACGTTGATCCTGCCAAGAATCCGATCCCGGTTGTGCCTACCGCACACTATATGATGGGCGGGATTCCGACCAATTTCCATGGTCAGGTGGTTGCTCCTTATAAGACAGGTCCTGACGAAGTGGTGCAGGGGTTATATGCGGTGGGCGAATGCGCTTGCGTGTCGGTGCACGGTGCCAACCGTTTAGGTTGTAATTCGTTGTTGGATTTGATTGTGTTCGGTCGCGAAGCCGGACGTCAAATCATCGAAGACTTGAAGCTCAATCCACATGTAAAACCTTTGCCGGCCAATGCGGCGGATATGCCATTGACTCGTCTGGCTCGTCTGGAAAATCAGAAGAACGGAGAGCGCGTCTCAGAAGTGGGCGATGCGATGCGCAGGAATATGCAAAAGCATTGCGGTGTGTTCCGCTTCCCCGAGTTGCTCAAAGCTGGTGTGGTCAATATCAAGGAAATTGCCGAGCGTGTTAAAAACACCGAGATTAACGATAAGAGTCGCGTGTTCAATACGGCACGTATCGAAGCGCTGGAACTGGATAATCTGATCGAAGTCGCTCAGGCTACCATGGTTGCGGCAGAAGCGCGTAAGGAAAGCCGCGGTGCACATGCACGCGATGACTTCCAAGAGCGCGACGATGTGAACTGGCTCAAACACAGTCTGTATTTTAGTCAGGATCAACGCCTCGATTACAAGCCGGTGCGCTTGAAACCGCTGACCGTGGACTCGTTCCCGCTCAAGCCTCGTGTTTATTGAGCTGGTATAAGGAAAAATTATGAAATTCCGTATCTATCGTTACAACCCTGAAACCGATGCTGCGCCACGCATGCAAAATTACGAGCTGAACATCGAGTCGGGCGGCAAGATGTTGCTCGATGCGCTGGTGCTGCTCAAAGAACAGGACGACAGTCTTTCCTTGCGTAAGTCATGCCGCGAAGGCGTGTGCGGCTCTGATGCCATGAATATCAACGGTCGCAACGGCTTGGCGTGTATTACCCCGTTATCATCGTTGAAAGAGCCGGTCGAATTACGCCCCTTGCCGGGACTGCCGGTGATCCGCGATCTGATCGTGGACATGACGCAGTTCTTCAAACAGTACCATTCGATCAAACCGTATCTGATCAACAATGACCCGCCACCGGAAACTGAGCGCTTGCAGTCGCCGGCAGATCGTGAACATCTGAATGGACTGTATGAATGTATCTTGTGTGGTTGCTGTACGACGGCCTGCCCTTCGTTCTGGTGGAATCCGGACAAGTTTGTCGGCCCCGCAGGCTTGTTGCAGGCGTATCGTTTCATCGCTGACACGCGTGATCAGGCTACTTCCGAACGTTTGGATGATCTGGAAGATCCGTATCGCTTATTCCGTTGTCACACCATCATGAATTGTGTAGATGTCTGTCCTAAGGAATTGAATCCGACCGAAGCAATCGGTCATATCAAGGACTTGATGATTAAGCGCATGGTATGACAATCGAGGATATTGGATTGAGGACTGAGGATAAAGTAGAGGAAGCAGGAAGCGCAGAGGGTTGTTTACTCATTCCTCATTCCTCGCTCCCCGATGCTGCTGCTTTGCAGCGAGTGCGCTGGCGCTGCAGGCGCGGTTTGCTGGAGCTGGATATTATTTTTGTACGTTTTATAGAAGCGCAGTATCTTCAGTTGTCTGTCGAAGAGCGGCAGACTTTTGAGGAATTGTTGGATTTGCCGGACAATCCCCTCTGGGATATGGTGTCGGGCAGGAAAGATGCCGGGTCGGATGCGCAGGCTGCGTTGTTGTTGAAAATTAATATTTTATAATCAATGAATTGGTCGTAATTTAATTTCAGGATTGGAAGCCAGATGGATAAAGAACTCGGGTTGAAAAAACGCTACGCTACGCTCACGCTAGATGATGGACGACAGATTGAATTGCCGATGATGTCCGGCACACTGGGGCCTGATGTTGTTGATATTCATGCGTTGAGCAAGTTGGGTATCTTTACCTACGATCCTGCTTTTTTCTCGACGGCGAGCTGCACCTCCGAGATTACTTATATCGATGGTGATGCGGGTCTGTTGTATTACCGGGGTTATCCTATAGAACAACTGGCGGGTCAATCCGACTTTCTGGAAGTGTGTTATTTGCTCCTCAACGGCCAGTTGCCGGATGCGGCGCAAAAAATTGAATTTGTCGGCAAGGTGAAAAATCACACCATAGTCCACGACCAGTTGATGAAGTTTTTTAATGGTTTCAGACGCGATGCACACCCTATGGCGGTGATGGTCGGTGTGGTCGGTGCATTATCCGCTTTCTATCACGACTCCCTCGATATTAATGATCCTGAACACCGCGACCTGGCGGCAATGCGTCTGCTGGGTAAAGTGCCGACGATCGCGGCCATGGCCTACAAATATCATAATGGCTATCCGTTTATGTATCCGAAGAACAAGTTCGGTTACGTCGAAAACTTCCTTTATATGATGTTCGCCAATCCGGCTGAAGAATACGTGCCTAATCCGGTGCTGGTTCGTGCCCTGGAACGCATCTTTATTCTGCATGCTGATCACGAACAAAATGCCTCCACGTCGACAGTTCGTCTGGCAGGTTCCAGCGGCGCAAATCCTTTTGCTTGTATGGCATCCGGTATTGCCGCACTTTGGGGTCCTGCACACGGCGGCGCGAATGAAGCCGCATTGACGATGCTCGAAGAAATCGGCGATCCATCTCGCGTTGCCCAGTTCGTGCAGGATGTGAAGGACAAGAAACGCCTGCTGATGGGTTTTGGCCATCGCGTCTACAAGAACATGGATCCGCGCGCTTCTGTGATGCGTGAAACCTGTTACGAAGTGTTGAAAGAACAGGGGCTGGAAAACGATAAGTTATTCAAGCTGGCCATGGAACTGGAAAACATTGCCCTTCACGATCCTTATTTCATCGAACGTAAACTCTATCCGAATGTGGATTTTTACTCCGGCATCGTGTTACGCGCGCTGGGTATTCCGACCAATATGTTTACGGTGATCTTCGCCGTGGCACGTACCATCGGTTGGGTGTCACAGTGGAATGAAATGATGGCCGCGAGCGATCGCAAGATCGGCCGCCCCCGTCAGCTTTATGTCGGCGCGACACGTCGCGATTACTCTCCCATGGATAAAAGGTGATCATTTCATGAGTTTTAATCAAATGATGCAGGATAGTTCCGCGTTATCCGGGACAAATGCCATCTTCGTCGAAGATTTGTACGAGCAATATCTGCAAGATCCGCTGAGTGTGTCGGGTGAATGGCGTGCCTATTTTGATGCGCTGCCCGCCTGGACTCAGGCTGGGCGCGAACAGGCACACAGTCCGATCCAACGTGCCTTTGAATCATTGCCTAAACAGATTGTTGTCGCGCCCGATTCGGGTCATGAGCACAAGCAAGTTAAGGTGCTGCAACTGATCAACGCGCACCGTTTTTTGGGTTTACGCGTCGCTAATCTCGATCCTCTACATCGTCATGCCAAGCCGCTCGTTCCTGAGTTGGATCCGGGGTATTACGGTCTGCTCGAATCCGATATGGCGACGACCTTTGAAACAGGGTCGCTAGTTGCTGCTGCGCGTATGACGTTACGGGAAATTCTGGCGCTGTTGCGTCAGACTTACTGTGGCAGCATCGGTGCGGAATACATGTACATGAGTGATGTGCCGCAAAAGCGCTGGATACAGAGCCGATTGGAAGGTGTGCGTGGCGTGGCGGGTTACAACGCTGATCTGCGTCGTCGTTTTCTGGGTCGTCTGACGGCAGCCGAGACGCTGGAGCGTTATCTTCATACCAAATATGTCGGACAAAAGCGCTTTTCGCTCGAAGGCGGTGAAACGCTGGTGCCACTGCTGGATCATCTGCTGCAACGCGGCGGATCACAGGGTGTCAAGGAAGCTGTTATCGGTATGGCGCATCGCGGTCGTTTGAATGTTCTGGTCAATATTCTGGGCAAACAGCCTTCTATGTTGTTCGCTGAATTCGAAGGAATCCACGCGGATCATCTGACATCGGGCGATGTGAAGTATCACCAGGGTTTTTCAGCTGATATCGCAACAGCGGGTGGTGATTTACATGTAGCGTTGGCCTTTAATCCATCGCATCTTGAAATCGTCAATCCTGTGGTCGAAGGTTCGGTTCGAGCCCGTCAGCACCGCTTGAAAGACATGGACGGCGCCAAGGTGTTGCCGATTCTGTTGCATGGTGATGCGGCCTTCGCAGGACAGGGCGTGGTGATGGAAACGCTTGCCATGTCGCAGACTCGCGGCTACCACACTGGCGGTACGGTGCACATCATTATCAATAACCAGATCGGCTTTACTGTGTCTGATGTGCGTGATACGCGCTCCAGCCAGTATTGCAGCGATGTGGCTAAGATGATCGATGCGCCGATCTTCCATGTGAATGGAGATGATCCGGATGCGGTGATGTTGATCACTGAAATTGCACTCGATTATCGTATGCAGTTTCACCGTGATGTCGTGATAGACATGGTGTGCTTCCGCAAGCTGGGACACAACGAGCAGGACGAACCGCTGGTCACGCAACCGTTTATGTATCGCTTTATCCGTCAACATCCCGGGACACGAGCCGTGTATGCGCAGCGTCTATTCGACGAAGGCGTGATCGCGGCGGGCGAAGGTGACGCGATGGTGGCGAGTTACCGTCAGTCCATGGATGAAGGAAGAAATTCCATACAGCCTGCGATCGAAAATCCGAATAAGCCTGTATCTAACTGGGTGGCTTTAAAGAGTGCTACGGCGTGGAATACGCCGGTGGATACCACGGTTACATTAGAGCGCTTGCAACAATTGTCGGTCGCTTTGACGCAGATACCGGAAGGATTTTTGCTGCAATCTCGTGTACAGAAGATCGTCGACGATCGTGTACTGATGGGACGCGGTGAGTTGTCACTGGATTGGGGTATGGCGGAGAATTTAGCTTATGCCACGCTGCTGACCGAAGGGTATCCTGTGCGTCTGTCCGGTCAAGATTGCGGTCGCGGCACTTTCTTCCATCGTCATGCGACCTGGCACGATCAAAATCGCGTCGAGTGGGATACGGGGGTGCACATACCACTGCAACATCTGGCCGCCGATCAGTCCGATTTTCTTGTGATCGACTCCTTGCTGTCTGAGGAAGCGGTGCTCGGTTTCGAGTATGGTTATGCAACGGCGGAAGCAAATTCTCTGGTGTTGTGGGAAGCGCAGTTCGGTGACTTTGCCAACGGCGCGCAAGTGGTTATAGATCAGTTTATCGCCGCCGGTGAAGCTAAATGGGGACGTTTGTGCGGACTGGTGATGTTGCTGCCGCACGGCTATGAAGGGCAGGGTGCTGAGCACTCATCCGGACGTATTGAGCGCTATTTGCAACTGTGTGCCGACTACAATATTCAAGTGGTTGTGCCTTCAACACCGTCGCAGATGTTCCATTTGCTGCGTCGTCAGATGTTGCGACCCTCTCGTCATCCGCTGATCGTGTTCACACCCAAGAGCTTGCTGCGCAGCAAGGATGCAGCATCCCCTATGACGGACTTCACTGAGGGTAGTTTCCGTGCGGTGATCCCTGAAGTGGAAACGCTGGCAACCGACAAGGTGCGTCGCATCATCGCGTGCAGCGGCAAGGTCTATTACGATCTGGTCAATGCGCGCCGTGCCAAGGGAATCGATGATATGGCGATCATACGTATCGAGCAGCTCTATCCCTTCCCGCACGATGATCTGGCAGCCCAGGTTGCGGCTTACCCTAATGCGACCGAGATGGTTTGGTGTCAGGAAGAGCCAGGAAATCAGGGCGCTTGGCATCGTATCCAGCATTATTTGTTGCGTCATTTACGCACAGGTATGCGTCTGGATTACGCGCTGCGCCCTTCATCCGCTGCGCCTGCCGCAGGTTATTTGTCCGTGCATATCGAACAACAGAAAGCGGTGATTGATGCAGCCTTCCGTCCCGATCTCGATGTCAAAAACATTCCAGGAGTACCACATAATGAGCATCATTGAAGTTAAAGTCCCCCAACTCTCCGAGTCTGTCTCTGAAGCGACGCTGGTGACCTGGCATAAACAGGTCGGCGATGCCGTCGTTGAAGGCGAAAACCTGATTGATGTCGAAACTGACAAGGTCGTGATGGAATTGCCCGCCTCCAAGAGCGGCGTGTTGACCAAAATATTAAAGGGTAACGGTGACCTGGTGGGCAGCGAAGAATTGATCGCACTGATCGATACAGATGCTGTACAAGCTAAGCCAGCAGCGGCAGCGAAAGCAGAAGTGAAGGCCGAAGTGGTCTCTGCGGTTCCGCCTTCGGTGCGTAAGCTGGCCAATGAACTTGATGTCAATGCAGCCAGTCTGCAAGGCAGCGGTCGTTCCGGTCGTGTCACCAAAGAAGATGTGTTAAGTGCGGCGGCTCCTGCACCTGTCGCACCGGTAGTTAAAGCGGCTCCTGTTGCTAAGGCTGCACCCGCACCCGCACCGCTGGGCAATCGTCCGGAACAACGCGTACCGATGACGCGTATTCGTCAGCGTATCGCCGAACGACTGATTCAATCTCAGCAGAATGCAGCGATCCTGACCACGTTCAACGAAGTGAACATGCAACCTGTGATGGATCTGCGTACCAAATACAAGGATGCGTTCGAGAAGAAACACGGTGTCAAACTGGGTTTCTCCTGCTTTTTTGCCAAGGCGTCTGTTTATGCGTTGCAAAAATTTCCTATCGTAAATGCTTCGGTAGATGGCACGGATATCATCTACCACGGCTATTTCGATATCGGTATTGCGATTGGTAGTGAGCGCGGTCTGACGGTGCCTGTGCTACGCGATGTGGATAAATTGAGTTTTGCTGATATCGAAAAGCAAATTTCCGATTTCGGCGCGCGCGCCAAGTTGGGCAAACTGACGATGGAAGAATTGACCGGGGGCACCTTCTCCATTTCCAATGGCGGCACCTTCGGTTCGATGTTGTCTACGCCGATCATCAACCCGCCACAGGCCGCGATTCTGGGTATACACGCGACTAAAGACCGGGTTGTGGTAGAAAATGGTCAGATGGTGATCCGTCCGATCAATTATCTGGCGGTGTCCTACGATCACCGCATCATCGACGGCCGCGAAGCGGTGCAGTTCCTGGGCGCGATCAAAGAAGCACTGGAGTCGCCTGAACGGTTGTTACTGGATCTGTAAATGGCATCTTTTGGCGCCTATCGCATCATCGAAGAAAATGGTCAGTCGGGTGGGCAATTTACCCGCTTGACGCTGGATGATCTCGATCCCGGTGATGTGGTAATCCGCTCGCATTACTCCAGTGTCAATTACAAGGATGCATTAGCCGCGACCGGTACGGGGAAAGTGATTCGTCGCTTCCCTTGTGTCGGCGGGATTGATGTGTCCGGTGTGGTGGTCAGTTCAAGCGATGCGCGCTTTCAAGCGGGTGACGAGGTGGTCGCTACCAGCTACGGGATGGGTGTGTCGCACGATGGCGGTTTTGCCGAATACGTGCGCCTGCCGGCTGATTGGGTGGTGCCACTGCCTCAAGGTCTCACCCTGTTCGAAGCGATGGCGTTGGGTACGGCTGGTTTTACCGCTGCACTGTCGATACACCGTATGGAGCAAAACGGGCTGACACCTGCGTGTGGTCGTGTGATTGTGACGGGGGCGACTGGCGGAGTGGCGAGTCTGGCGATTGCCATGCTGGCTAAACGCGGTTATCAGGTCACGGCGCTGACCGGCAAGGACGGCGAACATGAGTATCTAACCTCACTGGGAGCGACGGAGATTCTCTCTCGTCATCAGCTTGTAATGGGGACGAGGCCGCTGGAGAAAACCTTGTGGGCGGGGGCTGTTGATTCGGTTGGTGGTGAAACGCTGGGATGGCTCACGCGCTGCATGCAGCAAAACGGCGTAATCGCCAGTTTCGGTAATGCGAGCGGGATTGAATTGCATACCACCGTAATGCCTTTCATTTTGCGCGGCGTGTGTCTGCTCGGTATTGACACGGCTGCCACACAAATGACCATGCGTCGTGAAATCTGGCAGCGCATGGCGACGGATTTACGGACAGATAAATTGTCCAGCGTGGCTCATATCGTACCCTTCGATAAACTGGACGATGTTTTTCATCCGTTGCTGGAAGGTAAGTTGTCGGGACGTGCAGTAATTCAATTCTCAGCAGCGATCGTTTAATCGAGTTTCATTTAAGCGAGCGTAATTGTTCGGAGTGGTGCTATAATTCGCGCCCTTGCGAAAGTGGCGGAATTGGTAGACGCACTGGATTTAGGTTCCAGCGCCGTAAGGTGTAAGAGTTCGAGTCTCTTCTTTCGCACCAAAATAGTAAAAAGCACGAAACTAAGCCCCTGAATCTAGGGGCTTTTTTCTTGTTATAAAAATAAAATAATTAATAAAATCAATAAGTTGCAATTTTCTCAATCTGGACTGGATTGAGCTCAAAAGAAATATTTCGTTAAAACCTCATGCTCTAGTTGTTTCATTTATGGCCGCGTCGCCCGTTGTTAAGCGGCGGATGGTGTGCTAGGTGCTGTTATGGGAATTCGAAAAACTACTCATTGAAAAAACTAATGCTTATTATTTGATCAATGTCATGTCGCGAAGGTTGGCTGAACAACTATCCGGTAATGGATTTTTCGTAACTTAAGCAATGCGCCACTGCTTTGGCTCAATAAATAGCCAAGTTACATGCTGCAAGGCGCCCGCGCAAAGGGTCTCACTGCGCACAAAATTTCAATTTTCAACACCTCAATGCTATACTTAACGACAAGCTTGCAAAAAGTAGGTGTCAAGGTTACAAGTTAAAATCCCTTGCTTCTGAAAAAATTAAACGAAATTAGTGAGTTACATTTTTCGTCTGATTATCTTCTTGTACGGCATCTCATTCAAATTCAATTTCAAGGAAATACAGCATGCCCAGCGTAGAAACTGTGAGCGCGTTAGAACGTCGCCTGAACGCATCGATTCCACAACAAGCACTTCGCAACCAGGTTGCAGCTCGTCTGAAACACATCGGACGCACTGCAAAACTCGCCGGATTCCGTCCAGGCAAGATTCCTGAAAAAGTGCTCAATCAACATTATGGTATGGAAGCTCGCCAGGAAGCATTGGGCGAAGCCCTGCAACGCTCCTTTGCTGAAGCGGTACAGACCAATGATTTGAGAGTGGCTGGCGATCCTGAATTCCAGGTTAAGACAACCGATTGGAACGCAGACGAAATCGAATACAGCGCAACTTTTGAAGTTTATCCAGAAATCGTGTTGGGCGATGTGACTGCTGAAGCTGTTGAGCGCGCAACTTACGAATTGGGTCAAACTGATATCGATAACACCATCGCCACATTGCGTAAGCAGCGTGCCACTTTCGCCGCTGTCGATCGCGCAGCGCAAGCCGATGACAATGTCGTCATCGACTTCGTTGGTACTTTGGAAGGTGTGGTATTCGAAGGCGGTGAAGCGAAGGACTATCCAGTTACTTTAGGTTCCGGCCGTATGCTGCCTGAATTTGAAGCTGCAATCGCTGGTATGAAGGTCGGTGAAACCAAGTCTTTCGATATGACTTTTCCTGAAAGCTATCACGGCAAGGATGTTGCCGGTAAGTTGGTGACTTTCGCGATCACCCTGAATAAGGTTGAAGCGCCGGTATTGCCTGAAGTGGACGCTGAATTTGCTAAGTCTGTCGGCATCACCGACGGCGATGTGGGCAAGTTAGCTGAAGAAATTCGCAGCAATCTGGACCGCGAAGTGATTCGTCGCTTAAAGGGTCGCAACAAAGAAGCTGCGATGGATGTATTGGTTAAGGTTGCTCAATTCGAATTGCCTAAGTCTCTTGTGCAGTGGGAAATGCAACGCCTGATGCAACAAACCATGCAGGATATGGAGCAGCGCGGTATGTCGATGAAGGGGCAACAATTGCCACCTGAATTGTTCCGTGAACGCGCTGAAAAGCGTGTCAAACTGGGTCTGATTCTGGCTGATCTGGTTGAAAAGCACACACTGAAGGCTGAAGCTGAACGTGTACGCGCATTGGTTGAAGATTACGCGCAGAGTTTTGAGCATCCTGAAGATGTGGTGCGTTGGTACTATGCCGATGCAGCGCGCTTGCAGGAAATTGAAAACCTGGTTCTGGAAGAAAATGTCGTTGAGTGGGTGTTAGCCCGCGCGCAAGTCGCTGACAAGGCGCTGGCTTTTGCAGAATTGATGGGTAACTAAGATGTTCACCCTCGAGCCGCAAAATATCGGCATGATTCCGATGGTCGTCGAGACCAGTGGGCGCGGTGAGCGTGCCTATGACATTTACTCTCGTCTGCTCAAGGAACGCGTTGTGTTCCTAGTGGGCGAAGTTAATGATCACAGTGCGAATCTGATTGTGGCGCAGATGTTGTTTCTGGAATCTGAAAATCCGGATAAAGACATTCACTTTTACATCAATTCGCCTGGTGGTTCGGTCACGGCCGGTATGGCGATTTACGACACCATGCAGTTCATCAAGCCGCATGTCAGCACGCTGTGTATCGGTCAGGCGGCCAGTATGGGCGCATTTCTGTTGACGGCGGGTGAAAAGGGCAAGCGTTTCTGTCTGCCTAATTCACGCGTTATGATACATCAGCCTTTGGGCGGCTTCCGTGGTCAGGCATCAGATATTGAAATTCACGCACGTGAAATTCTTTATTTAAAACAAAAGCTTAATCAAATGCTGGCGGATCATACCGGTCAGACGGTCGAGGCGATTGAACGCGATACCGATCGCGACAATTTCCTGAGTGCTCAGGATGCCGTGAAATACGGTCTGGTCGATCAGGTGCTGGACAAGCGCGTTTAAAGATAACTTGATATAAGGTTGGTATTATGGCTATCGATAAAAAAACAGGCGAGAAGTTGCTTTATTGTTCATTCTGCGGCAAGAGTCAGCATGAAGTGAAAAAGCTGATCGCCGGACCTTCCGTGTTTGTCTGCGATGAGTGCATCACTTTGTGCAACGACATCATGCGCGAAGAGATACAGGGCGAGGCGGTGGCAAAGGGCGATAAGTCTGATCTGCCGGTGCCTCGCGATATCTGCGCGACGCTGGGTGAATATGTGATCGGTCAGGAACGCGCCAAGCGTATTCTGTCGGTTGCGGTGTACAACCACTACAAGCGTTTGAAGTGCAACACCAACGACGGCGTTGAGTTGTCCAAGAGCAATATCTTGCTGGTGGGGCCGACCGGTTCCGGTAAAACATTACTGGCGCAAACACTGGCACGCATGTTGGATGTGCCGTTTGTGATGGCGGATGCGACCACTTTGACCGAAGCGGGTTATGTCGGCGAAGACGTTGAAAATATTATTCAAAAGCTGTTGCAGGCTTGCGAATACAACGTCGAGAAGGCGCAGCGCGGCATCGTGTATGTGGATGAAATCGACAAGATTTCCAGAAAATCGGACAATCCGTCGATTACCCGCGATGTATCCGGAGAAGGCGTGCAACAGGCTTTGCTCAAGTTGATTGAAGGCACCAAGGCGTCGATTCCACCGCAAGGCGGTCGTAAGCATCCGAACACAGAATTTTTGCAGGTTGATACCACCAATATTCTGTTCATCTGTGGCGGCGCGTTCGATGGTCTGGAAAAAGTCATCAAGAACCGTTCTTCCAAGGCTAGTATCGGGTTTGGTGCTTCCATCAGTTCAGTGGATGATCGCAAGACGGGTGAAACCTTGCGCGATGTCGAACCGGAAGATCTGGTCAAGTTCGGTCTGATCCCTGAATTTGTCGGTCGTTTGCCAGTCATCGCCACGCTCGAAGAATTGGACGAGGCGGCAATGAAGCAGATTCTGACTGAACCCAAGAATGCACTGACCAAACAGTATCAAAAGCTGTTTGCGATGGAAGGGGTTGATCTGGAATTCCGAGAAGGTGCACTCCTGGCGATTGCCAAGAAGGCGTTGGCGCGCAAGACCGGCGCGCGCGGTTTGCGTTCCATCCTGGAACAGTCGTTGCTGGATGTGATGTTTGATCTGCCTTCGATGGAAAATGTCAGCAAGGTCGTGCTGGATGAAGCGAATGCGGAGGGCGAAATCAAGCCGCTTATTGTCTATGCGGATACACCTATCGCCGCCTGATCTGTTCAGTCGTTGATTTTGAGAGCCTCGTAAATCTGTTCATGCTGCAGATTTCGAGGTTTTTCAGTTTATAATCGCTCAAGAGGGATTGAATTCGCTCAAGCTATCCCCATCTACTCCTTCTGACAACGAATAGGTTATTACCATGTCCGAACAAGATATCCCAAGTATTACTGAGCTCTACCCGCTGCTGCCTCTGCGCGATGTTGTTGTATTCCCGCATATGGTTATTCCCTTGTTTGTCGGCCGCGCCAAGTCTATCAAGGCGCTGGAGCTGGCGATGGAGGCGGCAAAACCTATCGTATTGGTTGCACAGAAAACAGCTTCCAAGGATGATCCTTCCACCGATGACTTATTTCATATCGGTAGCATGGCCAACATACTGCAAATGCTGAAGCTGCCAGACGGCACTGTCAAAGTGCTGGTGGAAGGCACTCAGCGTGTCAAGGTATTGCACGTAGTGGATGTGGATAGTCACTTTGATGCGCAAGTCGAAGTGATTCCTGCCGAAGACGTGGATACCAGCGAGAGCGAGGCGATGCGTCGCGCGCTGATCGCGCAGTTCGAACAATACGTCAAACTCAACAAAAAAATTCCACCGGAAATTTTGTCCTCACTGACCGGGATTGATGACGCCGGACGTCTGGCCGATATTATCGCAGCCCACCTGCCGCTGAAATTAGAGCAAAAGCAGGATGTGCTGGAGATCTACGCGGTGCAAAAGCGTCTCGAACATTTGCTCGGTTTGCTGGAAGGTGAAATCGACATCCTTCAGGTCGAGAAGCGTATCCGTGGTCGCGTAAAGCGCCAGATGGAGAAGAGTCAGCGCGAGTACTACCTGAACGAGCAGGTTAAAGCGATTCAGAAGGAGTTGGGTGAGGGTGAAGACGGCACTGATTTTGAGAATCTGGATAAGAAGATCAAAGATGCGCATATGCCTAAGGAAGCCAGAACTAAGGCTGAAGCTGAGCTGAAGAAATTGCGCATGATGTCACCGATGTCGGCAGAAGCCACCGTGGTGCGCAACTACATCGATGTGTTGATCGGTTTGCCGTGGAAGAAGAAGACTAAGATCAGTACCGATCTCAAACAAGCCGAGACTGTGCTGGAAGAAGATCACTACGGTCTGGATAAGGTTAAAGAACGCATTCTGGAATATCTGGCAGTGCAGCAGCGCGCCGATAAGATGAAAGCGCCTATCTTGTGTCTGGTCGGTCCTCCAGGCGTAGGTAAGACTTCGCTGGGACAGTCGATTGCGCGTGCCACGAACCGCAAGTTTGTGCGTATGTCGTTAGGCGGCGTGCGTGATGAATCCGAGATACGTGGTCATCGTCGTACTTACATCGGTTCGATGCCCGGTAAAATCTTGCAGAACATGAACAAGGTTGCGGTGAAGAACCCGTTGTTCCTGCTCGATGAAGTGGATAAGATGGGGCAGGACATGCGCGGCGATCCGTCGGCGGCTTTGCTCGAAGTGCTCGATCCTGAACAAAATAGCACCTTCGTTGATCACTACGTTGAGGTTGAGTACGATCTGTCTGATGTGATGTTTGTTGCGACGGCGAATACGTTGAACATTCCGGATGCGCTGATGGACCGGATGGAAATCATCCATGTTTCCAGTTATATGGAAGACGAGAAGATCAACATCGCGACGCGCTATCTGGTGCCGAAGGCAATCAAGAATAACGGTTTGAAGCCGGACGAAATCAGCATTGCCGAAACCGCTTTGCGCGATATCGTGCGTTATTACGTGCGTGAAGCCGGTGTGCGCGGGATGGAACGCGAAATTTCCAAGATCTGCCGCAAGGTGGTCAAAGCGTTGCTGCTCAAGGCGCGCGAAGGCAAGGTGGTGGTCAACTCGCGTAATCTGGATAAGTATCTGGGCGTGCGCCGTTACTCCTATGGAGTTGCTGAGAAGCACAATCAGGTAGGTCAGGTGACCGGTTTGGCTTGGACCGAAGTGGGTGGCGAATTGCTGACCATAGAAACTGTGGTGTTGCCGGGTAAGGGTAAGACCACGACCACCGGTAAGCTGGGTGAGGTGATGCAGGAATCGATACAGGCGGCGCTGAGTGTGGTGCGCAGTCGTACCAAGCGTCTGGGCATCGATGATGATTTCTACCAGAAGACTGATTTGCATATCCATTTGCCGGAAGGTGCGACGCCTAAGGACGGTCCGTCTGCCGGTGTCGGGATGTGTACGGCGATCGTTTCCGCTTTGACCGGCATTCCAGTGCGGGCTGATGTGGCGATGACCGGTGAAATTACCTTGCGCGGCGAAGTGTTGCCTATCGGTGGTTTGAAGGAAAAGCTGATCGCAGCGCAACGTGGCGGTATCAAGATCGTGCTGATCCCTGAAGATAACGTCAAAGATCTGGCTGATATCTCTGATAACGTGAAAAATAAGCTGGATATTCATCCTGTGAAGTGGATAGAACAGGTGCTCGAGATGGCGCTGGAACGTAAACCCGTTCCGCGCGAAGATGCTCCGGTCGCGGTGGCTGAACTAGCCGTTGAAGCGAAGCTGGCGGAGCCTGTGGTGGCCACAAAACACTGAGTTACTTCGGCTCGCTCATTAGTTAAACGATTTCTATCATATTCGCTTGACCAAAGCGCTGTGACCTTGATATAAAGCGTGCTGCTGTGGGGGAGTCGAATTTAATTATAAAATTACACGCGAAGGGGATGTACGTGAACAAATCTGAACTGGTTGATGCAATTGCAAAATCCGCTGATATTTCTAAGGCATCTGCGGGACGTGCACTGGATGGCGCAATTGAGGCTATCAAAGGTGCTTTGAAGAATGGTGAAGAAGTGAGTCTGGTCGGTTTTGGTTCGTTCGCAGTGGACGAGCGTGCCGGTCGTACGGGTCGTAATCCGCGTACCGGAGAGGCCATCGAAATCAAGGCGGCGAAAGTTCCTAAATTTCGCGCTGGTAAAGGTTTGAAAGATGCTGTAAACTAGCGTTCTTCAGTCGGGTGCTTAGCTCAGTTGGTAGAGCACCGCCCTTACAAGGCGATTGTCGGCGGTTCGACCCCGTCAGCACCCACCATGAATATCTGTGCTAGTAGCTACTAGCTTGGAATAAGTAGTTAGCAGCGAGTGGTCAGTAAAAGTGACAAGCGGTACAAGTTTTGGAGTGGTAGTTCAGTTGGTTAGAATACCGGCCTGTCACGCCGGGGGTCGCGGGTTCGAGTCCCGTCCACTCCGCCAAATTGAGGCGAACGAAAGTTCGCCTTTTTTCATATCTAAAGTTCAATAAATATCATCCGGGGCTGTTATGTTTGATTTCGTACATGAAAAAAGAAGATTGGTGCAAATAGTCTTGTTGCTGATTATTTTGCCTTTTGCATTCTTTGGTGTGGACTCATATCGTCATGCCGGCGATACGGATGCACCTGCTACCGTCAACGGGGCAAAAATCACCAAGCAAGAGTTTGAAACGGCGATGCGCCAGCAGCAGGATCGTATGCGTCAGATGATGGGGCCAAGCTATGACCCTGCTGCATTTGAAAAACCTGAAGTCAAACACGCCGTGCTGGATAACCTGGTAGCGCAGCGCTTGTTGATTGAACGTGCTAAGTCGGTTGGTTTGACGGTGACCGATGAGCAGATCGCGCAGGTGATCGCGGGTATTGATGCGTTTAAGGCTGAGGGTAAGTTTGATCAAGCCCGTTATGTGGCGGCTCTCGCAGGTCAAAATATGGTGCCGTTGTCATTCGAGGCGCGGGTAAAAGACGATCTGGTAGGGCAGCAGATGCGAGATGCGTATGTGCAAAATGGCTATACCGCTAATACTGCCGCCGATCGCGTTATTGCGATCAATGAAGAGCAGCGTGTGATCAGTGTAGCGCATGTCTCCCCTGCGGCATTCATGGCGCAGGCTAAGGTGGATGACGCCGCCGTAAAAACCTATTACGAGCAGAATCAAAAAGAATTTCAGGTGCCAGAGCAGGTTAAGGTTGAGTACGTCAAATTCTCCAGCAGCGGCCTGATGGCTAAGGCGGAAGTGAAGGCGGAAGAGGTGCGTAAATATTACGATGAGCATCAGTCTGAATTCGCAACGCCGGAGCAAAGACAGGCTTCGCATATTCTGATTGCTGTGCCGGCAACGGCGCCTCAGGCTGAACAGGATCAGGCCCGAGCCAAAGCCGAGCAGTTATTAGCTCAGGTTAAAAAGAATCCGGCTCAGTTCGCTGAAGTGGCTAAACAAAACTCACAGGATCCAGGTTCGGCGGCTCACGGTGGTGATCTTGGCTTGTTTGGTCGCGGTATGATGGTGAAAGCGTTTGATGACGCCGTATTTGCGCTCAAGCCGGGTGAAATCAGCGGTCTGGTTAAATCGGATTTTGGCTTTCACATCATCAAGCTGGTGGCGGTTAAAGCCTCGAGTGCGACTCCGTTTGACGTAGTTAGGGATACCGTAGCAGCGAAGATGCGTCAACAAAAGGCGGCTGATGGCTTTGCTGAACTGGCTGACAAATTCAGTAATGCTGTCTATGAGCAGAGCGACACCTTGAAGCCTGCGGCAGCGTTAGCTGGAGCCGCAGTTGAGCAAAGCGCCTGGCTGGTCAAGGGTGCAGTTGCAGGTGATGTCTGGAACGAAAAAATGTTGCAGGCCGTGTTTTCTGATGATGTAATCAAGAATCACCGGAATACGGCTGCGGTTGAAGTGGCAGCCAATACTTTGGTCGCTGCACGCCTGCTGGAACACAAGCCGGCGGCGGTTCGTGCACTGAACGAAGTGCAAGAAATGATCAAACAAAAAATATTACGTGAAAAAGCGCTGGACATGGCCGTAAAACAGGGTACAATGCTGCTCGGTCAAGCGAAGCAGGGTAGTAAAACTGATTTAAGCTGGTCGGTTGCTCAGGCAATATCTCATGCTCAGCATGGCGAACTGGATGTTGCATTAGTTCGTCAGGTCTTCCAGACTAACGGTGCAAAGCTTCCTCAGTATGTCGGTGCTGAATCCAAGCTGGATGGTTTTATCATCGTTCGTGTCGATTCAGTGAAGGCTGCTGAAAAACCGGATGAAGTGAAACGCGGTCGATATGTGCAGCAATTGCGTCAAATGATAGGCGAAGAAATGTTCCAGGCATATTTGAATGATGCCAAAGGGCAAGCCAAGATTAAGTTGAACTTACCGGAGACGGTAAAACAGTAAAGATACGGGTGCTTAGCTCAGCTGGTAGAGCACCGCCCTTACAAGGCGATTGTCGGCGGTTCGAACCCGTCAGCACCCACCATATCGAGCTATTAGCTTATAGCTGGTAGCTAGAAAAAAGTAGTAGAAGTTCTGGAGTGGTAGTTCAGTTGGTTAGAATACCGGCCTGTCACGCCGGGGGTCGCGGGTTCGAGTCCCGTCCACTCCGCCAATAAGTAAAAAAGCCGTTGAGAAATCAGCGGCTTTTTTGTTTTATGATTTCTTCAGTTTTTTCTTGGGATGTTTTCTGACTGTGCTAGAGTTTGGTAACTTACTTATTTCAGGATTCTCATCATGGCGAATCTGTTTGACCCCTTGAAATTACGCGATATCACACTGAATAATCGCGTCGCGATTCCGCCCATGTGTCAGTATTCGGCGGTGGATGGTGTCGCCTCAGACTGGCATTTCGTGCATTATTGCAGTCGTGCGGTGGGTGGGGCTGCTTTGATGATCGTCGAAGCAACCGCGATTTCGCCACAAGGTCGCATCAGTCTGGGTGATCTGGGGTTGTGGGATGACAGCCAGATCGCGCCCCTCGCCCGTATCTCACAATTTGCCAGAGCTCAGGGTTGCGTGCCGGCCATTCAGTTAGCGCATGCCGGTCGTAAGGCCAGTGTGGGCTTGGGTTGGCAAGCGCAACATACCCTTGCTGTAAACTCTGGTGGATGGCAGACCGTCGCACCTTCTGCGATTTCCTTCGGTTCTGGTTATGCGCTACCGGACGAGCTGGATATGGCCGGAATCAGGACGATAGTTGCGAATTTTGTAGATGCGGCGCAGCGTGCCCTGATAGCCGGCTTTGACACGGTTGAAATTCACGCGGCGCATGGCTATTTGCTGCATCAATTCTTATCTCCGCTTTCCAATCATCGCACGGATGCCTATGGTGGTAGTTTCGAGAATCGCACCCGATTGGTTCGTGAGGTGGTTGAGGCGGTGCGCAGGATATGGCCGGACCGACTGCCGCTATTGATTCGCCTGTCTGCGACCGACTGGGTGGAAGGGGGGTGGAATGCCGATGAGACGGTGGCGCTGTGCCAAATGCTCAAAGACTTAGGAATTGATCTGGTGGATGTCTCTACCGCAGGTTTGGTGCCAACGGCGATTATACCGGCAGGCCCGGGGTTCCAGACTGAATTTGCGGCAAGGGTGCGTCATGAGGCGGATATGCCTACCGCTGCGGTTGGGTTGATTACCTCGCCAGCTCAAGCGGATCACATCATACGTAGCGGACAGGCGGATCTGGTTCTGATAGGCCGGGAAATCTTGCGCAACCCGTACTGGCCGCTAGCTGCTGCGCAGACCCTGGGGCAAACTGTCTCTTGGCCAGCACAGTATTTGCGCGCCGCCCCTTCAGGCTCAGTAGCAAGGTAATTATCTGATTATATTTAGCATTTTTCGAACCATCTAAGGAGTAATCATGAGTCAAATGGAACAGTTGGAGCTGAATGCTTACCGCAATGAAATTATCTCTGATATGGAAGCGCTGCTCGAAAAGTATCGCACTATTTTCAATTGGGATATTCCCGAAGTGGATGAAAAAGTGGCCGATAAACTGATCTTAGCCGCGATGCATACAGCGCTGGACGGGATTACGCAGAAACCGGTTGTCAGTTCTTCCTCCTCGTGACATCGCAACAAAAATTAATCATTCACGACATAACAACGTGTCAATACAATATTGCCTGATGGTAAGCAGGTAGCTATGAATGGCAAAACAGAAAAGGTGACTTATTGGGTGTAGCGTATCTGTGCATAAAGCTAGCAGTTGTGATGAAACGCAATGTGCCGACTGTCACAGGACAGAGCTTGAACGGGCTGGTATCTATAGTAAGGCGGCCGCTGGCGAGTAGCATACCACCCAGGCAGCAGTTGTCCAATTCCTACCAGTGACGACCGGTAGTTATCGGGCAAAGAGTTCGTGTGGTGGTGCTAGTTGTTTGTTAATCAATTTAGGTTTTATGCGTTCTTGTCCAATATTCGTATCAGTCAGATAAAGTCATCAGACCAACTTTTAGCAATTCCTTGATTGTTGCGTGCTGCGATGAATATGGCACGCAGCACAATGTTAAATGGACGCCAATTTACGCCAGGTTTCCAGCAGTGTGTCCGGATTGAGCGACATAGTCTGTATGCCAGCTTCCATCAACCACTGCGCGAAATCGAAGTGATCGGACGGGCCTTGACCGCAGATGCCGACATATTTGTTCAGACGGTTGCAGGT
>CAISHO010000084.1 GCA_903885165.1 uncultured Nitrosomonadales bacterium | reverse complement strand
CACTACGCTCATCAGGTCGTTGCGCATCAGGGTGATGTCGGCCGTTTCGATGGCGATATCGCTGCCGCTGCGCATGGCGAAACTGACATCGGCAGAGGCGAGTGCGGGCGCATCGTTGATGCCGTCGCCTGCCATGCCGACTGTCATTCCGGGCTTGACCCGGAATCCAGTGGTTTTATCGATGAATAATTCTTTGAATGTTTCCACCAGCGCGGCTTTATCCTGCGGCAGCACCTCGGCGCGAAACTCCGTGATGCCGGCCTGATGAGCGATCGCCTGTGCGGTTGCCTGATTGTCGCCGCTGATCATCACCACGCGTACGCCCATCTCTTGCAATTTAGCGACGGCAGCGCGACTGCTGGCGCGCAACTGGTCGGCGATGGCGATATAGCCTAGCAAAATTCCCTTCTCCTCCACCCCCTCTCCCGCCTGCGGGCGATAACCAGCGACTTGGCTGCTGTTGTCTAGCAGCTTAGTCGAATGGCTAGTAGTTTCATCAGGGGGGTGTGCGACGATCAGCACGGTCTTACCCTGTTGCTGTAACTCCAGGATGCGCGCCTCATTAATCGTGATTCCTGACTGTATGGCGTAGGCGGGTGAACCCAGTAAACAGGTTGCGCCGTTCATCTCGCCACGCAAACCCTGCCCCGGCATTTCACTGAAATTCGATACTTTGGTAACTAATTGATTATTATAGTAATTTATAATTGACTTGGATAGCGGGTGGGTAGAGCCTTGCGCCAGACTCGCCGCGATCTGCAACAGTTCGGCCTCACTAGAAGTGTCATTTGGCAGCACGTCGGTCACGACCGGTTTGCCGGTGGTCAGCGTGCCGGTCTTATCCAGCAGCAGCACGGAGAGTTGATGGGCGCGTTCGAGGGCTTGCGCATCTTTGACCAGTATTCCCGATTGTGCCGCGCGTCCCGTCGAGACCACCAGCGCGGTCGGTGTCGCCAGCCCCAGCGCGCAGGGGCAGGAGATGACCAGCACGGCCACGGCATTGATGAGCGCGGCGCTAAAGCCGATTCCCATCATCCACCACACGGTGAAGGTGAGGACGGCGATGGAGACCACCACCGGGACGAAGATGGCGGAGATCTTGTCGGCCAGTTTCTGAATGTCGGCTTTCGAGCCTTGTGCCTGTTCGACCAGGCGGATGATGGCGGCCAGTTGTGTGGCGGAACCCACTGCCAGTGCGCGGCATTTGAGCTGTCCGTTTTGATTGGAGGTGGCGGCATACACCTTGTCGTCGGTGTGTTTGCTTTGCGGCATGCTCTCGCCGGTCAGCATGGCTTCATCCAGACTGGAGTTGCCTTCTATGATGATGCCGTCTACCGGCACGCTCTCGCCGGGTCGCACCAGAAAGATGTCGCCCTTCTTCATCTGATCGACGGCTAATTCCTGCATCACGCCGTCGCGCTCGACATGCGCCGTTTTAGGTTGTAGATTGATCAGCGCCTCCAGTGCGCTGGACGTCTTGCCTTTGGCGCGTGCTTCGAGCAGTTTACCGAACAACACCAGTGTGATCAGCGTGGCGCTGGACTCGAAATAGACGGGTTGATCAAGATTCAGCAGCACTACCGCGCAACTCATGAAGTACGCCGAGCTGGTGCCCAAGGCGACCAATACGTCCATGTTTGCGCCGCCGCCCTTGAGCGAGCTCCAGGCGCCGGTATAAAAGCGGCGGCCTATCCAGAACTGCACCGGGGTCGCCAGAACAAAAGGCAGCCAGTCGGGCAGCATGAAGTGTGAGCCTGTCGCCATCAGCAGCATCTCGATCAGCATGGGCGCGGTGAGCAGCGCGGAGAGGATGAACTGGCGCTGTTGGGTTTGCAGGGCCGCGGCACGGGCGCGTTTTTCAGCGGCGAAATCGCGCACGGGGTGGGCGTTGAAACCCGCGCCCTGGATGGCTTTGATTAAATCTGATATGCCGGTCTGATCGGGATTGAAAGAGATGCTGGCCTTTTCGGTGGCGATGCTCACTGCCGCCTGCACATCGGGGAGTTGATTTAACACTTTTTCGAGGCGCGAGGAACAGTTCGCGCAGTGCATGCCGGTGACTTGAAGAACGGTTTGGGCGGGATTTTTCATGTGCGGATTATATGCGCTGGAAGGCGGCGCATTCTTAATTTTGCGGTGAAAATGCAAAACGCCCGCAAAGTGCAGGCGTTTAGGGGAGGGATACCAGACTACTTATTTCTTCATCGAACAGGTGCTGATGCCGAAGATCGAATAGGCAGGGCAGATGCCGATGAGTCCGGTCAGCAAAGGAACCGCGCCGATGTAGCCCCACATAGGGAGCGTGCCGGTTGCGGTGAGGCCTACCAGAGCCAAGCCTGCAATAACACGTAATGCGCGATCGATAGTTCCTGCGTTTGCTTTCATTTTATATCTTCCTTGGGAGGGTTGGGATGCGTGCAGAATAACCGGAAAGTTTGATGACGTATGTGATAAATATCACATAGAGCGAAAAAATATTGTTTAAATGATTTAAAGCGGTTGCTCCAAATCTGTTTATTACTTTTGTCGGTGGCAGCCCCGCGGCTGGTTAATTTCGGCTATTTGAAGTCTGGAATTGGATAACGAAGATTTCAGCAAGCAACTCAGCTGCATGCTCAGGTTGGAATCAATGTTTCGCGCACATTTTTATCTTAAAAAATAATAGGTTGGGATTGAGAAAATTTGGCGATGCCTGCTTTAGGCTGACAAGAGACATTCTGTTGTTGGCAGCCAGCGACAGCAACCGAGACATTACTGTCATTGACTAACGTCTGCAAGCGGGCAGGCAATTCAAGTGAACGAATCTCGTTCGACAGTATTGAGCCTGATGCTAAAACCGTCCTTTAATGCAATGGTACGGGGCTAAGAAATCATCCAGTTTAATGTTCAATTTACCATCACGAAAATTGTGCAGGTTTATCAACGACACACGATGCCGGCTCATCAGGTTCAAAGAAACAAACCTTGTTGCGTCCGCCCGCTTTAGCCTGATACATTGCCACGTCTGCGCATTTAAGAATAGTATCGCTACTGGCTAGATGATTAAGGAATAAAACCACGCCGATACTTGATGTGCAGCGATGCTGCACTGCTGCACCCTCTGCTGACTCCATGTAATAGGATTCTGCCAACCTTGCGCGAATTTTTTCTGCCACCGTGTATGCCTGTTTCACGGAGGTAGCCTTGTCTATATCCAGTTCGCTGAGCAAAACCACGAACTCATCTCCACCAAAACGCGCGACGGTATCCATTTCTCGCAAACAACGGGTAATGCGTTGTGCCACTTCAATCAGCAGTAAATCTCCGATCCCGTGCCCATGATTGTCATTGAGCGGCTTGAAGTTATCCAGATCGACAAACATCAACGCGCCATACCGTTCACTTCGACGACTTGCCGCCATTGCCTGATCTAAGCGGTCATTAAGCAAACGTCGATTAGGTAATTGCGTCAACGCATCATAAAAAGCCAGTCTGCGGATTTTTTCTTCATTCAATTTATGCTCGGTAATATCGCGAAAGATGCCGAGAGCGTGCCAGGCACCATTTATCTGCAATGCAGATATAGTGACTTCTACCGGGAATGATTCGCCCCCCTTTCGTAACGCATTAAGCTCCAGCATTTTTCCGACCACAGGCCCGACACCCGTTTTCTTAAATGCAAGGAATCCTTTTTCAAATGCGGGGCAGGCATCAGGCGCTAGCAAAGAATGCATTTCACAGCCGATCGCTTCACTCGCTGTGTAACCGAAAATGCGTTCAGCCGCTGCATTCCATAATGAAATGCATTTATCAGCGCCCATCATGATGATCGCATCATGTGCCGACTCTGTTATCTTGCGAAACTTTTCTTCGGACTCTGTAATTACCTGCGCCTGTGCGAGTAATCGTTCAGCCTGACGTCGACCGCTGATGTCACGAACGGTTGCCTGAACAAAGACCTCTTCACCCAGTTGCATATGGGTGAGAAGGACATCTGTGGGGAAAGACTGACCGTCTACCTTCTGATGTTCCCATTCAAAAAAATTGGACCCATCACGCATCGCCATCGCGATCATTTGCTGCGCCTTTTCACTCGAACGATGTCCATCCGGCTGGAATTGCGGCGAAATATCCCACGGCCCCAGTTCAATGAATTCATCTAGCCTGCCTACACCAAACAAGCCCAGCGCCGCTGCGTTTGCATCGGTAAACTTCCAGGAAGGTGGCGCTAAGGTCATCAAGGCGTCGCGTGAGTTCTCAAACAGTATCTGATATTTTAAGCTACTGACCCTCACGGCCTCTTCCATACGTATGCGTTCCGTGATATCACGAACCACGCCAACGAGGTACAGCTTGTCATATAATCGGATGGACGTCGAGGTGATGTCGGTTAAGAAAACGGTACCGTCACGTTTCTGAAAGGGTATTTTTTCGGCAAGACTAGACTCACCCCGCACATGCTTTTCAAGCTTTTCAATAATGGATGGTAATTCCTGTGTGGGATGCACATCAGATACTGAAAGATTTGTCATTTCCCCAAGGCTGTAACCTAACATTCGGCAAATCGCGGCGTTGCCAAAGGCAAACTTCTTGCTCAGCGCATCGACGAGTAAAATCCCGTCAAGCGCACCTTCCAAAATCGCACTGAGTTTAACCTCTGACTCACACAAGCGATTTTCCGTTAGCTTTTTATCGGTGATGTCGGTCAGCGCAATACGCACAGCATGCTCGCCATTACCGGCATTGAGAGGCAGACAGTCCAATCTGGCAAAAAATATCGAGTCATCAATACGTTGAAGTTCAAATTCCATTTGATGACTGTGATCGTTTTTCAACATGGCCAAAAAAAATCTGTGCCACTGATCGCGCTCTTTTTCAGCAACAAATCGCGCAAAATGTGTGTTGAGCAATTTTTCTCTCACCACCGCCAGCATAGCGGCTCCCGTCAAATTGATCTGTGCAATCCGCCCGTCCTTATCAAGCGTGAGATATCCGATGGGCGAAAAATCATAAAGATCCACATAGCGATCACGCGACTTCTCCAGTTCAATCTGGCTGTTACGCAGGCTTTCGTTCTGCATCTCCAGTTCAATCTGATGCACCTGAACTTCGTGTACAAGATTCTCCAAAGATATTCCCGGCAGGGTCGCGGGTGCTTTGGAGGATAGCTTGTCTTCAGCCTGTGCGCGCAGTGAATGAGCGCTGTCCGAACTGTTGTTCATTTCCCTGCTTCCTGTCGCGTGGTGGATATTAAGGATGAACGCATCAGTCCTGTATTATCATAGACGTTCCAACCAACCGAGTCACCTGCCCATCCGCATCAGTGACGGGCATCGCCTTGGAACGCACGCGCACTGCAACCCCATTCGCGCGCAGGACGCTATATTGGATATCATAAGGAAGGTGAGTGGTAACCGAATTCTGCATCTCTGCTTTTAGACTATCCTGATCTTCCTGACACATTGTATTGAGCATATCCTGAAATGACATCGGTGTGGCAACCCGTGGATAGCCAAATATATTGAACATTTCGTCTGACCAGCTCGATACACCCGTTGCCAGGTTCATCTCCCAGCAACCGAGATGCGCGATTTGCTGCGCCATTGCCAGCATTGTTTCACTGCGCAGGACAGCTTCACTGGCAAGCTTGAATTTTGTCACGTCGGTGAAACTCAATACGATGCCTGCGATGACATTTTCCAGTGTTCTGTAAGGCTGGATGCGAAGCAGATACCATGCTCCGTCGGTAGTGCGTACTTCGTGCTCCATGGGAATCAGGGTCTCGAGTACCGTCTGCAATTCATCATGCAAATTAACTTTTTCAAGATTCGAGACGATGTCGCTCAGCGGTCGACCCACATCGGTCGCTATCAGACGATAGACCTTCTGTGCCTCGCGAGTGTAGCGACGGATAATCATGTTTTCATCGAGAAAAAGTGTGCCGGTAAAGAGATTGTCCAGCAGATTCTTCATGTCACTCTGGACACCACCTAGCTGCTCAATTTTGGCATTCAGTTCAGAATTCACCGTAATCGTCTCTTCATTGAGGGATTGCAATTCTTCTTTGGAAGTCTCCAGCTCCTCATTGGAGGACTGGAGTTCCTCATTGGTTGACTGCAATTCTTCGTTGGTCGATTTGAGTTCTTCGTTAGTGGCTTGTTGTTCCTCGATGGTGGCTTGCAGATTTTCCTTGGCGTAAGCAAGTTCGCGTTCCAGTTGCTCAACGCGACTCGCTTCTACCGAAGCTGAAGCGCGTTTGATGCGATCCACCTTGATAGGTTCGTCCGGCGTTACAACATCCTGAAAGCTTATCAGCAGCAGGGTATCGTCATCGCTGGTGCTCACCGAAGGCAAGCGCCGCACGATAAATTGAACCATTGAAAATCCGCTGTTGGTTTTAACCATTGTATTATGAGTAACCGACTTGGCTTCGGCTAACGTTGCGTTAAGCATGGCTGAACGTAATTCCAATTGCAGCCCCTCGCGCGCCATTTCGACCACATTATTGCTGATAGGGCCAGGGGCCGGGCGCAGGTATCTTCCCGTATCGCCATGCACATAAAGAATATTGCCTTTGATATCTGTCGTCACCGAGGCGGGTGCATAGGACTGTAACAGGATGCGATTGCTCACGTCCCCGATATTGCCTGATTTGGTTTTGTTCATGACGACGCTGGTCGTTTTTTTAGTTTCAATCCCTCTTGAAGGCAGTGTTTCGTTGATCAGTGCGCGGCTTACACCTGCCATAGGAATGGCCTGATAAAACTTCCATTTCCGGTTGAGCGGTGTAAACAAGGGAGGATCATAGGAAATGCTCTCTGAAGATGAGAGAAACAGCACACCACCAGGTTTAAGCGCGTAGTGAAAATTGGGAATCAGGCGGTTTTGTTGTTCAGTTTCAAGATAGATCAACAAATTGCGACAACTAAGTAAATCGAGTTTGGTGAAAGGGGGATCCTTGATGACATTCTGAATAGCAAAGACGATCATCTCGCGAATATCTTTCTTAACTTTGTAGCCTAAATCATCCTTGGTAAAAAACCGTCGTAAGCGCTCATCGGAGACATCTTGCGAGATGTTCGGCGGGTAGCATCCGCTACGTGCGATGGCAATAGCATCGTCATCGAGGTCGGTGGCATAGATCTGAATGCGGAATTCCTTGTGAGCTTCATTCATATATTCGCGCAACAGGATCGCAATGGAGTAGGCTTCTTCGCCGGTGGCACAACCTGCCACCCAGATTCTAACTACATAATCCGACGCTTTGTCTACCAGTAACTTGGGCAGAATCTCGTTTTTTAGTAAGATAAAGGCATCCGGGTCACGGAAGAAGCTGGTTACGTTAATCAGTAGTTCCTTGAACAGGATGAGTACCTCTGCACTGTGCTCCCTGAGATAACGCGCGTACACCTGTATATCCTCAATATTATGTTGAGCCATTCTTCGTGTGATGCGGCGGCTGATCGTGCTTTTCTTGTAGAGAGAGAAGTCGTGCCCGGTAACGCTGCGCACTTGCATCAGAACCTGGTTTATGCCGCTAGTCGTTTTCGCCATTATTTTGGGTTCTGTTCGACGCTGAAAAATTGATGTATGCGTGAGTGCAGTGAGCATCGCCGGCATTTTCTCCACCGGTAAAATGTGTGAAGCGTAACCCGCTGCGATAGCGCTGCGCGGCATACCATCATATTTGGCACTGGCTGGATCCTGCACCATGCAGATACCACCCGCACCGAAAATGGCGCGCAGCCCCAAGGTGCCGTCGGTGGCTGTGCCGGATAATATGATGCCGACGGCATTTTCTGCTTGATCCTCGGCCAGTGATCTCAGAAAAGCGTCAATCGGCATGCGCTGCCCGCGCGCCTGTTCCGGCATGGAAAGTTGCAGCACACCTTGTAAAATACCCATCTCCCGGTTAGGAGGAATGATATAGACGTGATTGGCAACAACGCTAGCCTGATCAACGACCTCTATCACCGGCATACTGGTGCTGCGTTGCAGGATTTCCGTCAGGAGACTTTCATGTCCCGGATCAAGATGCGGTACCAACACAAAAGCCATGCCGGTGTCTGGCGGACAGACCCTAAAAAACCCCTCAAAAGCTTCCAGGCCGCCCGCTGAAGCGCCAATACCAACAATAGGCAGATGAACAGCGGGAGTGTTGCCAATAACAGTCGGAATTCCCGAACTATCGGAATGGCCAAGACTAACCGGACTTGCCGGGATAGAATCGGGTTGCGTTTCAAGCTGTTTCTTTTCCTTGCTGATTGTCATGCTAATCTCCTTCGGTACCAACCCTGCGAACTCGTGTAGACATTCTTCTACCATAAAAACATACGGGGTGTCTTCCTCCCGCAGTCCGCCCGGTTTCAATTCAAGATTTATTGTGAAATTTCGCGTCAATCCGGGAAACGATAGCCCTGTTCTCTGAACAAATTCAGGCAGGCATCTACCGCACCGGAGTCAAAGTGAGTGCCGCGCCCTAGGGTTATTTCATTGAGCGCAGCGTCAATACCCAATCCGGGACGGTAAGGACGATGTGACGACAACGCTTCGACCACGTCTGCCACGCCCAATATACGTGCTTCCAATAAAGTAGCATCCCCCTTCAGGCCCTGCGGATACCCTGTGCCATCAAACCGTTCATGGTGCTGCAGTACCATTTGCGCGATCGGCCATGTGAAGTCCACTCCCTTCAGAATATCAAACCCCGCCTGGGGATGTTGTTTAATCAGACTATATTCGATGCTCGACAGCTTACCCGGTTTACTGAGTATTTCAGCCGGAATCTGGATTTTCCCCAGATCATGCACAATGCCGGCGATATGAATGCCATGCACCTGTTCATCGGGCAGCCCCATTTGCCTGGCAATCGCACACGCCAGATCAGCCATACGGCGCTGATGTCCAGCGGTATAGGGATCACACATTTCTACAATGGTGGAAATCACCTTGATCGTATTATCCAGATTGTCCTGCAGTTGCAAAAATTGCTGTTGAATCTTCTTCGTTGCCAAGTTTCGTTCCCGGCGAGTACGTAATGCCATTACGCCAAAACTCAAATCTTCACTCATTTCCGCCAGCAACTTGATTTCTGAAGGGATAAAAGCATTCAGCTGGTCGGCATAGACATCCAGAATGCCAAATACATTCCCTTCAGAATCGAACAGTGGCAACGCAATAACTGCAGCATAGCCGCGATCAAGTGCAGCATCGCGCCAGGGTAAGTATGCAGGATCATGCGCGATGTCCTGGCACACTTGTTTTATACCACTACGGATGGCAAGTCCGGAAGGCCCCATGCCACGCTCTGTCTCCCCCCATACAAGTCGCGCAAATTCGAGATATCCCCGGTCATCGCCTTCACTCGCCATGACTTCGATGGATTTATCTTCATCATGCCGCGAATAACCTACCCAGGCCATCCTGAAACCTCGCTGGCTGACAATGGCCTGACAGACAGCTTGCATCAGTGAACGCTCTTCGGTTGCATTTACCAGGCTTCTGTTCACAAGGCTTCTTGTCTCAAGTGCGCGGTTAGCATGATTTAGTGTGAGTGCGCTTATATTTTGTTGTAATTTTGCCTGCAACAAGGGGGCGACATGAGCGGCAATGATACTTAACAGTTGAATATCCGTTTCGCTGTAATCTGACGCCTTGTTGGCTACTTGAAAAAGCCCAATCACTTCTCCCTGGTACAGAATCGGCATGGAAATATGCCTTTGAATGCTTACATGTACTTCAGGAATACTGGAGGAGGGTTGGTTGGAATAGTTACTGAGCTTTTCTCGTATGGCACGTGGCCAGCTTGAATCACCCCAGGCTTCCCGTGGGAAACGTATGGATTTCCTGGGTATATCGCATTGATCCCAGACCTGGCGAGTCATGGTCGGCACTACAAACGTGCCATCTGTGTCCAGATAACCAAAAATGCCGAAGGGACTGGAGCTCGCTTCAAGAACGATTTTCAATACCTCGTTGAATTGTTCCTCATTGGATATTAAAGCGAAAATGCTCGCAATACGAGCTTGGATGGTAAGCACGTTCTGGTTATTTTTTTGTTCTGTAATATCTTCCAGAACGTGCACGGAATACAGATACGCATTCTGCTCGTCACGGATAGCAAAGGCACGAGAACGGAAGCAGGTGTCGCCAACGTTGATTTCTTCTTCTTCTTGTTTCTCCAGCAACGCCAGGCAACCGGGCATCGGCGCAGGTGTCAGCGGGAAGATTTCGTAATAGGGCCGACCGATAATCTGCTGGAAGGGAATCCCCGCACGCTTCTGGTAAGCATCGTTGCAACGAAGAATATGGAATTCCATGTCGTGCATGAAAATGGGGTCGTTAACCGCATCCAGTGCATTGATCCATTCATCGTAGGCGTATTCAAGTTTCTTGCGTTCAGCTTCCTTATTTTCAAACTCTTGCTGACTGCGAAGGGCGCGCTCCAGTTGCTGGTGCTCAGTGATGTCGGTCAGCGTGACACGTACCCTTGTTTTCAAATCATTTGCTTTTGTGTTCAAACAACTTAGTTGAGCATAAAAACTTGTGCCATCGGCATGCTGCAACGTGAGTTCAAAATTCAAATTATTGCTTTGTTTCAGCACATGCAGAAAAAACGAGTGCCAGCGATCCTGCTCGGCAGGTATGATAAATTTAGTGAAGTGAAGTCGGATCAGCTTCCTGCTTTCCTCCCCCAGTAAATTAGCTGCGGTTAAATTAGCTTCTGTAATCAGGCCTTCGCGGCTAAGCGTGAGATAACCTACCGGCGCAAAATCATACAGATCCACATAGCGGTCACGGGACTGCTCCAGCTTAAGATGAGCCTCACGCAGGTTTTTATTTTGCATCTCAAGCTCAATCTGATGCACCTGCAATTCATGTAGTAGCTCATCGGTAGAAGATGCCGGGACTTTGGGATGTTGTTCGCGGACAAGTTTCGCCTCAGCGGCTTTGCGCAGTTGGTCAGAATCTTGATGTACAGACTTCTTGCTCATGCAATATCCTTCGCACCAAATAACGCGCCTAGAACCCAATGAATTTAGAAATCGATTGAATAGTCAAGGGCGTGTAAACGAAAATTTTTATGCCTTCTGAAGGCTCTGTGATTCCCTATGGCATGCTAGTTTCAATAGTACACCATAGAACTCCTGCCCATGGGCTGTCCCCATTCAATATTTTTAGTGGATATGAATTACTGAATCTGCCTAATCATTTGTAGGTGCCATTCTGGCTATCGATATAAATGGCACCTTGCAGATGTACTCAAAAATCTGCCACACCGAATCTAACACTACACTTAATTTCAACGTGCTTTTGGTACATAACAGCCCGCAGATCAGGGATCAGGCATCAGGCATCAGGTAAAAGTGTGAATATTTTTAATATTCGGCGTAAACTGCCAAAGCGATATTTGCACTTTATTTATTGACTCAGTGCGGAAATATATCAATCTCCATTGGAGCATAAAAATGCAAAAGCTTACTTGTACGATTGCGTGGAACGATGAAATGAGCGTTGGAATTCCGGAAATCGACGCGGATCATAAAAATTTTATTCTCCTAATCAATGATTTCAACTGGTCTATTACTGGCGGCAATAACCCGGATGTTATCAAACAGCGATTGCACCTCATCATTGATGATGCCGTGCAGCACTTTGCTCATGAAGAGCGACTATTTAAGGAGTGGCAATATATCAATTTAGAAGATCATGCAAAAACACACGCTAATGTTCTGAAAAAACTCAACGAAATTATGTCGAATTTCACACCATATGGTCATGATACAGGATGGGTAACTGCCGGATTAGAAATTAAAAATATACTAATAAATCACATGATGACGGATGATATGAAATACATGGAATGCTATCAAGCATTGACTGTTGCAGCTGGTACTTAAAACCGCCAAATAATGCACAAAACAGTATCCAACAAAGTATGGCGAACTTAGTGTAGACGAAAATTTACCTTGATACTTCCTCAGTAAGGCAGGAAACCAAATTGTACGCATTAACTGGTTTAAAAAGTACCGGCCATTTAAAACCATCTGCATCACGAACAAGTTCATTTGATGTATTACCTGTCACCAGTACCGCATTGATGGACTTGCAAGTTCTTTTATAAAGCATATTCAGAAAATCAATTCCACTCAGTTTCCCTTTCAGCATGTGGTCAACAATGTAGTAATCGGCGCCTTCAATATTTGCGTACTCCAAGGCACTTTCGGCGCTATCAAAGACTGCCACGTGGCCTCCCACTGCTTCTATCCATGCTGTTGTGGCTTCTTTTAAAAGCATGTCATCCTCAATCAAAACAAACTGTTTCCCTAGCAGAAAAGAATAGTCAGCCTGATTGTTTTGCACCGTCATCACATTCCGCAGCAGCGTTACATCGTAAGTCATCAAGATTGGTAAACGAAATTCAAAAACTGATCCACGACCAAGTTTTGAATGACATCTAATTTCACTTCCCAATAAATCCAAGGTGCGTTTCACGATGGGTAAGCCCAATCCCAGACCGCTGACCCTATCTCTTTGTGGATTATCTATCTGATAGAACTCTTCAAAGATATGTTGCAAGTTTTCTTCTGCAATTCCAATCCCAGTATCCCAGACCTGAAACAGCACATCCTTGCCGCGACGTCTGGCGCTCAATAGAATGGCACCACTAGTGGTAAATTTGATGGCATTAGCAACCAAATTTATCAGCACCGATTTAAGCAAGCCGTGATCAGAACTAATATTAATTATCTCAGCCAATGAAAAATATAGGTTTATTACAAGTTTTTTCTCCCTTGCGATAGGCGCAAAGTGGGCTTCCAACCAGATCATTAAATTCGGTATATTAATCGGCTCGCATTTAGATTTAATCCTGCCAGAATCAAGTTTTGACAAATTCAATAAAGCATCAAGCAGATCTTTAAAAGTAGACATTGAGGACATCAACTTTTGGATCAGATCCTTTTGTTCCGTAGTGGGGTTGCCTGCATTGAGCGCATAGATAAACATTTGGGCGGCTGCCAATGGTTGTCGCAGGTCATGTCCGGCTGCGGCAAGAAATCTGGTCTTAGCTAATTCCTTTTCTTCCAGTTTACGAAACGAAAGTTGCAATTGCTCCTCGGCATGATTTTGCGCGGTTATGTCCCGCCAAGTAGCGACATAATGCGACGTAATCCATCCCTTATCCTTTACTGCAGAAATGCTGAGCTGCGCCAAAAATTCTGTACTGTCCTTGCGCCGGCCCCATATTTCTCCCCGCCAGTTATGGTCACGACCAATTGCCTCACAAAGAGACTGGTAAAAGGCTGCGTTATAACGCCCTGATTGAAGAATGAATGGCAGTTTACCAATGACCTCTTCTTCGCTATAACCCGTCAGATTCGTGAATGCGCTGTTAACGCGAACAATGACAGCACGCTCATCGGTCACCATGATGATTTCCTGAGTCTCAAATGCTGTCGCTGAGATGCGCAGTGATTCCTCTATTTTTTTCTGTTCAGAAATATCTGTATGTGTGCCAATCAAGCGTTGAGGCGTTCCATCCGCAGCGCGACTCCTCACAATGCCGCGAGTGAGTATCCATTTATAGCTACCGTCTTTGCACAATAGACGATGTTCATTGTTATAAACGGATGTCTCACCATGCAAATAGGATTTGATATCAGCCAAGGCCTTGGGCAAATCATCCGGATGAACACGCTGCTCCCATTCTTCAAATTCATTAGCAAGTTCGCCATCGTCATAGCCCAGCATGGATTTCCATAGCACTGAATACCTTACCATGGCCGTGGTGACATCCCAGTCCCACATGCCATCACCAGAACCCTTAAATGCAAAGTCAAGTCGATCATTGCTTTCGTGAAGCAACTCCTCAGCCTGCTTGCGTTCAGTAATATCAGTCAGCACGATGCGTACTACTGGATCTTTGCCATCTTTCTTCAGGCGCAAACCATTCAATTGTGTGAAGATGCGTGAGCCATCACGGCGTTGCAGAACCAGCTCACAACGAAACCCATTTGTATTTTTAAGCGCAGACATGAAATATCTATGCCAGTTGTCTTGGTATTCCGTGGTAATGTAAGTGGAGAAGCGGCGCTTAAGGATTTTTTGGCGATCTTCCCTGATCAGTTCGGCGCCGGTGAGGTTTATCTCGACTATCATGCCATCTTGGTTGAGAGTGAGATAACCGACGGGTGAAAAATCATAAAAATCCACGTAACGGTCGCGAGATTCTTCCATCTCAATGTGAGCCTGGCGCAATGATTCATTCTGTGCCTCAAGCTCAATCTGATTCACTTGCAACTCATGTAGCAACGCTTCGAATGAGAGATCCGGCACATTGGGCTGTGGTTCGTTGGCCAGCTTAGCCTTGGCTGCACAGCGTAGTTGGTCAAAATCATGCTGTGCGTGTTTCTTGCTCATTCAGTCCCTTAATTTATCAAAAATGCTTAGATTTCGGATAATGTACGACTCATGTCAACGACTTGCATCAAGCAGCTTTCGATTTATTTCCAGGCTTCGACAGACAGCTTTCTTGCTAGATTTTTTGCACCTTGACGGACTCCGTATGGCACGTTGTTATATCACACCAATGGTCGTCTATTGTGGCGTTGCTGTTATTTTACTCGGTTGCTTAGCGTCTCATCTGGCAGGTGTTGATGCCGATAATCGCGTAAGCCGGGCACAGTCCGATGATGCCGGTCAACATGGGAATAATACCAAAATAGCCCCATGAGCCGATCAGGCCTGCATAGGCCAGTTCGATTGCGCCTAATCCTGCCAGGACGCGTAGCCCTCGATCCAATACGCCGGCATTTTTTTTCATTTTTTGTGTTTCCTTAAGGTGATTTAACAAGCATAGAGTGAGTGATCATCAGCACACCGCATCGAAGGTTATAGTGCGGCGAATTTCTTGAGTGCGGCAAGGTTGGTGACCACGATTTGCTCTCGGCCTAGCGTGACCCACCCTTGTTCAGAAAACCCCTTGAGCAATCGGCTTATCATTTCGCGTGCCGAGCCCAGTTCATCGGCAATGGCCTGATGCGTGGTATGGATCGGGCTGGTTTTGGCAACCAGTAGCGCGGCCAGACGCTGGTCGAGTTTCTGGAATGCCACCGTCGTGACCAGTTCCATCAAATCGGTGATGCGGTCGGTGAACAGATGAAACACGTAGCGGCGAAAGGCGTCGTATTTGCCCATCATGTTGTGGAAAACCGCCGCCGGTAAAAACACCATTTCGACGGCTTCTTCCACGATGCCGCGTGCCTGATAGCGGCTGTCGCCGAGCAGGCAACTGCTGGTCATGATGCAGCTCTCGCCGGGAACGACGCGGTACAGTTGCAATTCCCGCCCGCTGGCCGCTGACTTGATGATGCGCAGACTGCCGGACAGCAGCAGCGGAAATCCCTGACAGGCCTGATGTTCGTCGAAGACAACGGTGCCTAACGGCAGTTGCATCAGGCTGGCGCTAACTAACAGCCCGTCCAGTTCCGCCGTCGGCAGCTCCCCCAGCATCGGGTAGAGCAGCAAAATGCGGGCGCGGATGTCCGGGCTTAGCATAGCCGAGATTGATGTGAAATTCGCGTAAGCGTTCGTCCGCCCCTTCCCCTGCTTGCGGGGGAAGGTTGATAAGGGGGAACGGGCATGGTGAGTTTCATTATTAAGGTGTGAATTTTTCGTGCCCGTTAGGCTTGCGCACGCATCTGCGGGAACAGGATCACGTCGCGTATGCTGGCGCAGTCAGTCAGCATCATGATCAGGCGGTCGATACCGATGCCCTCTCCTGCTGTTGGTGGCAGGCCGTATTCCAGCGCGCGTATATAATCAGCATCCTTATACATCGCCTCTTCGTCGCCGGCTTCTTTGGCCATGACTTGCGCATCGAAACGGGCTTCCTGATCTTCGGCGTCGTTCAACTCGGAGAATCCGTTGGCCAGTTCGCGTCCCAATATGAATAATTCGAAGCGCTCGGTGATCGCAGGGTTCGCATCACTGCTGCGTGCCAGCGGTGAGACTTCCACCGGATAGTCGATGATAAAGGTAGGTTCAAACAGCAATGTCTCGGACAACTCTTCAAACAGAGATAATTGCAGACCGCCCAACGCATCTTTTGGATTGTGCTTGGCTTTCAAGTCTTGCAACTCGGCCAGTACGAATTCGCGGTCGGCCAGTTGCTCATCGGTAAATTGCGGATGATATTTCTGGATGGCCTGAACCATGGTCAGGCGATGGAATGGCTGACTCAAATCCAGTTCGCGTCCCTGATAGGTGAGCTGCGTGGTGCCCAGTACTTTTTGCGCGACTTCTCTTAGCAGGCGTTCGGTGAAGTTCATCAGATATTTGTAATCGCGATAGGCTTCGTAGAATTCCAGCATGGTGAATTCAGGGTTGTGGCGAGTAGACAAACCTTCGTTGCGAAAATTACGATTGATTTCAAAGACTTTTTCAAAGCCACCGACCACTAGCCGCTTGAGATATAGTTCCGGCGCGATGCGCAAAAACATCTCCATATCCAGCGCATTGTGGTGGGTGACGAAAGGTTTTGCAGATGCCCCGCCCGGAATCGAATGCATCATCGGGGTTTCCACTTCCATATAACCTTCGCCGATGAAGAATTCGCGGATCGCCTGAATGATTTTGGTGCGCTTGATAAATACGCTGCGCGCATCCGGATTGGTGATCAGGTCGAGATAACGCTGGCGGTACTTTTGCTCCTGATCGGACAGGCCGTGGAATTTTTCCGGCAGCGGGCGCAGTGACTTGGTCAGCATGCGTAACTGTGTGACGCGCACCGAAAGTTCACCTGTCTTGGTCTTGAAAACCACGCCCGCAGCACCCAGAATATCACCCAGATCGTAATGCTTGAAGGCGCCGTGCGCTTCCTCGCCGATCTCATTGTTGCTGATGAACAACTGGATGCGCCCGCTCATGTCCTGCAAAGTGGCGAAACTGGCCTTGCCCATCACGCGTTTCAACATCATGCGCCCGGCGACATTCACCTGCAGTTGCGCAGCTTCCAGATCTTCGTGGGACATGTGACCTAATTCGTCATGCAGGTTTCCCGCCAGATGCGTGCGGTTGAAGTCATTTGGGAAAGCGACACCCGCTTTGCGGATAGCAGCCAGCTTGTTGCGGCGCTCGGCAATAATCTGATTATCGTCATTCGGATGTGCATCTGGAAGTTTTTCGGACTGGGGAGTGGTGGTTTCGGTTGTCATAGTGCTTTGCGTGATCAATTTAGTGGTTTATACGTCTCTAACTTGCGATTGTGGCACGAATGACCTCATGTTTCCAGTTCGCCGTTTGAGACGGCCTAGTGTGAGTTAGAAATAGCGTCTTGCTCGATGATCTCGGCGCAGTGGATGCCGCTTTGCACGGCACCTTCTAGTGTCGCTGGGTAATCGCCTTTGGTGTAATCGCCCGCGAGCAATAGATTGGCGCGTGGCGTTTGTTGTGCCGGGCGGTTAAGGTCTGGTGTGCAGGCAAAGGTCGCACGTTTTTCCGCGATGACTTTGTACCAGCGGGGGGCTTCGCTGAAGCCGAATTCATCCTTTAATTCGGCGATCACTCTTTGCGCCAGTTCATCTTGAGATAATTCCTGATGCAAGCCTTCCGCGCTGATGACTGCCGCGATCAGTCCGTCTTGTCCTGCGATCTGCCCCTTGTCGAACAGCCACTGACTATAGCGTTGATGCAAGCCCAGCATGGGGTGAGGCAGACGGACAGATGCCGGATATTGCAGATACACGGTATAGATGGGCTGATGTTGCAGCGCATCGATTTGTGCGACGACGGGCGCGAGCGCTGGATACGGGCGCAGAAGTTTGGCCGTGATGACCGGCGGGGTCGCGCAGATCACGTGGCTGAAGAACAGGCTGCCGCGTTTGGTGATGATCTCGAAACCGTGTTCGTGGGGTAGCAGTTGCTCTACGCCACAGGAGGTCAACACATGTCCGCCACGTCGCTTTATATATTTTTCGGCACGGGCGGGAAACAGTGCGGTGAAATTAATGCGCGGCAGCAGCATGTCGCTGTCGGAACGCGTCTGATTCAATGCATCCCTTAAAACATTCAGCAATACCTGGCCGGATGCGATACGGAGCGGGGTGTTGAGCGCCGCGATACACAGCGGTTCCCAAAGTTTCTGGATCAGTGCCGGACTTTGCTTGTGTTCTGATAATAGCGATCTGACGCTTATATCTTTGATTATTTTGAAATTATTATTTTTCATTGCCTGCATGAAGCGCGCAGCGCTCAATCGTTCGGCAAAGCTCAAACCGTGTGCGAACAACAGTGCGAACAATAGATGAAATGGCGCGGGCAGGCGGGGGACTTTCAGGGAAAAATGACCGTGCAGTTCCAGTTGCAGCGGCAGGTGTAAAAAATCCTCTGTGACATTGCCGCCGACCTGTTCGATCAGCGCCAGAGTCTGGTGATAGCAGCCTAGCAAGAGATGCTGGCCGTTATCGAGCTGAGTATTCTCGTAGCCGACGCCGCGCGCCCGACCACCCAGTTGTCTTGCACTCTCGAACACGGTCACCGGAATGTCCAGTTCGGCAAGCCGGGCGGCGGCCGCCATCCCTGCGTAACCACCACCGATCACGGCGGCATTGAAAAAGCCTTTAGTCATTGTTTTGCTAGGATTTGACCCAGGTCGTCCATGCCAGCCACAGTTTACGCAGCGGGGTGAGGGAGATGCGCTCCTTTAAGACATGGCAACCGGAAGCTTTGACTTCATCCAGTGTGGCGCGATAGATCGCCGCCATGATTAGGCCTGTGCGCTGGTTTTTACGGTCGACGGGTGGCAATTGTGCGAGTGCCTGCTGGTAAAAACCTTCCGCGCGTTCGATCTGGAATTCCATGAGTTTATGGAAATTTTCGGTCTCATTCGCATTGAGGATGTCCGCTGCTGTGACGCCGAACTGCTGCATCTCGTCCATGGGCAGATAGATGCGGTTGCGTCTGGCGTCTTCGCCGATATCGCGGATGATGTTGGTGAGCTGAAAGGCGATGCCTAAGTCGTGAGCATATTTGAGTGTCTGACGATCGGTGTAGCCGAAAATCTCCACCGACAACAGACCGACCACCGAGGCGACGCGGTAGCAATACAGTTGCAGCGATTTGAAATCGTTGTAGCGCGGCTGATCCAGATCCATCTCCATGCCGTCGATGATCTCAAGCAGCAGTTCCTGCGCCATGTTGAATTTTACAACGACAGGAATCAGCGCGATGGCGACCGGATGTTGCGGTTTGCCGCCGTAGATCTCAGCCACCTGACCGCGCCACCAGTTGAGCGTGGTGCGGGCGACCTGTTCGTCGGTGCATTCATCCACCACGTCGTCCACCTCGCGGCAGAAGGCGTACAGCGCGATGATCGCGCGGCGCTTTTCTTTGGGGAGGAACATAAAGCTGTAGTAAAAACTGGAACCGCTGGCAGCGGCTTTTTCCTGGCAATATTGGTCTGGAGTCATGTTAGTACGAGTGGGGTGCGGATTTGGCCAGCATGATAACCCAGTCGAGCGGGCCTAGCACCGGGCGGCGGCGATAAACATCGAATTGCACCTTTTCAATCTTATCCAGGATGCGTAATCCGCCGGCGATGATCATACGCATTTCGAGTCCGATGCGCCCAGTGAGTATGCTGCCTAATGGCGCGCCTTGCAGCATCAGTGCGCGGGCACGGGTCACCTGAAACTGCATCAGACGGCGCCAGTTGTCATCGCAGAGTTGCTGTTCAATCTGGGAGGAGGTGACGCCGAACTTTGCCATCTCGTCCAGCGGCAGGTAGATGCGCCCGATGGCGATATCCTTGGCGACATCCTGCCAGAAATTGATTAACTGCAAGCTGGTGCAGATCGCATCCGAATAATCGATGTTGACCGGTGTCGCTTCGCCGTACAGGTGCAGCATCAGTATGCCTACCGGATTGGCGGAGCGACGGCAGTAGTCGAGCAGATCGGCGTAGTTATTGTAGCGTTTCTGGACGACATCCTGCGAGAAGGCATCGAGCAAATCGTAGTGCGGCTGCAACGGTAATTCATACTGCCGGATGGTGGCTTGCAGATTTTGAAACAAGGGTGTTGCCGGCGCTTCGTTTTGGCTGATGCGGTTTAACTCTTCGCGAAATGCAGCCAGCCCTTGCAACCGCTCGGTATCGGATAAATCTCCCTCGTCGGCAATATCGTCAGCAGCTCTTGCGAAATGATAAATCGCCGCCACCGGACGACGCAGCCGTTTGGGCATCAGGATGGATGCGACCGGGAAGTTCTCGTAATGCTCAACAGGCATAAAATCCATTTTTCGGGCGAATTCACCCGCAAGGGGTAGGCCGGGGGTGCCCCGATTCTTACGCATCGACCCTTCCGCTCCCTGCGTCCCGTGCTCGCTCATTCCTCGCCTACCTTTGCGGTATGTCTCGTCATTCTCTGCGCGGCTCCTGGTACTTCATCCCGAAATTCTGAATTTATATTTTAAATCAGATCGTTGCGATGCAGCATAAACACGAACTGATCGCCCGCCGTCACATCCAGCCAGGTGAATGGCAGGGTAGGGTAGGCCGCTTCGATGACATCGCGGTTGTGGCCGATTTCGACGATCAGGATGCCGTTGTCGCTCAGGTGTTCGGCAGCTTGGGCAAGAATCACGCGCGTCGCATCCAGTCCGTCAGAGCCGCTGCCCAGAGATAGTTTGGGTTCGTGCAGATATTCAGGAGGGAGGGCTGTGACTGACTCCGCATCCACATAAGGCGGATTGCTGATGATGAGGTCGTATTTACGTCCGGGCAGTTGCGTGAACAGATCCGACTCGATCAGGTTGATGCGCTCGGCCAGTTCATAGTCAGCTACATTGCGCTTCGCGACCATCAGTGCATCCGCTGACAGATCGACGGCATCGACTTGTGCGTTCGGAAAAGCGTCCGCGCACAGGATGGCCAGACAGCCGCTGCCGGTACACATATCCAGCACATGGCCGATGTTATCCGGTTCAGCGATCCAGGGGGATAAGCGCTGGCGCAGCAATTCGGCGATGAAGGAGCGCGGCACGATGACGCGTTCATCTACATAGAAACTGTATTCGCCCAGGAAAGCTTCGTGAGTCAGGTAGGCAGCCGGAATGCGCTGTTCGACGCGGCGCTGGATGATGCTCAGCACCTCGCTGCGCTCACTCATGGTGAGTTGCGCATCGAGGAAGGGTGCCAGCGTATCTACAGGCAAATGCAGCGTGTGCAGAATCAGGTAAACCGCTTCGTCATAGGCGTCATTGCTGCCGTGACCGAAAAACAGTTTGGCCTGATAAAAGCGGCTGACCGCAAAACGCAGGTAGTCGCGTACGGTATGCAGGCTCTGCGACGCGGCAGAGAAATAATTGTCTATTTGCATAACAGGTTTTCCAGTGTGCGTTGAAAGGTGAGCTTAAGCGGTTCGATATCGGCGACCGCGACGCATTCGTTGAGCTTGTGTATGGTGGCGTTCAGCGGGCCGAATTCGATCACCTGCGGGCAGATGTCGGCGATGAAGCGCCCGTCCGAGGTGCCGCCCGAGGTCGACAGTTCCGGCGTGATGCCGTAGCTTTGCTCAATTGCGCGACTGATGGCTTCCACCAGACTGCCCTTGGGCGTGATGTACGGTTTGCCGGATAATTCCCACTCCAGGTCATAAGTGACTTGGTGCTTGTCGAGGATGGCGTGAACCTTGTCTTTGAGTTGCTGCTCGGTGCTGGCCGTGGAAAAACGGAAATTGAACAGAATTTCCACCGTGCCTGGGACCACATTGGTCGCGCCCGTGCCGCCATTCATATTGGAAATCTGCCATGAGGTCGGCGGGAAATATTCGTTGCCATTGTCCCATGTCGTAGCGGCTAGTTCGGCAATCGCGGGCGCTGCCATGTGGATGGGGTTCTTAATCAGATGAGGATAGGCAATATGTCCTTGAATTCCCTTAACAATTAACGTGCCGGACAAAGAGCCTCGACGCCCGTTCTTGATCATGTCACCCACCAGTTTGTTGGAGGTGGGTTCGCCGACGATGCAGTAATCCAGTTTTTCGCCGCGCGCCTGCAAGGCTTCGACCACGCGCACAGTGCCGTCCACCGCGATGCCTTCTTCGTCCGAGGTGATCAACAGGGCGATAGAGCCTGCGTGTGCCGGGTGATCTTCGACAAAGGCTTCGATCGCGGTGATGAAGGCGGCCACCGAAGTCTTCATGTCGGCAGCGCCGCGCCCGAACAGCATGCCGTCGCGTATCGTGGGTTCAAATGGCGGGCTGAACCAGGATTCGACCGGGCCGCTGGGAACGACATCGGTGTGACCGGCGAATACCAGCACAGGGCTGGTCGTACCGCGCCGCGCCCAGAAGTTGTCGACGTTGCCAAAGCGCATGCGTTCTATTTTAAAATCAAGTTTTTCCAGGCGTTCGATCAAAATTTCCTGACAACCCGCGTCGTCTGGGGTCAGTGAGCGGCGTGCGATCAGTGCGCGGGCGAGTTCTAGCGTAGCAGTCATGTTGTTACTTTCATTTAAAGAGTTCGGTATAAGCTGCCTCATCGAAGCCAACGTGGCATAATTTTCCGTCGATTTCCAGCAGGGGGCGTTTGATGACGCTGGTTTTTTCCAGCATTAGTTTCGTAGCGGACGCCGTATCGGTGGATTTTTGTTCGTCGGACAGACCGCGCCAGGTCAGCCCGCGGCGATTGACCAGTTCGGTCCAGTCGCGCTGTTGCAACCAATGCTGCATCGTTGCTTCATCCAAACCGCGCTTTTTGAAATCATGGAAATCGACAGCGATGTTGTGTTCTGCCAAATAGTCGCGGGCTTTTTTAACGGTGTTGCAGTTGGGAATTCCGTACAGCTTGATCGGATGTTCGCGTAGTGATACTTTGTCCCTCTCGCCCGCTTGCGGGAGGGAGTTGGAAGGGAGGGATGCAGGCATGTCAGAATGATGAGTGTTTGCCATGCCTGTCAAGATACATCCAGATCGAGTTTGATGTTGGTGAAGTCAGGTTTAGCCGGTTTGGGCGTTTCGGGAGGTGTATAAATGGGTACGTGCATGGTGGTCGTGCGTTCTGAGAAGTCGACCAGCGCGGATAAGTTGCTGGCTGAATCCGCATTGCGCATTGCCTCTTCCTTGGTGATTTCGCCGTCCTTGAACAGTTTGTATAAGGCCTGCTCAAAGGTTTGCGAACCGCTAGAGACGCTTTTTTCGATCGCCTCGCGGACCTTGTCGATTTCATCATCCTTGATCAGGTCGGCAATCAGGGTGGTATTGAGCAAAATTTCCACCACCGGAACCAGCTTGCCTTGCGTGGTGCGAACCAGACGTTGTGAAATAACCGCGCGCAAACACATCGCCAGATCGGAGAGCACGCTTTGGCGCGAGTCGTAGGGGAAGAAATTCACGATGCGGTTCAAGGCGTGATAACTGTTGTTGGCGTGCAAGGTGGTCAGACATAAATGACCAGTTTGCGCAAAGATCAGCGATTGCTTGAGCGTTTCGCGATCGCGCACTTCACCTATCATCAACACATCGGGCGCTTCGCGCATCGCCGCCGATAAAGCATTGTCGTACGACTGTGTGTCGGTGCCGATTTCACGCTGATTGACGACAGATTTTCCGTGTTGAAAAATATATTCAATCGGATCTTCTATGGTCAGAATATGACCGCCCTGTATCTCGGCACGGTGCTCGATCATCGAGGCTAGCGTGGTGGATTTTCCTGAACCCGTTGCACCTACGACCAGAATCAGCCCGCGTTTTTCCATGATCAATTTTTTGAGCACGGAGGGCAGGCGCAGGTCGTCCACAGTGTTGATTTTACTGCGGATATGACGGATCACGACGGCGACATCGCCGCGTTGCCGGAATACATTGACGCGAAAACTTCCCAATCCCTCTACGCGATAGGAAAAGTTCATTTCCATGCTGGCTTCGAATTCGATGATCTGCCGCGAGGACATCAATTCGTAAGCGATCCGTTTGATGGTCTCCGCATTCATCAGTTGCGCGTTGACAGGAACGGTGACGCCGTCGATCTTGATGTTGACCGGCGCACCGACCGAGAAGAACAGGTCGGACGCTTTCCGGTCAGATGCCAGCTTCAGCAGAGGTGTGACGATCATCGAAAGCTCCCAAAACAGGATTGAGGAATGAGGAATGAGGATTGAGGTAGGCTCAGGTTTTCCTCGCTCCTCAATCTTCGATCTTCCATCCTAGTTTAGATGCCGCGTAACAGTTCGTTGATGCCGACTTTGGACAGTGTTTTAGCATCGACTTTTTTGACGATCACCGCGCAGTACAGGCTGTATTTGCCATCCGGTGAAGGCATGCTGCCGCTGACAACCACAGAGCCTGCCGGAACACGGCCATAAGTTACGGTGCCGGTTTCGCGATCGTAGATCTTGGTGCTTTGACCAATGAACACGCCCATCGAGATCACCACGTTGTCTTCCAGAATCACGCCTTCGACGATTTCTGAACGTGCGCCGACGAAGCAATTGTCACCGATGATGGTGGGATTGGCCTGGACCGGTTCCAGCACGCCGCCGATACCCACGCCGCCTGACAGATGTACGTTCTTGCCGATCTGCGCGCAGGAACCAACCGTCGCCCAGGTGTCGACCATAGTGCCTTCATCGATAAACGCACCGATGTTGACATAGGATGGCATCAGAACCACGTTTTTGGCGATGTAGGCACCACGGCGTGCTGCGGCCGGAGGAACAACGCGGAAACCGCCTTCACGGAAGTCACGGCTGTTGTAGTCGGCAAATTTTGATGGCACTTTATCGTAGTAGTTAGTGAAACCACCCTTGATGAAGGCGTTATCTTCCAGACGGAATGACAGCAGCACGGCCTTTTTCAGCCACTGATGGGTGACCCAGTCGCCGTCGATTTTTTCTGCGACGCGCAATTTACCCTGATCCAGTTGCATGATCACTGAGTCTACGGCTTCTTTGAGTTGAGCATCTGCGTTGCGCGGGGTGATGTCGGCACGACGTTCAAAAGCGGCTTCGATAATCTGTTGTAATTCGGACATAGTATTCCTGAATGAGTAGTGAATTAAAGGGGGAAGGTCATGCGACCCCGTGAGTGCAATAGGCGCGATATTACCTATAAATGAGGGTGCGCGGCAAACGCTCAATTTCTTCGCGGTGCATTGCTTGCGCCGCCGAAAGGCCGGTTGGCAATGATCGGCTTGCAAAATTATTTATAACTTGTTGATTGTATTGAATTTATTGGTTTATGTGATTTTCCTCGCATCATGCAGGGTTGTTGGGGACGGAGGTTAATAACTTCACCATTTCGTCCTGTTTGTTTTTGATGGCAAGCTTTAACGGCGTATTTTCCTCGCTGTTGGCCAGATCCGGGTTCGCTCCCCGAGCCAGCAGCAGTTGCGCGATTTCGCCATAACCCAACTCGGCCGCCTTGTGCAGTGCGGTATAGCCGTCATTGGCACAGGTGTCGAGATTGACACCGCTGGATATCAACAGGGACAGGACCTCTGCGTGATTGCGTGCGGCGGCCTGTATCAGAGGGGTCCAGCCAAAGTGGTTACGCAGATCGATACTGGCCGAATGTGCAATCAACTGCCGGGCGCAATCCGTATGCCCGCTAAATGCGGCCCAGTGCAGCGCCGTGTTTCCGCCTGAGTCGATTGCATTAATCTCGGCGCCATGCCGGATGAGCAAATCGATGATTTCATTTTGTCCACGGAAGGCGGCGGCCATCAGCGGCGTCCAGCCCCGGTTATCGCGAATGTCAGTGTTTATTTTGGCATCGATAAACAAAGCCAATGCAGTGCGGTTGCCCGTTTCAATGGCTTCAAAAAAGGCAGCCGGCGTGCAGGGCAGGTTGATTTTTTGCAGTGCATCGATGAGCGTGTCGGTTGGATTGATCCATTCGGTGAGAGGTTGCGGTTTGAAGTTGACGAAAGCGGTGGCGGAAGCATCCCATATATCTTTGATTTTATCCGGTTTTTCCTGAGCTGCGTGGAGCAGGCTCAGTCGCATAATGTTGGCGGCCACATCGGGCGGGAAACCGCCACGACCCTCTCGGTCGCTGACCATCAACTCCATGAAATAAGGATCGATTTCGTCGTGATCCCAGAGCGACATGATCGTCTCCAGGATGCGTGGATATTTATTCTCCAGTGCGTATGGGTAGTGTTCGGTGGTTCCGCCTAAAATCCTGATGAGTCGCTGATCCATGGCATTTTCAACACGAGGTTGCCTCAGTAGTTTTGCGCGATATTCTGTTTGGATAGGGCCGGGTTTTGTGCGAAGTAACGTTTGATGCCGCCCAGTACTGCATTGGCTAATTTGGTCTGATAGCCTTCGTCGTTCAGACGAGCCTCTTCGCTGGGGTTGCTGATAAACGCGGTTTCAACCAGTATCGAAGGGATATCCGGCGACTTGAGCACGGCAAAGCCTGCCTGTTCGACGTGGCCGCTGTGCAAATCGTTGATGTTGTCCAGTTCGCCCAGCACGTGTCGGGCCAGTCGTATGCTGTCATTGATGGTGGCGGTTTGCGACAGGTCAAGCAGCGTGCGCGCCAGATACGGATCTTTGACGGCGATGTTGACACCACCGATCAAATCCGCCTCATTTTCCTTCTTGGCCAGCCAGCGTGCGGCGGTGCTGGTCGCGCCGTGTTCTGAGAGTGCAAACACGGATGAGCCGTGTGCATCCGGTCTGATAAACGCATCCGCGTGTATCGAGACGAACAGATCGGCGCGCGCCTGACGTGCTTTGACTACGCGTCCTCCCAGTGGGATGAAATAGTCTCCGTCGCGGATCAGCACGCCATGCATATTCGGCGTTTCATTGACCAGCGTACATAAACGGCGCGCAATCGCTAGGGTGACATCTTTTTCATGCGATCCGCGACCACCTCGTGCACCGGGGTCTTCACCGCCGTGACCGGCATCGATCGCGATGATCAGGGTTCGCGCGCGAACCTCAGGTTGATTTTTGGGCGGGTGAGTTGGTGCAGTTGGAGTCTTGATGGTCGGGAGTTGGGCGACTTCAGGCGATTCGCTGTGCGGCGTGCGTGGGGTCTGTTTGTTGGGTGCAGGTAGTATCTCCTCAGGTGCGGCAGGTTTGTCCTGATCCAGCAGCGTCATCATGGCATCATGTCCCTTGGCCGGATAGACGTCCAGTACCAGACGGTAACCATATTCGCCTACCGGGGTCAGGTCGAACAGTTGCGGTTTAACCTGACTCTTGAGATCAAGCACCATGCGTACCACCCCCGGTTTAAAACGTGCCACCCGTACGCTTTTAATGTAAGGGTCATCTTCACCTATTTTACTGGTGAGTTGATTAAGTGCTTCGCCCGGTTCTACGCCTTCAAGATCAATGACTAAACGATCTGGATTTTCTACTGAAAACATGTTGTGGCGTATGGCCAACTTCGACTCCAGCGTCAACCGGGTGTAATCCTGTGCCGGCCATATCCGTGTGGCGATGATTTCGATGGCGGCCTGTGCTGCTGGCGGCATGAACAAGCATGCAGTCAGCAGTAGCCCGCAGCTTACTCGGAGTGAAAATAAAATCATCTTTATAACTGCTTTAAACATGCTAGTCCTATTGAGGTGTTGCCTTTGATATCGGCGAGGCGCCCCTGCGGCAAAATATCCAGACTGATTTCTAAATCTGCCGGAGGAATAAATGAGCTGGCCTTATCGGGCCATTCAATAAAAAATATCGATTTTCCATCAAATTCGTCGCGAAATCCGGCAAATTCCCACTCATTTTCATCTTGCAGACGATATAAGTCAAAGTGGCGTAAGTCTAACCCAGCGGCATGGTAGGGTTCAAGTAATGTATAAGTCGGACTCTTGACGCGTCCTTTAAATCCCAAGGCATTGAGTACGCCGCGCACCAGGCAAGTTTTACCCGCACCCAGATCGCCGTGCAGATAAATCACCATGCCGGGTTTGATCTGTGCCGCCAGACGGGTCGCTAGGGCGAGCGTGGCATTTTCATCGTCGAGCACAATTGAACTATTCGCAGAGCGTTCGTTCTTTCCCTCTACCGCATGCGGGGGAGGGTTAGGGGCGGGCATGTTGGCTATCGTCATAATTAGTGGCAATTGAACCGTGCCCGCAGGGAGATTCGGCTATCATCGGGAGCATGCAAAATATAAATCCTCAGTCAGTGCAAAATCCATTACAGGATAAATATCACCAGCTTGTCAAAATGATAGGTGTATGGGCGCGTGAACTCGGTTTTCAGGCAGCAGGTATTGCAGATACGGATCTTCGCTGTGCCGAAACCGGTATGTTGAATTGGCTGGCGCAGGGGTTTTACGGCGAGATGGATTATATGGCAAAACACGGTGTGAAACGCAGTCGTCCGGCGGAACTTGTGCCCGGCACCGTGCGCGTGATCAGCGTGAGGATGAATTATTTGGCCAGAGGGGCTGCCGACAGCGAGCAGGTGTTGCAACAAGGTGATAGCGCTTTTATTTCCCGCTATGCGTTAGGACGCGATTATCACAAGCTGATGCGCCGCCGTCTGAGCCAGTTGGCCGATAAAATTCGACATGAGGTGGCTGAATTTGACGGGCGGGTTTTTAGCGACAGCGCGCCGGTGTTGGAGGTGGAGCTGGCGAGTAAGTCTGGTCTGGGGTGGCGGGGTAAGCACACTCTGTTGCTCTCGCGTGATGCCGGGTCTTGGTTTTTTCTGGGTGAAATATACCTGAACTTGCCGCTGCCGGTTGATGAGCCAGTAGTTGCGCATTGTGGTAGTTGCACACGATGTATCGAGGTGTGTCCGACTCAGGCGATTATCGCACCTTATCAGTTGGATGCGCGCCGCTGTATTTCTTATTTAACCATTGAATTAAAAGGAAATATTCCAGTCGAGTTGCGCCCGCTTATCGGTAATCGCATCTACGGTTGCGATGATTGCCAGTTAGCGTGTCCGTGGAATCGCTTCGCGCAAACCACGGTTGAGGCCGATTTTGCCGTGCGTCATGGTCTGGATGAGGTAAGTCTGGTGGAACTGTTCGCTTGGGATGAGGATGAGTTCAAGGAAAAACTGGCGGGGAGCGCCATCTATCGCATCGGTCATGAACAATGGTTGCGTAACATCGCCGTGGCGCTGGGTAATGCACCGAAAAGTGAGGGGATTGTTGCTGCGCTGCATGCCCGCCGCTGCCATGCCTCAGAACTGGTGCGCGAACACGTTGAATGGGCGCTGGCGAGATAGAGCGTTTTGTAACTTATTGTTTTATTTTTTGCTAATCATAATCCTAGTGTTTGTGCGGTATTTCAAGTTGGTGCGAATGACTGCTTAGTGATGGTGGACTAAAGCGCTTCGCGGTATGGGCGCTTCGATCCTACGCCTGAGGTTGGTTTTACGTGTGTCGTTGCTTGACTGAAAGAATTTGTTCCCCATATTGAAAAGCGAGGCAATCCGCCTCGCTTTTCGACAAGGAGGAGGATCATGAACTCAACGATTGAAACGATTTCTCCGTTGCGCCAACGCTTTCTCGATGAAATGCGGATGCGCAAACTCTCCCCCCAAGACCCAAAGCGGTTATCTCCGCACCGTCAGCCGGTTTTATGGCTGGCTGGGACGCTCACCCGACACTGCGACCGTCGAAGATTTGCGATGTTACCAACTGCGTCTGGTCGACCAAGGGATCTCGCCGATCTCACTCAAAGCGACGCGCTCGTCCTGACTAGCGGCAGAGTAAACATTCAAATCCCCATAGTCCGTTGTCGAGTCTGACAGGCATCGCTAACATCACGCCGTTTCGTCCCTCGGGGCTTGCCCGACACCTGTCCGCAGCGTTTTGTTGTATCCTGACAGCTCGCTGTTTAAGGGCCGCTATCCGACAACCCTTAACAATGGCGAAATTCCGTTTACGAGACTTATGTGGAGCTCCATATACGTCTCGTTCCTGCCCCTCGTTGTTATTAAAATCCGTCACTTTGCCATACCCGCCCCAACCCGATCAGGGCACCTAAAAGAATTATCAGGTGTGCCCAGCTCCACAACAAATAGCGTTGCGATAATTTTTCCGGTGCAAGGTTGCTGATTAAAAACGGTTTGCCGTTGCGTGGTCTTCCTATCAGATGCATATCAGTATTAGCTTCAATTTCCCGCTGGTTTTTTGCCACAACACGTTTGGCGGCCTGACGCGCCAGCGCCCATTCTTTTTCATCGAGTTCGCCGTCGTTGTTTAGATCAAAACGACGGTGCAGCGCAGGCATGTCCTTCTTCCATTCGGCCAGTAACTCGTTAAGTTCAACGCGACTGTCAAATTCGAGCGCGCAATTTTTGGTGCGAAATTCGCCGATCACATACAACCTGTCCTCCAGATCCAGCGTCCATTCGGTGTAGCGATGATCATCTATTGCCCAGCATTCCTTGTGACGGGTGGAAATTTCCGCCTGCTCCGGATCAATCACGCACACGCCACTCTCGTCCCGTAATAGAAATGAATCAAAACTCTCGCCGCTATCCTCGGTTTTCCAGTCTTTTTCCGAATCGCGCCGTTCAATTTCGTAGCGATACCACAGGCATGGGCGCAGCTTGAGTTTGCTATACAAGGGCGTATCGCCGAATGCCGCGCCACGCCCGGTCAGTTCCACATAGCCTTGTGCTGCGGAAGCTACTTTCGATGTGGGTGTGTCACGTACCGCGCGCAGTCGTTTGAGCGCGGAGAGCCAAGCGGAAAGGCTGATCGTGGCCATCAGTCCAAGACTTGTCAACCAGGCGTTGCGAGTGCCGAGCTGGAAACCGACAAACAGCAGTAACAGTTGTGCGCATGAGGTGACCAGCATCGCATAACTGCGGCGCAGCGAGGCCAGCATGAAAAATTAGCCGAACAGCGATTTGACGTCTACATCGGCCTTCTCGCTGCTGGAAAAATCCAGTGACGACCGTGCTTCGTAGTGGAACATATTGGCGATCAGTGCGGCGGGAAATTGCTCTATGCCGACGTTGTAGATATTGACCGATTCGTTATACAACTCGCGTCGATCCGCGATGCCGTTTTCAAGTCCGGTGATGCGCGTCTGCAATTGCATGAAGTTTTCATCAGCTTTGAGTGCAGGATAGGCTTCCGCGACCGCAAACAAACTGCCCAACCCCGCACGCAACTGGCCTTCCGCCTGACCCAGCGATTCGATATTCTGGCTCTCCCGCGCAGTCTGCACCTGAGTACGAGCGGCGATGACCTTCTGCAAGGTGGACTGTTCAAATTCCTTGTATTGTTTGCACACCTCGACCAGTTTAGGCAGTTCGTCATGGCGCTGCTTGAGCAGCACGTCGATATTCGCCCACGCTCGGCTAACCGCGTGTTTGATATTCACCAGACGATTGTAGAGACTGATGGCATAGATCAGTGTGACAGACGTTAATGCTAATAAAATCAATGAGTTCATTGTGTTCTCCGTCAGATACTCAAGCTGTTGTCTTTGCAGAGACCTGATTCGATGAGGCGGTCCAAGGTCGTCGAGAGATTCATTCCTGTTTCCTCTTTGAGTGTGGCGACACGGTCCTTCAGGTCATCCAGGCTGATGTTAATGCGTTCACCCTCGGTGGCAAAGGCAATGGTGTTGCCGCTCTTGCAGGACGGGAACAGCAGCGCTCGTTCGTCGAACGCGGTGAGAATATGTGTGAAGCCGCCCAGTACACCCTTGCACAGTCCTAGCAGGTTGACCGCCATCACGCCCTGATCGTTTAAACAACTGCGGCAGGCCTGATAGAAAGGCAGCGAATTGAGTTGGCCGGGATGGGCGTGTTCATTGAAGCCATCCACTAGGATTAAATCGAATTTCTTGTTGGTCGAGAGCACGAACTCTGCGCCGTCGTCCACCACCATGTGGATGCGTTTGTCGTCTTCGGGTAGTTTGAAGAAGTGACGGGCGGCAGCGACGACATCGGGTTCAATTTCCACGATGGTAAGATGCGCGAGTGGCCGGTAGCGATAGAGAAATTTGGTCAGCGAGGCTGCGCCTAAGCCGATCAGCAGTACGCGGCGCGGCCAGCGTGCCTCGTCGCGCAACAGTAAGGAGGCCATCATTTCGCGGGTGTATTCCAGTTCCAGATTCCATGGACGATTGATGCGCATCGCGCCTTGGACCCAGGTGGAGCCGAAGTGCAGGTAGCGCACGCCGTCTTGTTCAGAGATATCGATAGGTGTCGTCATATTTTTGCTGTTTGGGTAGGGTGGAATCGCTCTGTGCTACGGTTGAGCTATCCAGTTATTTAAGAGTCGGCGTGCCATGTCGGTAACTTCGGTTGCGGTCATGCCGATGGCGATTTTGAATTTGGCCAGTTCGTCGCCCGCCGCGCCGTGCAGGTGGACGGCTAGCAGCAAGGCGTGATCGGCAGTTAAGCCCTGGGCGAGAAAGGCGGCGATCATGCCGGTGAGCACATCGCCCATGCCGGGCGCGCTCATGCCGGGGTTGCCGGTGTGATTGATAAATAATCCCTCGCTGGTGGCACACAGGCTGTCGGCGCCCTTCAATACCACGGCGCAGCCATATCTTTGTGCCAGTTGTTGCACCGCATTGATGCGGTCTGCTTGTATTTCTTCTGTGCTGCAAGCGAGTAGTCGTGCCGCCTCGCCTGGATGCGGTGTGAGCACGATCGCGCGGTTCGTTGCGTTCAGTCGTCGTCCCAGATCAGGGCGTTGTGCCAGAATGTTGAGAACATCCGCGTCGAGCACCAGCGCAGCGTCGGTCTGTATCGCTTCTAGTAACAGTCCCGGCGGTGCCTGTCCCATCCCGCAACCGATGGCCAACACGGTGACGCCGGGGAGTTGCATCGCGGTTTTTGCATTGTGCAGCATCAGTTCGGGCTGAGTGTAGTCGACAGTGGGCGGGTTGTCGCTTAGCAAGCCCACATGGACGCAGCCAGCGCCCAGTTTGAGGGCAGCGCGTCCTGCCAGCAGTGCAGCACCGGTCATACCAGGGGCCCCACCGATGACGCAGACGCTGCCGAATAGACCTTTGTGGCTGTCACGCGGTCGTTCAGGCAGATACTTTGTCACTTGTTGTTGTGTGATGCTGAGTGGGTTCATAACGGGTTCGCTAAATTAAATGGCGCGTGGCATAGTATAATCGCGTCCCGAATTTTATTCTCACCCGCCATGTTTAAAGTCTCTGTCGGTAGTTCCGCCTTATCCGCTTTCCGTTTGGAAAAATTGTGCGCCGCGATTTCTGCCGTTGCACCCCATGTCGCCGTTGTTGATACCCGTTACTGTTACTTCAGCGCGTTGAGCGTCAATCGACTGGACAAGGCTCAGGCAGGTTTGCTGGACCGTGTGCTGGGACTGGCCAAAACGATTGCTGAACCTTCGGTTGAGTTGACTCGCGTGCTGGTCGTGCCGCGTCTGGGCACCATTTCTCCCTGGTCCACCAAGGCGACCGATATCGCGCAGCATTGCGGTCTGACCGGCGTTGTGCGTATCGAACGCGGTGTCCAGTATTACTTGTCCGGTAAAAACGGCGCGAAACTTTCCGAAGCGGAAAAGGCTGCCGTATTGCCGTTGCTGCATGACAGAATGACCGAATCGGTATTGGCCGATATCGCCACCGCAGCGGATAAAATATTCCGTCATGGCGAGCCGCAACCACTTGAATCGGTTGATATTTTGCAGGGAGGCGCAGAGGCGTTATCCGCCGCTAACCGCGAGATGGGGCTGGCCTTGTCGATCGATGAGATCGACTATCTGGTAGAAAACTTCAAGAAACTGGCGCGCAATCCGACCGATGTCGAGTTGATGATGTTCGCTCAGGCCAATTCCGAGCATTGCCGCCACAAGATTTTTAACGCCGATTGGGTGATCGACGGGCAGGTAGAGGATATGTCGCTGTTCGGCATGATACGCAACACCCATAAGGTCAGCCCGACCGGTACGGTGGTGGCGTATTCCGATAACTCTTCGGTGATCGAAGGTGCGTCGGTCGAGCGTTTTTATCCCCGTGCCGGCGGCGCGTATGAATTTTCCGAAGAACTGACGCACACGCTGATGAAGGTGGAGACGCATAACCATCCGACTGCGATTGCGCCTTTTGCGGGGGCGGCAACCGGATCAGGAGGCGAGATACGCGATGAGGGCGCGACCGGTATCGGCTCACGTCCTAAAGCGGGCTTGACCGGATTCTCTGTGTCCAATCTGAATATTCCCGGGTTCGAGCAGCCCTGGGAAAATTATTCCCCTCGCCCGCAAGCGGGAGAGGGGGCGGGGGAGAAGGTTTCGAATCAGTACGGCAAGCCTTCGCGTATTGTCACCGCGTTGCAGATCATGCTGGACGGCCCTTTAGGCGGCGCGGCGTTCAATAACGAGTTTGGACGCCCGAATCTGACCGGCTATTTCCGCACCTTTGAAGAAAATGTCGCAGGCGAGATGCGCGGCTATCATAAGCCCATCATGCTGGCGGGTGGTTTGGGCAGTATTTCGGCGATCCACACGCATAAACACGATCTGCCGATCGGCGCGCTGGTGGTGCATCTGGGCGGACCCGGTATGCTGATCGGACTGGGTGGCGGGGCGGCTTCCAGTATGGACACCGGCAGCAATGCGGAAAATCTGGACTTCGACTCGGTGCAGCGCGGGAATCCTGAGATGCAGCGCCGTGCCCAGGAAGTGATCGATCGTTGCTGGCAATTGGGCGAGAACAATCCTATCCTGTCCATCCACGACGTGGGCGCGGGTGGTATGTCTAACGCGCTGCCGGAGTTGGTGCATGGCGGCGGTCGCGGGGCGGCGTTTGAACTGCGCAAGATCCCGCTGGATGAAACCGGCATGTCACCTCGTCAGATCTGGTGCAATGAATCGCAGGAACGCTATGTGCTGGCGATCGCGCCGGAACGTTTGGAAGAATTCCGCGCCTTCTGTGAACGCGAGCGTTGTCCGTTTGCGGTGGTCGGTGTGGCGGTGGAAGATGATCAGATCATCGTGCACGATACCGAATTTGAAAACAATCCGGTGGATATGCCGCTGTCGGTATTGCTCGGCAAGCCGCCCAAGATGACGCGTAATGTGGTGCGTGAAACACCCCAGTTGAAGGCTTTTGATACCACGACGCTGGACTTGAAAGAGTCGCTGGAACGCGTGTTGCGTCTGCCCTCTGTCGCTAACAAGACCTTTTTGATTGCTATCGGCGATCGTACCGTGGGCGGTATGACCGCGCGCGATCAGATGGTCGGTCCCTGGCAGGTGCCTGTGGCGGATGTGGCCGTGACCTTGATGGGTTTCAATACGCATCTGGGTGAAGCGTATGCGCTGGGCGAACGCACCCCGCTGGCGCTGGTGAATGCGGCCGCTTCCGGTCGTATGGCAGTGGGTGAAGCACTGACCAATATCGCGGCGGCGAAGATTGCTAAAATCGGCGACATCAAATTGTCGGCGAACTGGATGGCGGCGGCCGGTCACCACGGCGAAGATGCCGCGCTGTTTGATACCGTGCATGCGGTGGGGATGGAACTGTGCCCTGCCTTAGGGATAGGCATTCCGGTCGGTAAAGACTCGATGTCGATGAAGTCGACCTGGAAGGATGGCGATGAAAACAAATCGGTGACCTCGCCTTTATCGTTGATTGTGACGGCATTCGCACCTTGTTCGGATACCCGCAGCACGCTCACCCCGCAACTGCTGGCCGATCCCGATACGACTTTGTTGCTGATCGATCTGGGTTGTGGCAAAAACCGTATGGGTGGATCCGCACTGGCGCAGGTTTACAAACAGGTCGGCAATGTCGCGCCTGATGTCGATTCCGCTGCAACTTTAAAATCATTTTTTGAATTAATTCAATCACTTAATGCCGATGGTTCGCTGCTGGCCTATCACGATCGTTCTGATGGCGGCACGCTGGTGTCCTTGTGCGAAATGTCGTTCGCCTCGCACATTGGTTTGGATGTCAGCTTGGATGAATTGCCGGGCGATGCGTTGGCAGCCTTGTTCAACGAGGAGTTGGGCGCAGTGGTTCAGGTGCGCAGCAGCGACGCTGTCGCTATTCTGCAGCAGGCGCGCGATGCTGGGTTGGCGGCTTACAACATCGCCGTACCTAATCAGACCGGCATGATCAACGTGGTGCGTGGCAGCGAAACACTGTATGCCGATACCGGCGTCAATCTGCAACGCATCTGGTCCGAGATGACTTACCAGTTGCAAAAGCTGCGCGACAATCCGGATTGCGCGCAATCTGAATTCGACCGTCTGCTGGATGCGACGGACCCCGGTCTGCACGTGAGTCTGACTTACGATCTGAACGCGACGCTCAATCCTCGATCCTCGATCCGTAATTCTGGTGTTCGTCCCAAAATGGCGATTCTTCGCGAGCAGGGTGTGAACGGTCAGATAGAAATGGCGGCGGCGTTTGACCGTGCCGGCTTCGCCTCTGTCGACGTGCACATGAGCGATATCATCAGCGGTCGCGTTAATCTGGCGGATTTCAAGGGCGTGGCAGCCTGCGGCGGTTTCTCCTACGGCGATGTGCTGGGCGCGGGTGAGGGTTGGGCGAAATCCATCCTGTTAAACAGTCGTGCACGCGACGAGTTTGAGGCGTTTTTCAATCGTACCGACACCTTCGCGCTAGGCGTATGCAACGGTTGCCAGATGATGAGCAATCTGCACGAAATCATCCCCGGTGCTTCAAACTGGGCGCATTTCTCGCGTAACAGATCAGAGCAGTTCGAGGCCCGCTTCGTGATGGTCGAGATTCAGCCATCACCATCCATCCTGTTCGACGGCATGGCCGGCAGTCGTATGCCTATCGTGGTCGCGCACGGTGAAGGGTATGCCGATTTCGGCGGCGCTAAAAAGCTTAAAGCAGCGCAAGAACTGGTGACGCTGCGTTATGTGGACAATCGCGGTGCGGCGACGGAGACTTATCCGCTGAATCCTAACGGCTCACCGCAAGGGATTACCGGGCTGACTACGCCAGACGGTCGTTTCTCCATCATGATGCCGCATCCTGAGCGCGTGTTCCGTGCTGTGCAGCATTCATGGCATCCGTCTGACTGGCAGGAAAATGGTGCGTGGCTGAAGATGTTCCAGAACGCACGTCGTTGGGTGGGTTGATCTTAACTTGAAGTACACAAAGGCGATCATCTGGTCGCCTTTTGTTTAATTGATTATTTATTCAGGAGTCTGTGTTGTTTAAGTTGATCGGTTTTATTGCGGGTTATTACTTTCTCGGTTTGTTCGGCGCGCTGCTAGGGTTGTTTTTCGGTAGCTTCATCGATCGTCTGCGCGCGTATGGCGCGGGGGCGATGAATCCCTTGCAGAATGCGTTGCGCCAGGCGGTTTTTATGGAGTCTGTGTTTATCCTGATGGGTAAACTGGCCAAGGCAGACGGCGTGGTGACGCAAGACGAGATCGATCATGTTGAGGCATTCATGCAGAAACTGGGCATGACGGCGGAACATCGTGCCGATGCGATCAACTGGTTCAAGATGGGAACCGATCCTGCCTTTGATATCGTGCCGGCCTGCAACCGTTTTATGGATGTGTGCGGGAATACCCGGAATTTGAAGCAGGTGCTGCTGGTCTATCTGATTACGCTGGCCTTCGCAGACGGAGACTTCCATCCTGCCGAACAGGCGTTGCTAAAGCAAATCGCCGCTCATCTGGGTTATGACGAGGCGGCCTTCAGACAAATACTGGAAATGGTGCTCAATCAGGCGCAGATGGGAGCTGGAAAAGCTAATCCGGTCGATGCGTTGAACGAAGCTTATAAGGCGCTGGGTGTTGCTAAAGACAGCAGCGATGCCGTGATTAAACGCGCTTATCGCAAACTGATCAGCCAGTATCACCCCGATAAACTGATGGGGCAGGGCGTGCCTGAAGATATGATCAAGATGGCGACCGAGCAGGCCAAAGAGATCCAACTGGCCTACGATCTGATCAAAAAGAGTCGGTCAGCTTAACTTCCCCGTATCCGGTGTTCTGCTGTGTCAATGCTCAGCCAGGCGCACGCAATTGCGGCCTGCGTCTTTCGCTTCATACAGTGCCTTGTCGACTTGATGCAGCATCGCATCCAGCGTTTGCGGACTATTGGCATGGTACGCGCCTATGCTGACTGTAAAGGATACCGTTTGACCCCCTGTTTCGATACACAGGCTCTGAACCGCTTCGCGTATGCGTTCGGCGATGGCCAGCAAATCTTTTTCGCTGCATTCGGGTAGTAATAACAAAAATTCCTCTCCACCCCAGCGCCCGGCATGATCGTAGCTGCGCTTGGTCAAATGCAAGACATTGGCGGTGGCACACAGCGCCAGATCACCGGCAGCATGGCCATGTATATCGTTGACTTGTTTGAATAAATCAAGGTCGAGCAGCAGTAGACCCAATTTGCCATTCTGACGCGCCTGCCGAGCGATTTCCTTGTCAAATCTGTCCATCATGCCGCGGCGGTTAAGCAAGCCGGTCAGTGGGTCGATTTCCGTCAGTCTGTGCAAATCTTCGGTGCGCTCGATGACTTTGCGTTCCAGGTCCTGCTTGGTGTGCTGGACGAACTGGACCATTTTACCGAAGGAGTTCGATAGCGCGGCGATTTCACCGTTGCCAACTTGAGGGGGTTCAATGTCGTAATTCCCATGCTGTATCTCTTCGGTGGCTGACTGGAGTTTATGGATAGGTTTTAAAATCCAGCGGTGCAGGAAATAGCCCACCACCAGCAAGGCGAGCAGAAACAGTGCGCCGACAACGAACGGTAGCCAGGTATAACCGTTCAATACCGTCAGGCTTTTCTCGTCCATCAGGGTGAGATCATACCAGCCGATTTCAGGCAGATAGGCGATGGCCAAGAGGTGCGATCCGCCCATGAAATTTACCCACATCGTGGTGACATTTTCCCCCTGATTTTTCTCTATGCGCCGAGCCGCTTGCCGCAGTCGTTCGACATCGGCCGGGTTTTTGAGTAACACGTCAATTTTCGTGCGTTCGCCCACCGTTTTTGAAATGCTGGCATAGTCGATCAGCTTCGGGTCGGAGGAGAGTTGAATCGCCATGCTCTTGTCGACAAAAAGGTTGTGTATCCCGGGTTGCTCAATGTCTACGCTTTCTTTGAGAAAGTCGGTCAGGTCCATCCCTGTACCGATGACGCCAAGCACATTATTGCCCTTTTTTAAAAGCACATTGATCCATACCTTGACAACGCCCAGATGAAGGTCAGGATCAAGATTGACCTGATACTCCGCACCGTCTTTTAGCGTGGCATAGAACCAGTAATCGCTTTTGACCGTGGGGGATAGCGTATATCTGAACTGTTTACCGGAAAATTGCCCTGCTGCGTCATTGAAGTAGTAATTGCCGCTATGGGCAAAGGCGGCAAAATAGCTGTGATCGCGGAAATTAAAGCGATAGCTTTCCATGACCTCGGTGGCGCGCCGTACCACTTCAGGATTGTCTTCATGCAAGGCCATTTCAATCAGCGCCGGTTCTGCCGCCATTTGGCGTGCCATACGGATTTCGCGGATCAGCGGGGAGAGGGTTCGGTGCTTGTCGAATAATACTTGGCGTTCGGCGAATTGGCTTGCCCATTGCTGGTTGATTTCATCTACCATTTGACTGAAGGACAGCCAGGACAGCAATGCAAACAACAAAAAAATGCAGGTCATCAACAAAAAGAATCGGGTATTAAGCTTCATTGTCTTTCATCAAACGGGCATAAAAAAGAGTGCGGATATCTGCAGAACACAACTTATTTTATATTTTATGTTTTCATTTAATTGATTTTATTGGATTATTATAAATAACCCGGTCGGATGGCTGATCCCTTGAAGCTATCTTACGCCTGTTCTAAATTTCGGGCTAGTCAGGGCGAAAGCGGCTTCAGAGAAATTTTTTGGAAGCGGATATTATTAATCGGGGTGATTGCGGTCGTAAATGTATTAGCGGGATCAGGTCTTGCATTAACACGCAAGACCTTGTGCTTTCAATGAATCACATGTCTGACTAAGTTTGCGCTGGCTGCAAGTACCGTGGCCGCAGTGGGCGTGATGATGCATAGTGTGGCGAAAACGGTGGGCAGTACGGCGCCGGGCGATTGCTGGACTTTGAAAAGCATCGCGACGATCAGGATGATTTCAGTCCAGAAGCAGCCAACCACGATATTCGTGTGGTAGGGCACTGAAACAATGCCGCCGATGACCAGCGTATAAATGCCGAGGATGACCAGGGCAGCGGCTGAGAGGTTTTGAGTCGTTTTATCCATGTGCAGAGTCTCTAAAGACAGAAGAATAGTATCGGTATAACCGAATCGTGCCGCGAATGTGCTGAAATATCAAGTCGAAAGTTGAATCGACGCCAGTCCACCCCGTCGCGGGGTAAAGTGAATGCATCTATTTCAGCCATAAAGGAGCTTTTTAAGCATGTCGAAAGTGTAGCTCCGTTGCAGCGCCGTATAATAGGCGGGGATTTTCGTGCGCCGCACTTCATCGAGTATTTTTCTTCAGTATGACCAATAAACCTGAAAACACCCCAGTAATCGAATCTGCCTCGAACGGGCGCGCCCATCTGCTTGTGGTCAGCAATCTCGTTACCGGCTTACACAATGGCATGGCCATCGTGGATGGTATCTCGTTCGAGATCTTAGCGGGGCAGACCTTTGCGTTGCTGGGTGAATCCGGTTGCGGCAAATCTATGACTGCGCTTTCGCTGATGCGGTTGTTGCCGGATGGGGTGATCAATCAATCTGGCGGGGTGGAATTGAACGGTATTTCGCTGTTTGGTTTGCCCGAGCGTGAGATGCGTGGTATACGCGGCGGTAAGATGGCGATGATCTTTCAGGAGCCGGGCTTGAGTCTGAATCCGGTGATGACTGTTGGGGCGCAGATCGCCGAGGTTCTGGCGCTGCATCAAAAATTATCCCCATCCCAACCTTCCTCCTTTCAAGGGGAAGGAGTTAGTCAGCGCTGCATAGACTTGCTCGATCAGGTTGGCATTCCAGATGCGGTGCGGCGAGTGGATGAATATCCGTTTCAGTTATCAGGCGGCATGAAACAGCGCGTGATGATCGCGATGGCGCTGGCGGGTGAGCCTCAGTTACTGGTAGCCGATGAGCCGACCACAGCGCTGGATGTGACGATACAGGCGCAGGTGTTGCATCTGTTGCGCGAGACGCAGGAAAAAACCGGGATGGGCTTGTTGCTGATTACGCACGATCTGGGCGTGGTGGCGGAAATGGCCCATAGGGTGGGGGTGATGTACGCAGGGCAGATCGTCGAGTCGGCATCGCGTACGCAGTTATTTGCTCAGCCTTTGCATCCCTACACGCAAAAATTGTTCGCCGCCTTACCGCGCGAGGGCAGTCGTAATCAGCCGCTGGCGGCGATTCCGGGCTCCGTCCCGCCGCTGGGCAGTATTTCGTCGGGCTGCCGTTTTGCACCGCGTTGCGATCAGACTTTTACACCGTGTCTGGAGCAGTCGCCGGTCTGGACGCAGTTGGCGGATGGGCGGGGCGTCAGGTGCCATCTGTATGACGAGCGGGTAGCGGGTAGCTTGTTGCTCGTAGCTAAGAGCAAAAACCAAGAGGGAGAGAGAGATTTTGCAGGGGAGAGCTACCGGCTACCGGCTACCGGCTACAAGCTGCTTGAGGTTTTCGATTTGCAAGTTCACTTTCCGATCCGCAAGGGAATTTTGCAACGCGTAGCGGGGCAGGTTAAGGCGGTGGACGGCGTGTCGTTGACAATCGCAAAGGGGCGCACGCTGGCGCTGGTGGGCGAGTCCGGTTGCGGGAAAACTACGCTGGGTAAGGCGTTGCTGCAACTTGTGCCACCTACGGCGGGCAGTGTGAAATTTGATGGACTCGAACTGGTCGGTGGCCGTGCGGTGCAGCGTGCCTCGATGCAGATGGTGTTTCAGGACCCTTATGCTTCGCTCAATCCTAAGATGCGCGTTGCAGAAATCCTCGAAGAGGGGATGAGTGCGCTGGCTATCGGCGGCAACAGTGCAGCGCGTCAGGAGCAGATCGACATTCTGCTCGATAAAGTGGGGCTGGCGCGCGAGGCCAAGTGGCGTTACCCGCATGAATTTTCCGGTGGTCAGCGGCAACGCATTGCGATAGCCCGCGCGTTGGCCGTGTCGCCGCAGTTATTGATCTGCGATGAACCGACCAGTGCGCTCGATGTGTCGGTGCAGGCGCAAATTTTGAATTTGCTCAAATCGTTGCAGCAGGAACTGAATCTCTCCTATTTGTTTATCACGCATAATCTGGCGGTGGTGGAATATCTGGCAGACGAAGTGTGTGTGATGTATCTGGGGCGCATCGTCGAGCGCGGCACTACGGCGGAGGTGTTGCGCTCGCCGCGTCATCCGTATACGCAGGCTTTGTTGTCGGCTGTGCCTCGCATAGATGGAGATCGTCGTGAATACGTCCGGCTGGCGGGTGATCTGCCGTCGCCTGCGAATCCGCCAGCGGGTTGTCATTTTGCGCCGCGCTGTGTAGAGGTGATGGATCGTTGTCGCCGCAGTTATCCGGTGGGAAGTGCGCTTACAGATACGCACATCGTATTTTGTAACTTATTGATTAATAAAGATTGACTATCAAGATAGCGGGTTAATTCATACAATCTGCGAAAAATAGCTTTTTAAGGTTTAAGGCTTTTTTCAGCAAAAAAATGGGCATCCAATCGGATGCCCAAACAGCGAGAATACTTCAGAAGCCGCAGGGAGTCGGCTTCATAATCACAGAGTTTAAGTATATTAGAATATTCTTATTAATGCAAACTTTTTCAGGCTCTACAAAAAATTAAAAAGCGAGGGTTTAGAACTGCTCAAACTCGCCCAGATAACGCCACTGTCCGACCGGTAGCTGGCCCAATTTAACCTTGCCGATACGGATGCGTTTCAAACCGGTGACGGTCAAACCCACCAGTTCACACATGCGGCGAATCTGGCGTTTCTTACCTTCGCGCAACACGAAGCGCAGCTGGTCTTCGTTCTGCCAGGTGACTTTGGCGAGTTTCAGGTATTCGCCGTCGAGCTTGAGCCCCTGGCAGAGTAGGGCCAGTCCGCTGGTTTCCAGTTTGCCCTGCACACGCACCAGATATTCCTTGTCCACCTTGGAATCTTCGCCTATCAACTGTTTTGCAACGCGCCCGTCTTGCGTCAATACCAGCAAACCCTGCGAATCTATATCCAGACGTCCTGCTGGCGCTAAGCCTATCATCTGACTACGATGAAATTTGATGGGGGAAGGGTCTTCCGCCCAGTGACTGGATTCATCGAGCAGGGCGGAGGCTGGTTTGTAGCCGTGTTCAGCCTGTCCCGATACATAAGCGATGGGTTTGTTGAGTAAAATAGTCACGCGTTGCTGCTGGGTGTTAACGGCTGCGGTGCGTAAGGTGATCTGCTGGTTAGGATAAACCTTGGTGCCCAGCAGGCTGACGGTTTCACCATCGACATCCACCCAGCCTTTTTCGATATAAACATCAGCCTCGCGGCGTGAGCAAAGGCCAAGTTCAGACATGCGCTTGGAGAGACGAATTTTTTCCATGATGATTTTAAGTGTGGCAGTGAGTCAAGGCGCGATTTAAGCACAAAGCGGCCTGTTGTGAGTAATAAAATGTGGTCTTGTGTCGTGCAGTCAGTGACTTCGTCAAGTTCTAAAGGCTAAACAGCGCCTTGGAACCTTGTTCTATGGCCTGTTCGATGTCGTATTGGGTGAGCGGCCCTGAATGGCGGCCAACCAGTTTCCCTGACGGGGAATATAGGAAACTCGTCGGTAGGCCCGGCATCCCGCCGAAATCGCTGGCTGTGTCTTCAGAGCCGAATACCACCGGGTAGGTGACCGGTTGGTTGTGCACGATTTCCATCACTTCTTTGCGGTTTTTATACATCACCGCGACGCCGATTACTAGTACGTCCTTGTGTTTCGCTTGGAGCGCATCCAGTTCGGGAATTTCCTGTAAACAGGTCGGGCACCAGGGTGCCCAGAAGTTGACCAACACCCAGCGCCCCTGCAATCCGGCTGAGGTATAACGCACGCCTTCCTTATCCTTGAGCGACCAGGTTTCAGCCTCGCAACTGAAGGATAAACTCAGCAGCAAGGTGCAGAGCATTGCTTTGATGGACAGGAAACGATACGTTGTATTCACGATAGGCAGCTTCGAAGTGATTATTCGAAGGATTGTCTCACACCCAGGGTTAATGTGTATTGGGGGGCGAGTTGCAACGAGTTGACCGATTGGTAAACTGGCAGTTGGACGAAGCCGTAGACTGAGGTGCCGCCGCCTAAACGCATGGATGCGCCCGGTGCCAGATAAGCCAGTGTGCCGCCGCTGATAGGCGTGGAAAAATTCAACTGATCAACAGGAACGCTGGTGCCGGTGTCGGCCTGACGTTTGATGATGTTCAGTTGCAGCATGGGGGTGATTTTTGCGCCGAACTCGGCATAGCGCAGGCCGGTGTTTAATGTGTAGGCATCGCCCGGGCGGTAAGTGCCAGTCGTTGACAGATCGGTTGCAACCGCGTGTTGCACGGTGCCCTGTGCAAACCAGCCGTATTTGTTAAACGAACCGGAGGTGTATCCGCCTAAAATAAGGTCGGTAGAGCCTGTGCCGATTTGCAAACCGGAATCAAGTGCGGCTCCTGCATTGGTGCCCGCAGTAAATGTCGCGCCGGTGTTGCCGGTAGGTAATTTGATGCCGGCTATGATGCCAGATGTTTTTTCAGCAGAAAAGCCGGTGTAGCGGCCGATGATGCGCACATCGCCCAGACTATTGTCGCTAGAAGTTGAATAACTGGTTCCCACTGGTCCGGTTACGCCCGCAGGATTGCCATAAGTGCCGTGTGTGCGGTTGACGAAAGGAATCTGTATGCTCACGCCGACTGTCTCACCGCTATAGTTGAGCGCAGCAGTCACGGTTTGTGTCTTGGTAAAGGCTTCAATTTCCTGACCAGCGGTGTTCAGTGTGTTGATCAGCGCGCCGGATGCTTTTCCTGAGCCATAACGTTGCTGGTTCTGGTTGAGCGTATCGTACGATAAGTCGGCAGAGAAGCCGGGTTTGGTGGTGATGCCTTGTGTTTCCCAGTCTTTGGATAGGGTGCAGCCGCAAGCGGCGCAGGCGAACGCGTTACTGCCGGAGGTGATGGTTGTCAGGGCTAATGCGATGCTCAGTGAAATTTTAAGGTATTTCATGCGGGTATCCTGTAGAAAAATAATCAAATTAGTGTAATTTTATAGCAGTGCAGGCGAGTGGCGCTGCGACATATTGCCGCACCCCTTTAGTTTTTAGCATTAGCGGGGAAGGGGTTGTATCGGGTATGCTGCGCGAGTTTTGCAATTTGACAGGCAGGTGATATGCGTATATTGAGTAAAGGACTGGCATTGCTGGCAGGCGTGTCCTGCGTATCCGGCTTTGCGCCGTTCGGCTATTTTCCGGTCCCGATGTTTGCGCTGGCCGTGTTATTCGTTTTGTGGAGCCGCGCGGATACGCGATCTGAAGCGGCTCGTTTGGGTTTCTTCTTCGGTCTCGGTCTGTTTTCGGCTGGTATAGGCTGGATCTATGTCGCGCTGCACGATTTCGGCGAGATGTCGGCCTGGATAGCTATTCCCGTCACCTTGCTGTTTGCCACCTTCTTATCCTTATTCACCGCGTTATCCGGGTATGTGCAGGCCAGATTTGCCATGGACCATGCGCCGCGCACCATCCTGGTGATGCCCGCCATCTGGGTGGCTGTCGAGTGGTTGCGCGGCATGATATTCACTGGTTTTCCGTGGTTGACCTTAGGCTATGCGCACAGCGACAGTCCGCTTACAGGTTACGCGCCGCTGCTGGGTGTTTATGGTGTTTCTCTGGTAGCCGCTGTCAGTTCTGGATTACTGGCCTATATTTTTATCAATGTGCTGGCGCAGCGTAAAGCTGTGTTGCTCAGTATTCCGGTGCGCGTGGCGCTGGCGGTGCTGCTCGCCTTGTGGGCGGGTGGCGCCAAATTGCGCGGCGTTAGCTGGACTCAAGCGGTAGGTTTGCCTATTTCTGTCACGCTGGTGCAGGGTAATATCTCTCAGGACATCAAGTTCAGGGATGAGGCGATGGTGGAGACACTGGAGAGCTATCGTCGTCTGGTGATGCAAAATCCGGCGCGACTGACGATCCTGCCGGAAACCGCTTTGCCTATGTTCCGCGAAGAAGTGCCTCAGGATCTGGTTGAGCAATTGCGTGATCAAGCCAGACTGAACGAAGGCGATGTGCTGGTGGGCGTGTTTGAACGCGATCGAGCCGGTTATTACAACAGTGTGATTGCGCTGGGCGCATCGGAAGATGGCTTTGCAGGCGCACAGCAGCACTACCGCAAGCATCATCTGGTGATCTTCGGTGAGTTCATTCCATTTCGTCCTGTATTGGGTTGGATTATTAACGAGGTGCTGCATATTCCGATGGGCGATTTGGCGCGCGGTGAGACAGTGCAGGCGCCGATGAAGGTCGCCGGGCAGCGTGTGGCGGTGGATATCTGTTATGAAGATGTGTTCGGTGAAGAAATCATCAGCGCACTCCCAGATGCAACGCTGCTGGTGAATGTGACTAATGACGGGTGGTATGGCGTGTCGCATGCGGCAGCTCAGCACAACCAGATTTCGAGGTTTCGTGCGCTGGAGACGGGGCGCATGATGCTGCGCGCAACCAACACCGGTGTGACTTCCATCATCGGCGTGAATGGCAAGATCCTGCAACAATTGCCGCAACATCAGCAGGGCGTGCTGCAAGGCAAAGTGCAGGGCTATGAGGGCTCTACCCCTTATGTGCGTTTGGGTAATTGGGCTGTGTTGCTGTTGATAGCATTGCTGCTGGCCGGTGCCTGGGGTTGGTCGCGTAAGTTATTTCCGGCATTCCCTGTGTTTTTTCATCGCGGACGATGAGTTGGGTTTGCTATCTGCTTTATTGCGCAGACGAGACTTTGTATTGTGGTATCACCAACGATCTGGATAAACGTATCGCGGCGCATAACGCAGGTACGGCGGCCAAATATACAAGGGCGCGCGGTCCGGTACGCTTAACGTATACGGAAGACTGTGTCGACAGGTCGGCGGCTTCCAAACGGGAAATGGCAATTAAAAAGTTAACCCGCGAGGCAAAACTGGCGCTGATTCAATCGCAGCTGGCGGGTGTTTCAACTTGTCGATAGGGGAGTGACTGTGGGACAATTCGCGGTTAATCGATTTTGGCCGGGTGTAAGCCCGGTTTGATATTTAAAATATCTATCTGAATCAAATAGCTACGTATTTTCAGGTTTTAATGTTATGAGCGCGAATTGTTCGCGCTTATTGTTTATTGAAAGAAAAAGAATGCCTATTATCACTTTGCCGGATGGCTCTCAACGTGTTTTTGAACAGTCAGTCACGGTGCTCGATGTCGCTGCGAGTATCGGTGCGGGTCTGGCGCGCGCCACGCTGGCGGGCAAGGTGGATGACGTGCTGGTAGATGCTTCATTCCTGATCGAGAAGGACGCAAGTCTGGCGATCGTCACCGACAAGGATGCAACGGGTGTCGAGGTGATACGCCACTCCATGGCTCACTTGATGGCGCATGCGGTCAAGGAGTTGTTCCCTGAGGCGCAGGTAACTATCGGCCCGGTAATCGAAAACGGCTTCTTCTACGATTTCTCCTATCAGCGCGCCTTTACTCCTGAAGATTTGCAATCCATCGAGAAGCGTATGACCGAGATCGTCAAGCGTGACTTGCCGGTAGTGCGCAGCGTGATGCCGCGCGATGAGGCAGTAGCTTACTTCAAGGGCTTGGGCGAAAATTACAAGGCCGAGATCATCGAATCGATTCCGGCCGATCAGGATGTCTCGCTCTACACACAAGGCAATTTTACCGATCTGTGTCGCGGCCCTCACGTGCCGTCCACCGGTAAGCTCAAGGTATTTAAGCTGATGAAGTTAGCTGGCGCCTACTGGCGCGGCGATTCCAAGAACGAGATGCTGCAACGCATCTACGGCACGGCCTGGGTAAAGAAGGATGAACTGGAAGCTTATCTGCATAGACTGGAAGAGGCGGAGAAGCGCGATCACCGCAAGCTGGCTAAACAACTGGATCTGTTTCATATGCAGGACACCATGCCGGGTATGGTGTTCTGGCACCCCAAGGGCTGGACGCTGTGGCAGGAAGTCGAGCAGTACATGCGCGCTAAGTTCCGCGAGCACAATTATCAGGAAGTGCGTACGCCGACCATTATGGATAAATCCTTATGGGAGAAGTCTGGTCACTGGGAAAACTACCGCGACAATATGTTCACGACCTCATCGGAGAATCGCGATTATGCGGTGAAACCGATGAATTGCCCGGCACACGTGCAAATTTACAACAACGGTCTGCACAGCTACCGCGATCTGCCGCTGCGTCTGGCGGAATTCGGTTCCTGTCACCGCAATGAGTCTTCCGGTTCGCTGCATGGTTTGATGCGCGTGCGCGGCTTTACTCAGGATGATGCGCATATCTTCTGTACCGAAGCGCAGGTGCAGGACGAGGTGTCAGGTTTTATCGTAATGCTAAACGAGGTGTACCGCGATTTCGGTTTCAACGAGGTGATCGTGAAGTTGTCGACTCGTCCTGTGAAGCGCGTGGGTGCTGATGAGACCTGGGATAAGGCGGAGGCGGGGTTGGCGGCGGCTTTGCAACAGAATGGCCTGGCCTATGAGATTCAACCCGGTGAAGGTGCGTTTTACGGTCCCAAGGTTGAATTTACTCTCAAGGACAGTCTGGACAGAATGTGGCAGTGCGGCACCATCCAGTTAGACTTTAATCTGCCAGTGCGACTGGATGCGGAATTTGTCGATGAAGACAACACGCGTAAAGCGCCGGTGATGTTGCATCGCGCTATCTTAGGTTCGATGGAGCGCTTCATCGGGATTTTGATCGAACATCACGCCGGTGCGTTCCCGCTTTGGCTCTCGCCGGTACAGGCTGTGCTGATCAATATCTCACAAGCGCAGGAAGAATATACCCGTGAAATCGGTCGTTTATTGCTCGATGCGGGCATTCGTGTGCAAATGGATTTGCGCAATGAGAAGATTACCTATAAAATCCGTGAACATAGCTTGCAGAAATTACCTTACCAGCTGATTATCGGCGATAAGGAAGTGGCTGGAAGATTGATTGCCGTGCGTACCCGTAGTGGTGAAGATCTCGGACAGATGACGATCGATGCGTTAATCGAGCGTTTTAAGACTGAAATCAAATCGGGCAGCACGGTTTAATTTTTCATACGGAGACATTCCAATAGCACAGAATAAACTACAACGCATCAATGAGATGATCAATGCACCCCGCGTGCGACTCATTGGTGTAGAGAAAGAGCCCCTTGGGATTGTATCCAGTACAGAAGCTTTGCGTCTGGCTGGTGAAGCAGAGTTAGATCTGGTTGAAATCTCGCCTTTGGCAGACCCCCCCGTGTGTCGCATCATGGATTTCGGCAAGTTTAAATATGCCGAAAGCAAGAAGCAGCACGAAGCGAAGCTTAAACAGAAACAAGTTCAGGTTAAGGAAATCAAATTTCGTCCGGGTACGGATGAAGGCGACTACAACATCAAGTTGCGCAATTTGATCAAATTCCTGGCTGATGGCGACAAGACCAAGATTACGCTGCGTTTTCGCGGTCGTGAAATGGCTCACCAGGAAATCGGTATGCGCTTGATTGAGCGCGTCAGAGGTGATCTGGAAGAGTTCGCGATTGTTGAGCAATTCCCTAAGATGGAAGGTCGTCAGATGGTGATGGTACTTTCCCCTAAGGCGGCGTTGAAGAAATAAAGATAGCTTATAGCTGGTAGCTTGAAGTAGGCTGCTAGCTAAAGGCTGAAAGCTTAGCTTTCTGGTAGCAGGGGCCGATCAGAAAGAAGTTGTACCAAGATCCCCGAACAATAAGTGGTGTATGGGTTAACAAGCTTTTCCACAGTGGAAAACACCTCCCACCATAAATCAAGGAGTAGTTATGCCTAAGATGAAAACCAAAAGCGGAGCAAAAAAACGCTTCGTCATACGTGCTGGCGGCACTATCAAGCGCGCATGTGCGTTTAAACGCCACATTCTGACTTCGAAGACGACCAAGACTAAGCGTCAACTGCGTGGTACTGCGGAAGTTCACTCAACCAACACAGCAGCGGTTCGTCGCATGCTGCCATACGCGTAAGGAGTAGAACATGCCAAGAGTAAAACGTGGAGTCGTAGCCCGTGCAACGCACAAGAAACTGTTAGCCAAGGCTAAGGGTTATCGCGGTCGCCGCAAGAACGTATACCGTGTTGCCAAACAAGCGGTAATGAAGGCTGGTCAATATGCATACCGTGACCGTCGTCAGAAAAAGCGTCAATTCCGTACACTGTGGATTGCGCGTATCAACGCAGCTGCTCGTGAATTCGGAATGCCATACAGCGTATTCATGAATGGCCTGAAAAAAGCGGACATCCAGGTAGATCGTAAGGTCTTGTCTGATATCGCGATTTTCGACAAGCCGGCATTTGCTCATTTCGTTGAGCAAGCAAAGGCTAGTCTCGCAGTATAAGTTTTGCCTCGCAATTTAATTGCGTAAATAAAAGGGGGGGCGATTCGCCCCCTTTTTTCATTGTGTCATGGTGTTTTATGGAAGAACTTCAACAAATTCTCGAGCAGGCTCTACAGCAGTTTACTGTGATCAGCGACGAAGCTGAGTTAGAGCAGGTCAAAGCAAAATATCTGGGTAAAGAGGGCTGTCTGACCGTTTTGCTCAAAGGTCTGGGTAAACTCTCCAATGAGGAGCGTCCGGCGGCCGGTGCGCGCATCAATCAGGTCAAGCAGGGGATCGAAGCTGCGCTGCAACAGCGCCGCGATACCATTGCACGTGACAAGCTGGCACTCAAACTGGCGGCTGAATCGCTGGACGTGACCCTGCCCGGTCGCGGTACGAGCACCGGTGGATTGCATCCGGTCACTCGCACGCTGGAGCGCATCGAACAGCTATTCCATTCACTGGGTTTCGCTGTGTCCAGCGGCCCTGAAATCGAGCACGATTTCTACAATTTTACCGCGCTGAATATTCCGGAAAATCACCCGGCTCGCGCGATGCACGACACGTTTTACATCGACCCTGAGCATGTGCTGCGTACGCATACCTCGCCTGTGCAGGTGCGCTACATGGAAAATAACCAGCCGCCTTTGAAGATCATCTCGCCGGGCCGCGTTTATCGCGTCGATTCCGATGCAACCCATTCACCGATGTTCCATCAGGTCGAGGGTCTTTGGGTGGATGAGGAGATCAGTTTCGCCAACCTCAAAGGCGTGGTGCAGGACTTCTTGCAGCGCTTTTTTGAGCAGGATGATCTGCAGGTACGCTTCCGTCCATCCTTCTTCCCGTTCACCGAGCCTTCGGCTGAAATGGATATGAGCTGGCGTGGCGGCTGGCTGGAGATTGGCGGTTGCGGCATGGTGCATCCGAATGTGCTCAAACACGTCAACATCGACAGCGAAAAATATCTGGGCTTCGCCTTCGGTTTGGGCGTGGAACGTCTGGCGATGCTGCGTTACGGCGTGAACGATTTGCGCCAGTTCTATGAGAGCGATTTACGCTTCCTCAAACAGTTTAACTAAGAATATCGCGATGAAATTTTCTGAAAATTGGTTAAGAAGCTGGGTTAATCCCGATTTGTCCAGCGAGGCGCTGGGCCATGTGTTGACGATGGCGGGGCTGGAAGTCGAAGCGCTGGAAGGCGTAGCCCCTGAGTTTAATAACGTGGTGGTGGCCCAAGTGTTGTCGGTTGAGAAGCATCCTGATGCCGACCGGCTGAATGTCTGCCAGGTCAATGTGGGTGAAGAGGCTCCGCTGACTATCGTCTGTGGTGCGGCCAATGTGGCGGTTGGCATCAAAGTGCCTTGTGCACGCATCGGTGCAGTGCTGCCCGGCGATTTCAAGATCAAACAGGCCAAGGTGCGCGGGATTGCCTCTTTCGGTATGCTGTGTTCGGCTGTCGAAATTGGCCTGGCCACCGAGAGCGACGGTCTGTGGATTTTCCCCGTTGATGCGCCGGTAGGCCAGTCTGTACGCGAGTATCTGGATCTGGACGATAAGCTGATCACGCTGAAACTGACCCCGAATCGCAGCGACTGTTCGGGAATTTCCGGTATTGCGCGCGAAGTGGCGGCGTTAACAGGTAGCACTTTGAAGCTCGTAGCGGTTGAAGCTCAGACTGTTGTATTGGCTGAACAGCTCCCCGTTACTGTTGAAGATAAAATCGCCTGTCCGTTGTATAGCGGACGTTTGATCCGTGGCGTGAATGCCGCTGCCGCGACACCGGTCTGGATGCAACGCCGACTGGAGCGCTGCGGATTGCGCACCATCAATGCGGTGGTGGATATCACCAACTACGTGATGATGGAACTGGGTCAGCCTATGCACGCATTTGATGCGGCTCAGCTCTCAGGCGGCATCACGGTGCGCCGTGCCCGTCATGAGGAAGCGCTGACCTTGTTGAACGATCAGGCTGTGTTGCTGGATGAAGAAGTGTTGGTGATCGCCGATGAGGCGCGTGTGTTGGCGCTGGCCGGTATCATGGGCGGTGCCGGTAGCGGTGTTGAACTGACAACTCAGGATGTATTTCTGGAAGCCGCATTTTTCCATCCTGCTGCAATTGCCGGACGCGCGCGTCGCTTCGGTCTGGCGACGGATTCCTCCTTCCGTTTCGAGCGCGGGGTTGATTTCGCTTCGACCGTCACTGCGCTGGAACGCGCGACCCAATTAATTTTGCAAATTTGCGGCGGTTCGGTAGGTTCAATTACCGAAGTGCGCGGCGAGCAGCCTGCGCGCGAATCAATTACCCTGCGCACATCGCGTGTCGCACGCGTGCTGGGTGTTGTGCTGGATGTCGATAAAATATCAAATATATTCAAATGCTTGCATTTTGACTATCAGCTCGATGGCGACAACTTTAGCGTTACGCCGCCCAGTTTCCGTTTTGACTTGTCGATTGAATCCGATCTGATCGAGGAAATCGCCCGTCTGCACGGTTACGACAATATTCCGGCTACCGCTCCTCATGCCGCGCTGACTATGTTACCGCTGGACGAGTCGCTACGTCCCTTGCCGCGCATCATGCAGACGCTGGTGGCTCGCGATTATCAGGAAATCGTCAGCTACGCCTTCGTCGATGAGCAGTCCGAGCGCGAGTTGTCCGGCAATACAAATCCGGTTGCCCTGCAAAATCCGATTGCCAGCAATCTGGCGGTGATGCGCAGTAGCCTGATCGGCGGTCTGGTGGAGGCGTTGCGCTTTAATCTCAATCGCCGTCAGTCGCGCGTGCGTCTGTTCGAAGCGGGGGCTTGTTTTGCTAATGTCGCTGGCGAGTATTTACAAAGCCAGCGTTTGTCGGCCATTGCCTATGGTTCTATCGTGACTGAACAATGGGGCGCGGCGGCTCGCAATGTCGATTTCTACGATATGAAGGCGGATCTGGAATCCTTGTTTGCACCGAACGCTTTGCGTTTTGTGGCGGCAAAGCACCCGGCGCTGCATCCGGGACGTTCCGCGCAAGTGTATTTTGCTGAGCGGGCGATTGGCTGGATAGGTGAGTTGCATCCGCAATGGTTGAAGGAGATGCCCTTGGCGCCGGTATGGTTTGAAGTGGAGTTGGCGGCGGTGATGCAAGCGGCGGTTCCTCGCTTGGCCGAAATCTCTAAGTTTTTGCCGGTTCGACGCGATTTAGCGGTTTTAGTTGATGAGTCCACTAGCGCACAAAGCTTGCTGGATGGTATGCTTCGCTCTTGTGCGCCGTACGTGCAGGAAGTTGTTTTATTTGATGTATATCGCGGCAAAGGGGTGGAACAGGGCAAGAAAAGCCTTGCGTTCCGTGTGTTGTTACAAGATACTAAAAAAACACTCACTGATGCTGAAATTGAGCCCGGCATTGCGATGTTAGTGGAAGTGTTGAATAAGCAGGGTGCGCAGTTGCGCATGTAAGAGGGGGATTATGATATCAACGTTAACAAAAGCCGAATTAGCTGATTTGCTATTTTCGAAAGTGGGACTCAATAAGCGTGAAGCCAAAGATATGGTGGAAGCGTTTTTTGAGGAAATTCGTATACAATTGGAGCAGGGCGAGACTGTCAAACTGTCAGGTTTTGGTAATTTTCAACTACGCGACAAGCCTCAGCGTCCTGGTCGTAATCCTAAGACAGGCAAGGAAATCCCGATTTCAGCACGCCGTGTGGTGACATTCCACCCTAGTCAGAAACTGAAGACGCTGGTGGAAAAGTCGTATCATGGAACTCCACAAGCCTAACTCAGAACTCCCTCCTATCCCCGCCAAGCGCTATTTCACCATCGGTGAAGTGAGTGAACTTTGCGGGGTGAAGGCGCACGTGTTGCGCTATTGGGAGCAGGAGTTTACCCAGCTGAATCCGGTTAAGCGGAGCGGTAATCGCCGCTATTATCAGCATCATGAAGTCGTTTTGATTCGTCGCATACGTGAATTGCTCTACGAGCAGGGTTTTACGATTAGCGGTGCGCGCAACCGTCTGGAAAATACGCGTACTGCTAGCAGTATGCTTGAAACTGAAGTTGTAAGCCAAGCGATCGTTCCCGTTTATGTTGAGAATGTTTTGACTAGGGCTGAAGCGTTTGTTGGCCTGGATGTGGCCGCGCTGAGGAGTGAGTTGAAAGACATCATTGCTATGCTGGAAGTGTAATAGTTAGTTATTCTGCGGGTTGATCTGTTACAATCCAAAGCTTCAGCGTGTAGCGCAGCCTGGTAGCGCACTACCTTGGGGTGGTAGGGGTCGGAAGTTCGAATCTTCTCACGCTGACCAAATTAAGCCAGTTAATTCAATGAATTAACTGGCTTTTTCACATATGCGCGCAATATTTTGAATTTCCTTTTAATTGCGCCGCCTGTTAATCTGACGAAAGAACTCAACCATGATCCCGTTTAAACTGCTTGATACCGCAAGTTGGGAGACAACGATGCTGCGGCTTTATCAGCGCGGCGTAGAGTTTTCTATTCGTGTGGATCGTGCAGGCGAGCTGATGAACAGTCGGGCACATCACTCGGAAGATGTGCTGGCGGAACTGGCCTGTACACAGATCGCCGGACGGTTAAATCCACATTTGTTGGTGGGGGGGTTGGGGATGGGATTTACGCTGGCCGCAGTCCTGGCGCATACGCGTCCTGATGCACATGTCGTAGTCTCTGAATTGATCCCGGCGGTGGTGCGCTGGAACCGCGACTATATGGGGAAGCTTGCCGGATTCCCGCTTAACGATGCTCGTGTCGAGGTGCAGGAGTTAGATGTGGGCTTGGTGATGCAGGCACACAAAAAACATTTCGATGCGATTATGCTGGATGTCGATAACGGTCCCAGTTCCTTTACCTGCGATGACAACGCTGCGCTCTATAGCGTGCGCGGCTTACAACGTGCTTACGATGCGCTAAAATCGGGCGGCGTGCTGACTGTCTGGTCTGCTTGCGATGACGCCGCTTTTACGCAGCGTATGAAGCAGACGGGATTTACCGTGACTCAACACCGCGCGGGATCGCACCAAGCTCGCCGTGGTAACCGGCACACCATCTGGATGGGTGTAAAGGGTTAGTAATATAGCGCAATCCATTCTTTTTGTATATTAACTAATTGATTATTTTGGTTTTATTGTGATATGAAATTGAATAAAATAAGTTGTCTGGCGGGTGTGTTGGTGATGTCGTTGTTAGTTGTGGCATTCTGGCAGCACGCACCGGCCGCTAAGCCTTTGGTTGAACCTGTTGCCGGAAAGGCAGCCTTGACGGTGAATACCGCCACGCTAAAACCCGCTCAGTGGATGCAATATCTGACTGCGAACGGGAGTGTGGTGGCGTGGCAGGAGGCAATCATCGGCGCTGAGGTTTCAGGTGTGCGCATTGCTGATGTTCGAGTCAATGTTGGTGACCCGGTGCGTCGCGGGCAGTTGCTGGCACGGCTGGCTGTGGAGTCGATGCAGGCAAACGAAGCGGAAACGCAGGCGACGCTGCACGAACTCGAGGCCGTTTTGGATGATGCGAGTGCTAATGCAGTTCGCACACGCCGTCTGGCTGAGTCGGGATTTGTCAGTGCTCAGCAATTGGAGCAGGCATTAACCAATGAGAAAACCGCTAAAGCGCGACTGGAGGCGCAGTCCGCCCGTCATCAAAGCAGTGCACTACGACTGTCACAACAAAATATTACCGCGCCCGATGATGGTGTGATCTCATCGCGCAGTGCCACGGTGGGCGCGCTCACACAACCCGGTTCCGAACTGTTTCGCCTGATTCGTCAGGGAAGGCTGGAATGGCATGCCAATTTGACAGCTGATGAGTTGGGGCTGATACACAAAGGCATGCAGGTGGAAGTGATGACGGTACAGGGTCGGTCTGTGCGTGGTGTGGTCAGTGTGATCTCGCCTTCTATTGACCCGCAGACGCGCTATGGTCAGGTGCTGGTCGAGTTGCCCGCCAATTCAGGCTTGATTGCCGGCATGTTTCTGCACGGTAGTTTTCAGTTGTCAGAACAGACCAAGCCCGTATTGGTGTTGCCGCAGTCTGCTGTGATGTTGCGCGATGGAAACGCTTTTGTGTTTGTGGTCGAATCTGACCTGCGCGTCCGGGAACGTCGTGTCACGGTGGGGCGTCGCTACAGTGATCAGATCGAAATCATCGACGGCTTAGCTTCCGGTGTGAAGGTGGTTGAAACGGGCGGCGCGTTTCTGGTCGAAGGGGATACGGTGCGTGTGGCCGCTCGCGAGGTTCACACTCAATGAATGTCTCCGCCTGGGCGATACGCAATCCGATTCCTGCTGTGTTGGCATTTGCGATGTTGACATTTCTGGGTTTAATGGCCTTCAGGGACATGAAAATTCAGATGTTTCCGGATATCGATTTACCCATGATCACGGTCAATGCCACCATGCCGGGTGCCTCGCCCGATCAGATGGAAGTTGAAGTGGCGCGCAAGATCGAGAATGCCCTAGCCAGCGCGCAGGGCTTAAAGCATTTGTACACTCAGGTCAAGGAAGGCAGCGCCGTCGTTTCCGCCGAATTCCGTCTGGAGCGCGATTCTCGTGCCGCGCTGGAAGATGTGCGCTCGGCCATGTCGCGCATACGCGGTGATCTGCCTCGTGAAATGTTAGATCCCGTGGTGAATAAGGTGGAGATGGCCAGCAAGCCCATCTTAACTTACACCATAGACGTGCCCAATATGAGTGAAGAGGCGTTGTCCTGGTATGTGGACAATACCGTTAGCCGGCAATTACTGGGCGTCAAAGGCGTCGGGGTGGTTAACCGTGTGGGTGGCGTGACGCGTCAGATTCGCGTCGAGATCGATCCTGTCAAATTGCTGGCATTTAATCTCTCGGCGGCGGAGATTTCCACACAAGTGCGTCAGATCCAGCAGGAGGCGCCGGGCGGGCGGGCTGATTTGGGCGGAATGGAGCAGGCGATACGCACGGTGGCTACGGTGAAGGGCGCCGAGCAATTGGCGCAGATGGAGATCGCTTTAAAGGACGGGCGTCATGTGCGTTTGTCCGATGTCGCTACAGTCAGCGACGGGATTGCCGAGCGGCGTTCCGCTGCGCTGCACAACGGCTTGCCGGTAGTGGGCTTTGAAGTGATTAGGTCGCTGGGTGCAAGCGATGTTGAAGTGGCTAAGGGTGTTGCACTGGCACTCAACAAACTCAAAGAAACTAACAAAGAGATCAGCGTGGATCGGGTTTTCAACACGGTGGATGCTGTAGAAGAAACATTTGAAGGCTCGATGGAATTGCTCGTCGAAGGCGCACTGCTGGCGGTGATCGTGGTGATCTTTTTTCTGCGCAATACGCGCGCGACGGTGGTTGCGGCAACCGCTTTGCCGCTGGCGGTGATTCCGACTTTTGCGCTGATGTATCTGTTTGGTTTTTCCCTGAATGTGATCACGTTGTTGTCGTTGTCGCTGGTGGTCGGGGTGCTGGTGGATGATGCTATCGTCGAGATCGAAAACATCATGCGTCATCTGGAGATGGGCAAGTCACCTTATCAGGCTGCCATGGAGGCGGCTGACGAGATCGGTATAGCGGTCATCGCCACCACCTTTACGCTGGTGGCGGTGTTTCTGCCCACCGCGTTTATGAGCGGCATTGCGGGGAAGTTCTTCGTGCAATTTGGCTGGACGGCGGCGGTGGCGGTGTTGTTTTCGTTGCTGGTTGCGCGGATGCTGACGCCGATGATGTCCGCCTATCTGTTGCGCCCGCGTGCAGTTCATCCGCAACCCGCTTGGATTGCTATTTATCTTGGCTGGGCGGCTTGGTGTTTATCTCATCGCAAGACGACCTTGCTGGTGACGGCGATCTTTTTCTTTGGCTCGTTCGGACTGACTGCGACGCTGGAAAAGGCATTTCAGCCCAAAGATAATCAGTCGCAAACGCAAATTACCCTGACCTTGCCGCCGGGTAGTCAATTTAAACAGACGCTGGCACTGACCGAGCAGGCGCGCAGCATTATCATGCAGAATGCCAATGTAACGCTGGTCTATGCTGCCATCGGTGGCGGGGCTACGGGCGGTAATGCGTTTGAGCCGACAGGTGTGCCTGAGGCGCGTAAAGCGACGCTGTCTATCCAACTCAAGGCGCGTGGTGCGCGCCCGGGTAAACAGATCATTGAAGCTCAGTTGCGCGAGGCGATGACGGCGCTACCTGGTGTGCGTGTCAAGGTCGGGATGGGTTCTTCGGCGGATAAATACCAGTTGGTTCTGACTAGCGAGAATAGCGAGTTGCTAGGTGTAAGCGCCTTGAAGGTCGGGCAGGAGTTGCGCACTATCGCCGGTATCGGCAATGTGGTCTCGAATTCCAGCGTATTGCGTCCTGAGATTGTGGTGCGACCGGACTTTGCCCGCGCCGCTGATCTGGGGGTGACCTCCGCCAGTATTGCCGACACATTGCGGGTGGCCTCTAATGGCGATTACGAGCAGCAATTGTCTAGGCTTAATCTGCCTGAACGACAGTTGCCCATTGTGGTCAAGTTGCGCGACGATGCACGGCAGGATATGGATCAGCTCTCTCGCCTGATGGTACCCGGCACGCATGGACCTGTGATGCTGGGTAATATCGCCAGCGTGAGTCTGCAAAGCGGCCCAATGCAGATCGACCGTTATGACCGGCAGCGCAATGTCACTTTCGAGGTTGAGCTGGCTGGTCAGCCGCTGGGGAAGGTGGACTCGGCTGTCAAGGCGCTGCCTTCTATGCAGCACCTGCCGCCGGGGGTGGAAATGGCGCCGATCGGCGATGCTGAGTCAATGAAGGAGCTGTTTGCCAGTTTCGGCTTGGCGATGTTCACTGGCGTGTTGTGCATCTATATCGTGCTGGTGCTGCTGTTCAAGGATTTTGCACAGCCTGTCACCATTCTGGGTGCACTGGTGTTGTCCATTCCGGGGGCATTTCTGGCGTTGTTTTTAACCCGCACCGCGATGTCCATGCCATCGATGATAGGGATCGTTATGCTGATGGGGATCGCCACCAAAAACTCTATTCTGCTGGTGGAATATGCCATCGTTTCGCGACGTGAGCGCGGCATGAAGCGGCATGAGGCGCTGATCGACGCCTGTCGCAAGCGCGTGCGACCGATTGTGATGACAACGCTGGCGATGGGGGCGGGGATGTTGCCGGTTGCGCTGGAGTGGGGCGCGAGCGACGGCAGTTTTCGTTCACCGATGGCGATTGTTGTGATCGGCGGCTTGATCACCTCCACCTTGCTGAGTCTGTTAGTGATTCCGGTGTTGTATACCCTGGTGGATGACGGGGTGAGCTGGCTGCGCCGTCGAGTGGGGAGGGCTGCTCACGCGGCAGAAAATTGACCGTGCCGTCACTGGATGGTGTAAATAATTGGCCATGAAAATTTGTATGTAAATCTTCGGAATTGAGTGGGTGAAGTGTGTAGAATGTCCATAAAACCAATAGTGATGATGAACGGCAACGTTGCCAATGTTCTGTCGAGTGGCTGAGCCTGAGCGACTGGTTTCTGTGGTGTGACGGCCGCTGACGAATAGAATACTGAGGTATAAAGAATGACCTCACTCTTGAGGCTGTATGTTCTTACCTTTAGTATCCTGCTAAGCCTTCTGGCTGCAGTCGCTCTCCGTGGCGACTACCTCCTGCATCGATTGAATTTAGTCTGGGTTGGTCGATCTCTGGGCATCCCGGGAGCTATGCTCATTATCGGTTCTCTTGTCTGTTCTCTTCGCAAGCGTAAATACATCAAGACAGGAAATCCAAAATCCACGTTGAGATTCCATGAATTCAGTGCTTGACCATGAAGCCATCAGGAAAAATCGCTGGATACGCCCCTTCGGTTCATGGCTGCATCACCCGAACCTGTGGCATCTGAACCGCCGCTCGGTGGCAGGCGGCGTTGCGGCAGGTGTGTTTTGCAGCCTGATTCCAGGCCCGTTACAAATGATAGGCGCAGCGATGGTGTCCGTTCTGTTTCGCGTTAACCTGCCAGTGGCCATGTTCACTACGCTTTATACCAATCCATTCACCTTCCTGCCGGAATGGCTGCTGACACTGGGTGAACCTTTTGCCATTGGTCTGCCGCTATTAGCTTCCTTGCTTGCCGTTATGGGGTATTTCGCAACACGCGTGCTGTGGTACCTGATGGTAAAGAGTGAATGGAAAAAGCGCGCGGCGAAAAAAGGAAGCCAGATGAACGCGCTCTTCGGTGGTTTATTTTATGAAGAAATATTACTATAAAAATACGCTGGAATGGCTAAAAACAAACCCTGATCTGGATGAACTTCGCGTTAGGTATCCAGAGAAATAGGTAGTGGTATAACAGGATATTTCTGCCATTATTGTGCGCGGTGCCGCAGAAGAATTGAAAGCTTGTTTGGAGTGGCTATCAACACCAGTAGCAGAGGGCTGATGTCAGCGATGCCTTTATGTTGCTGGATTTGTGTTCGTGGTAATGGGAATCACTATCTACGGGCGTAGTAAAACTGGCTAATGCGTCACGCGTAAACCACACGTTCACTAACAAAAGAAATTTAACGTCTCCATTATTTCATCCGGTCATCATCAGAAAAAATGAAAACAATATCCATCAGTCAGCGTATAGAAGGTACACCGAAAGAACGTATGCTTCGCGAGTTTTTTTTAAACTCCGGCTTATTCCAGATTTTCTTTCTTACCTATATCGCTGTAAACGATGGAATAAGGGCAACGCTGGCAGATCCGGCCAATTACCTGTTATTGATAAGCGCTGTCTTGCAAACTTGGGTTATTGAGTATTCAGGGCGTCACTCAGCCTGGAAAAGCGCCTTGTACTTATTAATTGCACCCGTTGCCTATAGTCTTGTGGATGTTGCTTTGGATGGCTGGGCTAAATTTATCAATTCGCCCTACCATTTGATTTATTGGGCATTTTCTGTTCTATTGGCACTGCTCACCTATTGGCGCTCAAGACAGCAGTCGCTTGTCCATCTACAGACCATCCTGATGAACCTCTTGCGTGTCTCGCTCTTTCCTTCGCTCTATTTTTTTGCAGAATGGTATTCGACGGAAATTGCCAGAGTTTTGACTTACGCCTCATTCATTGAGTATTGGAGTCTGCCCGGCCATGCCTATATTCTTTCCAGTTCACTCATGTTCGGTTTTCTGATCGGGGTGAGTGAGGCATCCAGGAATCAGTCTTTTGCGCTGTTACAGCACATTGCAAAACGTTTACATGAATTAACCGGCTGGTCTTTCGATGAAGCCTTTACGGAGTCAAGTGTGGAAGGGGTGGTCTCGATTCAAGGGCAACGTACACAGAAAATCATCCTTTTCATGGACATTCGTGGATTTACTCAGTGGAGCGAAAAACATCAATTACAGGAAATCATAGCCATGCTCAACGAATATTATGAAACCGCCGAGCAATGCATCGTCAATGCCGGAGGAGCAAAACCCCAGTTTACGGGGGATGAGGTGATGACATGGTTTGCACCTGATAACAATTTGCTCGAGCGCATTCAGGCGCTGAAGAAAATGAGTATCGATCAACTAAAACAATCTGGTTTGACGGTGGGGATAGGCGTTCATTACGGTGAAGTGATAGAAGGGCTAGTCGGCTCAAACACCACCAAGGCCATCAGAATTACTGGAGATCCGGTTAACACCTGTGCGCGGATTTGTAGTGCAGCGTTACCGGGAGAGCTATTGTTATCAGAAGACGCCACCGGTGTACTGAAGCTGATAACCACCGATCATGAAGCACGTCAGGTGGTAGCCAAGGGAAAGCAACAGACCTTAAAAGTGTATGGGTTCATTTAACATTTTCATATTTTCTTCGACGATGCAGATTTTAAGAGCTCAAACCCACCGGCTATAGCCAGCAATTGTTTGGTGAAATCGCTACGAGAATTTTTGCACGTAACTTTGCTGTCAGCGCTGTGCTATAAAGGGCGCAGATAATCTGTGCTAAATTTTAGTCGATGCTTTTTCCGGTTGAGTGGGGTGACTGATTGATGTTACAATACGAGTTGCATCGGAATTAGCCGGTGTAAATTTCCCATTCGCGCAAGTTGGGGTGCTCGTAAGAGTCAGGCTGGCGAATGGTAGTTATAACCCTTACGATAGGAATAAACATGGCTGTAACAATGCGTCAAATGCTGGATGCTGGTGTTCACTTTGGTCACCAAACCCGTTTCTGGAACCCTAAGATGGCACCGTTCATCTTTGGTCATCGCAACCGTATTCACATCATCAACCTGGAAAAGTCCGTAGCGCTGTTTGCAGAAGCAGAAAGCTATGTACGCAAATTGTCCGCGAAAAAGGGTACCGTCCTGTTCGTTGCGACTAAGCGTCAGGCACGTGATATTTTGCAAGAAGAAGCTGTTCGAGCAAATTCCCCATTCGTTAATCACCGCTGGTTGGGCGGTATGTTGACAAACTACAAGACGGTTCAATTGTCGATCAAGCGTCTGCGTGAACTGGAAGCTATCATGGCTGACGGCGGTGCAGAAGGCCTGTCCAAGAAAGAAGCGCTGGTATTGAACCGCGAACTGGAGCAGTTGAACCGCAGTCTGGGCGGTATCAAGGATATGCAAGGTCTGCCTGATGTATTATTCGTGATCGACGTCGGCTACCAAAAGGGTGCGGTTGTTGAAGCGAAGAAGCTGGGTATCCCTGTTATCGGTATCGTTGATACTAATAATTCGCCATTGGGCGTTGATTTCGTGATTCCTGGTAACGATGACTCTACACAAGCGATTCGTTTGTATGCTCGCGGTATCGCTGATGCGATTCTGGAAGGTCGCGCGCAGGCATTGAATGAGCTGGTTCAGCAAGTTGCTGAAGAGCCGACAGAACAAGTAGCTTAATTTAAAATTGAGCGCAGAAAGGGGCGCAAGCCCCTTTTTTTGTAAGTTTTTATCAGAATTTAGGAGCAGAACATGGCAGAAGTTACCGCAAGTATGGTCAAGGAATTGCGTGAAGCAACCGGTCTTGGCATGATGGAATGTAAAAAGGCTTTGGTCGAAGCTAATGGTGATTTTAAGGTAGCTGAAGAACAGATGCGTATCAAGAGCGGTGCTAAAGCCAGCAAGGCTTCTTCCCGCGTGACTGCTGAAGGCGTAGTTGGCGCGTTTATCGCGGCTGACGGCAAGACTGGTGCTGTGGTTGAAGTCAACTGCGAAACCGACTTTGTGGCTAAGAATGACGACTTCATCGCGTTCGCTAAGGCCGTTGCCGAAACGGTTGCACTGAACAATCCTGCTGATATCGCCGCTTTGTCTGAAGTGGTGATCGCTGGTGGTGAGTTGAGCGTTGAAGAAACCCGTAAGGCCTTGCTGATGAAGCTGGGAGAGAATCTTTCTATACGCCGTTTTGAGCGTTATGAAACAGTGACCGGCACGCTGGCGAGTTATTTGCACGGCAGCAAAATCGGCGTATTGCTTAATTTCACCGGTGGTGAAGCGTCTTTGGGGCGCGATATCTGTATGCACATCGCAGCTTCTAAGCCTAAGTCAGTCGATAGCTCTGGTGTGAATCCTGCTGATATTGAAACTGAACGCCGCATCGCTATTGAAAAAGCACGCGAAGCTGGCAAACCTGATGCAATGCTGGACAAGATTGCCGAAGGTACGGTGCAAAAGTTCCTAAAAGAAGTGACACTGTTGGGTCAGGTTTTTGTGAAAGCGGAAGACGGCAAGCAAACCATTGAACAGTTGTTGAAGGCACGTGGCGCTTCTGTTGCTGCTTTCCAGATGTTTGTGGTTGGCGAAGGCATTGAGAAGAAGGTTGAAGATTACGCGGCTGAAGTGGCTGCGACGATCGCTGCGGCACAAGGATAATCATCATGAGCGCACCTGTTTACAAACGTATTCTGCTTAAACTGTCAGGCGAAGCTCTGATGGGGGATGATAGCTACGGCATTAATCGCGTAGTTATTGAGCGCATCGTAGCTGAGATTGCGGAAGTCGTCGAGATGGGTGTGCAAGTGGCGATGGTGATCGGCGGCGGTAATATCTTCCGTGGTGTAGCACCTGCCGCAGCAGGGATGGATAGAGCCACCGCCGATTACATGGGGATGCTGGCCACGGTAATGAACTCGATGGCCTTGCAGGACGCAATGAGCCGTGCGGGTCTGGATTGCCGTGTCCAGTCAGCCCTGAATCTAGAGCAAGTTGCCGAGCCGTTTATACGCGGTAAGGCGCTGCGCTATCTGGAAGAAGGTAAGGTCGTGATTTTTGCGGCGGGTATTGGTAGTCCGTTCTTTACCACGGATACCGCTGCTGCATTGCGCGGTGTGGAAATGAGTGCCGAAGTGGTGATCAAGGCCACCAAGGTGGATGGTATTTATACGGCTGATCCCAAAAAGGATCCGCATGCCATACGCTATCAGTCTCTGAGTTTTGATGAGGCGATCAGCAAGAATTTACAGGTGATGGATGCGACGGCGCTGACTTTGTGCCGCGATCAGAAATTGCCGATCATCGTCTTCAGTATCTTCAAACCGGGCGCGTTGAAACGCGTGGTATTTGGTGAGGGTGAAGGAACCTTGGTTCGTGTAGAATAAGTTATAAACCGGCGCGATGCCGGTTTATAACTTATTAATTAATAAAATATTTTTTCGGGTTGTGTGCGTGTCATTAAACCCGATAGGTTGCGGTCTGGATCTGTTGTTGACCAGACCTGAGAAAATAGGAGATAACCATGCTAGCTGAAATCAGAAAAACTGCTGAACAAAAAATGCGTAAGTCGCTGGATTCATTGAGAGCTGACTTGGGTAAAGTTCGTACCGGTCGCGCACATACAGGTCTGCTCGATCATGTGATGGTGGATTACTACGGTAGTCCAACGCTGGTGACTCAGGTGGCCAACGTCACTCTGGTCGATTCGCGCACCATCGGCGTGCAACCGTGGGAAAAGAACATGATAGGCAAGGTTGAGCGTGCAATACGTGATGCCGATCTTGGTTTGAATCCTTCGACTAATGGCGAGTTGATTCGAGTGCCGATGCCTATGCTGACCGAAGAGCGCCGTCGCGACCTGATCAAGGTGGTCAAGGCGGAAGGTGAAGATGCAAAAATCGCCGTACGCAACATTCGTCGCGATGCAAATCACGCACTGAAGGAATTGCTCAAGAAGAAAGAAATTTCCGAAGACGATGAGCGCCGCATTCAGGAAGAAACACAAAAACTCACTGATCGTTTTGTTCTTGAAATCGACCAGGCGCTGGCTGCAAAAGAAGTTGATTTAATGGCCGTTTGATACGAGTGAGGCGTGAGGAGTAAGGAGTAGGGAGTGAGAACGGCGCGCTTGCAGATTGCTATTTTTACCCAATCCTCAAACCTCAAATCTCAATCCGAGATCCTATATGACTACTCTGCCCAGTTCGACACGTACTATCCCGGATGCTGACAGTATCCCACGTCATGTTGCCATCATTATGGACGGCAACGGGCGCTGGGCTAAACAGCGTTTCATGCCGCGTATCATGGGTCATCAGCGTGGTGTCGAGTCGCTGCGCGATGCCGTTCGCTCCTGTCGCGATCTGGGTGTGGGTTATCTGACGGTATTTGCCTTTAGCAGTGAGAACTGGCGTCGTCCGGTCGATGAAGTCTCTTTTTTGATGTCGCTGTTCCTGAAAATGCTTGAACGCGAGATTGCCAGTCTGCACAAAAACAATATCCGCTTAAAAATTATCGGTGATCGCAGTCGATTTGACGATAAGCTCTGTCAAACCATGCTTGCGGCCGAGAAATTGACGGTTGCTAATACTGGGCTGGTACTTACTATTGCGGCTAATTACGGCGGGCGCTGGGACGTCATGCATGCGGTGCACACTCTGTTACAGGATAAACCCGAACTGGCTACGACTTTTAGCGAAGAGGATCTGCGCCCTTACTTGTCGATGAGTGGTGCGCCTGAACCGGATTTATTTATCCGTACAGGAGGCGAGAAGCGCATCAGTAACTTCATGCTCTGGCAATTAGCTTATACGGAACTGTATTTTACTGATACCTTGTGGCCGGCCTTTGATCGTCAGGAGTTTGAAAAGGCGATAGCTTCCTATATGCAACGTGAGCGCCGTTTTGGACGGACCAGCGACCAGTTGCAAGGCGGACAAAAAACATTGGGAGTCACACGTGCTTAAATCTAGGATCATCACCGCTGTCATCTTGTTACTGCTGTTATTGATGGTCCTGTTCGTGCTGCCCGATATCTGGTGGGCGGGTTTTGTGGTCGTCGTCGTGATGCAAGGTGTGCTGGAATGGGCAAAACTCGCAAAAATGAGCGTCAGTTTGGCCTATACTTATGCCGCAGCTACGCTGTTGTTGATGATAGGCTTGCTCTGGTTTGATTCTAATCATAGCGACGTCGAGCAACTTATTCCCCACTTGTTGATTTATGCCCTTGCTGCCTTCTTCTGGATTATCGTTGTGCCTACCTGGATGATAGCCGGATGGAAATTGGAAAGCCCGCTGGTGATGGGCCTAGTTGGTTGGTTGGTGCTGATTCCGACCGGATTGTCCATGCTGGATTTACACGGTCATGATGTACAAGAGGGAAGCGTTTTAGCTACCGGGCCCTGGATGTTGTTGTTTTTGATGGGGTTGGTATGGGTCGCCGATATTGGTGCCTATTTTAGCGGACGACGATTCGGTAAACACAAATTAGCTCCTAGCATCAGTCCTGGTAAAACCTGGGAAGGGGTGGTCGGGGCAATGCTTAGCGTGTCCGTTTATGTGACGCTGACGTGGACCATCAGTCCCTATTCTGCTCAACTGGCACTTTTGCCCATCTTGTTACTGACGGCCTGGTGGTGGGTGGGACTAGCCGTCATCGGTGATTTGTTTGAATCCGCGATTAAACGTCAGGCCGGCGTCAAAGACAGCGGATCTTTGTTGCCCGGTCACGGCGGATTGCTGGATCGAATTGATGCCCTGACCCCGACTCTGCCGCTGGCAGCCCTAGTGATTATGATGCAACAACTGACTTGATCATGCAAAATTTGACCGTATTAGGCTCTACCGGAAGTATAGGTACCAGCACACTGGATGTAGTAGCACGCCACCCTGATAAATACCGGATTGTTGCGCTGACAGCGAATCGTCAGGTCGATTTGCTGTTTCAGCAATGCAGCCAATTTAAACCTGATTATGCAGTGCTGCTGGATGAAGCTTCAGTCAAGAAATTGCGTGCCTTGTTGCGTGAAGCCGGATTAAAGACTGAGGTGTTGTGCGGGGTGGATGCCTTAGAACAGGTCAGCGTGTTGCCTGAAGTGGATGCGGTGATGGCAGCGATTGTGGGGGCAGCCGGTTTGCGACCCACGCTGGCAGCCGCACGTGCCGGTAAAAAAATCCTGCTGGCGAACAAAGAAACGCTGGTGATGGCGGGCAATGTGTTTATGGACGCGATACGTATCAGCGGTTCAGCCTTGTTGCCGATTGACAGTGAGCACAATGCCATCTTTCAGGCTTTACCGCGCGGCTACGATGGTAATATGACAGGTGCAGGCGTCAGGCGGATTCTACTCACCGCATCCGGTGGTCCGTTCCGCAACACCCGTCTTGCTGACTTGGAAAATGTGACGCCTGAGCAGGCGTGCGCCCATCCGAACTGGGTGATGGGGCGCAAGATCTCGGTTGATTCCGCCAGCATGATGAATAAGGGCCTGGAAGTGATCGAAGCGCATTGGCTGTTTAACGCCAGCGCAGATGACATTCAGGTGGTGATACATCCGCAGAGCGTGATTCATTCCTTGGTCGAATATGTGGATGGTTCGGTCCTGGCACAACTGGGTAACCCGGATATGCGCACGCCGATCGCTTATGGCCTGGCTTATCCAGAGCGCATCGCTTCCGGTGTCGCCGCGCTGGACTTGTTTAAGGTCGCAACCTTAAGTTTTGTAGCACCCGATTTCGAGCGTTTTCCTTGTCTGGGTTTGGCTTATCAGGCGCTGCGCACCGCAGGGACTGCTCCGGCGATCTTGAATGCGGCTAACGAAATCGCAGTTGCCGCTTTCCTCGATAAGCGTATCGCTTTTTTAGCCATTCCGCGCGTGATTTCCGCTGTGCTCGATACGCTGCCGGTTTGTTCGGTGACGGGGTTGGATGATGTGCTATGCGCCGATGCACAAGCTCGCCGTGCGGCTGATATAGAAATTACCAAAATAATCAATTGATTACATTATTTTCATTCATTGTTGCAATCGCCCTGCTGGTAGTGTTCCATGAGTATGGACACTATTGGGTGGCGCGCCGCTGCGGGGTTAAAGTTTTGCGTTTCTCGCTGGGATTTGGAAAGCCGCTGTTGACTAAACGCTTTGCTCATTCGGATACCGAGTGGGTGATATCCGCCATTCCGCTGGGCGGATATGTCAAGATGCTGGATGAGCGCGAAGGTGAAGTGCCGCCAGAAGAACTCAACCAGGCTTTTAACCGCAAACCGGTCTTACAGCGCATGGCTATCGTGGCAGCCGGCCCCATCGCTAATTTTCTGCTGGCGATTGTGTTGTATTGGGTGTTATTGATGCACGGCCTGCCGGGTTTAAAGCCGATATTGGGTGTAGTGCCGACGGGTACGCCTGCCTCTGCGGCCTTGTTGCATGCGGGAGAGACTATCGTCAGTATCGATGGTGTCGCGATCCCGAGTTGGCAGGAACTGCACTGGTCATTACTCACGCTGGCGTTGAAACAAGGAGAAGTTAAGATCGAAACGCTCAGCGATCACGGTACGACGCTGTTTCACTCATTAGATCTGAGTGAATTGGAGGCGAGTGATCTGGACGGCGCGTTTATGGATAAACTGGGATTACATCTGTATCAACCGGTGATTTTGCCGGTGATCGGTAAGCTGACCGAAGGTGGTGTGGCGCAGATGGCGCAGTTGCAGGAGGGCGATCTTGTGCTGCGTGCAGATGACATCCCTTTAACGAGTTGGAGCGGTTTAGTTGAGGTGGTGCGCAGCCATCCGGGGCTCAATGTGCAACTGGACATTCAGCGAGCAAATCAGCTGTTGAGTCTGAAGATGATTCCGCAAGGGGTGACTGAGTCCGGTAAAATTGTTGGGAAAATCGGTGCCGCACCCAAAGTGGATAAATCAGTCCTTGATGCGCTGCTGGTTGAGGTCAGTTACCCACCGGTTGATGCATTCATGCATGCCTTGAATAAGACTTGGGACACTTCAGTTATCAGCTTGAAAATGCTGGGAAAAATGGTGCTGGGTGAAGTGTCCATGAAAAATATCAGCGGGCCGATTACCATCGCCGATTACGCCGGTCAGTCGGCTCACATGGGATGGGCAGCCTATCTGGGTTTTCTTGCGTTGATCAGCATCAGTCTGGGTGTGTTGAATTTGCTGCCTGTTCCCTTATTGGATGGTGGTCACTTGCTGTATTATGTCGTTGAATTGGTCAAAGGTAGCCCGGTCTCAGAACAGGCTTGGGAAATCGGACAGAAGATAGGAATTGCTTTGCTGGGTACGTTGATGGTTTTCGCCGTCTACAACGATATTAATCGCCTTATTTCAGGTTAGTACTAAATGAACAAAACAAAACTTGCAGGAATCATTTCGCTGTTATTCATGACGCCCGCCTGGGCCATTGTTCCTTTTACCGTTAAGGATATCCGTGTTGAGGGTATACAGCGTACGGAAGCGGGCACGGTGTTCAGTTATTTGCCGGTCAAGGTGGGCGAAACCATGAACGATGAACAGGCCGCCGTCGCGATTCGCGCCTTGTACGGCACGGGCTTCTTCAAGGATGTACGTCTGGAAGTCGAGCAGGGCGTATTGATCGTGCTGGTCAAGGAGCGTCCTTCGATTGCTAGCATTCAGGTCAATGGGGTGAAGGATTTTCCCAAGGATCAACTCAAAGACAATATGAAATATGCCGGCTTGGCCGAATCGCGTATCTTCGATAAGGGCGCGCTGGAAAAGGCGACGCAGGAATTGAAGCGCCAATACGTGGCGCGCGGTAAATATGGCGTTACTATCAATACCAAAGTGTCCGAGCTGGAACGCAATCGCGTTGGTATCGTTTTTGACGTAGTGGAAGGTGAAGTATCCAAGATCAAACAGATCAATATCGTCGGCAATAAAATCTATCCGGAGTCGGATTTGCTCGACTTGATGAAACTCAGTACGCCGGACTGGATGAGCTGGTTCAGTAAAAACGATCAGTATTCCAAGCAGAAATTATCGGCGGACATGGAAGCCATGCGCTCGTTCTACATGGACAGCGGTTATCTGGAGTTCAACATCAATTCCACGCAGATTTCCATTACACCGGACAAGAAGGATATCTACATCACAATCAATATCAACGAAGGCGCCAAGTATACGGTGACTAAAGTATCCGTTTCTGGCAACACTTTGATTCCGAAGGAAGAAATAGAAAAGTTGATCAAGATAAAATCCGGTGACAGTTATTCTCGCAAGGCTTTGTCTGAAACCAGTAAAGTAGTCGGAGAGCGTCTGGCGGCTGAAGGGTATGCGTTCGCCAATGTGAATGCGATTCCTAATCTAAACAAAGAAACGCATGAGGTGTCGTTCAATCTGGTGATCGATCCCGGTCAGCGCGTCTATATTCGTCGCATCAATATCGCGGGCAACACCAAGACGCGAGATGAAGTTATCCGACGCGAATTCCGGCAGGTTGAGGGTGCGTGGTTTGATGTAGAGAAAATCAAGAAATCCAAGCAGCGTGCCGACAGGCTGGATTATTTCTCTGAGGTGAGTGTAGAAACGCCTCAGGTTCAGGGTACGGCTGATCAAATGGATGTCAACGTGGCCGTCAAGGAAAAATCGACGGGTAGTTTTACCGTCGGTGCGGGGGTTAACAGTGGTGAAGGTCTGGTGTTCTCGGGTGGTGTATCGCAGGCAAATCTGTTCGGTAGCGGTAACCATTTGTCTACCCAGCTCAATACTAGCAAGATCAATCAAAACGTATCGGTTTCCTATACCAATCCGTATTACACGGATGAAGGCATGAGTCGCGGTTTTGATGTGTATAAACGCAACGTGAATGCCACCAATATTGCGATCAGCCAATACACCTCTTCTACGCTGGGCGGCGGTATTCGTTTCGGCGTGCCTATCCAGGAAGATCAAAGCATCAGTTTCGGTCTTTCCGCCGAAAACACCAACATCGGATTGACGGCGCTGAGTCCGGTGCGCTATATAAATTATGTGAATACCTTTGGTGCTTCAAACACAACCGTGCTGGGCACGTTGGGTTGGGGGCGGGATACCCGCGACAGTGCGATCTATACAACGCAAGGGACAGTGCAGCATGCTTATATGGAAGTCGCGCTGCCGGTCATGGATATGCGCTATTACAAGCTTAATTATGATCATCAGTGGTTCTATCCGCTGTCTACAAACTGGACATTGATGACCAACGGGATGGCCGGTGTGGGCGGTGGGTACGGCGGCAAGCAGATGCCATTCTTCAAGAATTTTTACGCAGGTGGTACCGGTTCGGTGCGCGGCTATCAGGCTAATTCATTGGGTCCTCGCGATGCGACTAATCTGGCACTGGGTGGAACGCGCCGCGTGGTCGGCAGTATGGAGCTGATGACGCCGATTCCAGGTATCAAGGACAAGTCAGTGCGTCTGAGCGCTTTTCTGGATGCGGGTGCGGTATATGGCCCTGGTGACTTGCCGGGTAGTTCCGGTATACGCGCATCGACGGGTGCTGCGGTGACCTGGTTGTCTCCGATGGGGCCATTGAAGTTCAGTTTTGGTGTGCCGTTGAATGGGCAGCCTCAGGATATGTTGCAAAAATTCCAATTTACCCTGGGTTCGATGTTCTAAAGCGAAGTCGGGTATGACCTGATCTTATGTAAGGAGTTTGCGGTGAATAAGATTAAATTAGCGTTGTGTGCGTTGTTGCTGACTGCGGGTACGGCTGTTGCCGGCGATTTCAAAGTTGGCATCGTGGATACTGAGCGTGTGTTGCGCGAATCAGCACCTGCGATGAAAGCGGAAAAAAAGATTGAAAAAGAGTTTTCTGAGCGCGATCAGGAAATCAAAAAGACGATGAAGCAGGCGAAGGATGTACAAACGCTGCTTGAGAAGGAGTCCAGCGGCCTGTCTGACGCTGACAGACGCAACAAGGAACGTGAATTGAGTGCACTGAACGTCAATTTACAACGCCTGCAACGCGAGTTTCGTGAAGATTTGAATCTGCGCAAAAATGAAGAGCTGGCGGTGGTGCTAGAACGTGCTAACAAGGCAATACAGTCCATCGCAGAGACTGAAAAGTATGATTTGATCTTGCAGGAAGCGGTGTACCGTAATCCTCGTATCGATATCACCGACAAGGTGATCAAGAGCTTGTCGGACAGCAAGTAGTATGGTGGCTTCGTACACACTGACGGAGATTTGCGCTCAGTTGGGCGGTCGGGTGCTGGGCGATGGTGCGGTTTGCATCAGCCAGATTTCAACGCTGGAACACGCTAATTCTGCGCAAATCAGCTTCCTGACCAACAGCAAATACCACGCGCAACTGGTGACTACGCTTGCCGGGGCTGTGATACTGGGTGAGGCGGATGCGGATGCGACGGATTTGCCGCGTATTATCTCTGCGAATCCTTACGCCTACTTCGCCAAAGTCTCCGCCTTGCTCAATCCGGTTCCCGAAGTAAAGCCTGGTGTTCATCCTTGCGCGGTGATAGGCGAGGGGGCTGTGATCGATCCTACTGCGAGTGTGCTGGCGACTGCGGTAATCGGTACGAGGGTGGTGATCGGCGCGCATACCGTGATCGGTGAGGGGTGTAGTATCGGGGATAATGTACAGATCGGTAGCGGCGTGCGCCTCTATCCCCGTGTGGTGATTTATCACGATTGTGTGATCGGCGATAATCTGATTGCGCATTCCGGTGTGGTGATCGGTGCGGACGGTTTTGGCATCGCGATGGACGAAGGGCGCTGGATCAAGATCCCGCAAATCGGTCGAGTGGTGATCGGCAACGACGTCGAAATCGGTGCGAATACCACCATAGATCGCGGTGCGCTGGACGATACCGTGATCGAAGACGGGGTGAAACTGGACAATCAGATCCAGATCGCGCATAACGTGCGCATCGGGGCGCATACCGCGATTGCCGGTTGCGTCGGAATTGCCGGTAGCACCACGATAGGGAAATATTGCCAGATAGGTGGTAGCGCGGGAATATTGGGCCATTTGAAGATCGCTGATCGCGTGGTGATTTCATCGTTTACCCTGATTGGTAAATCCATCCGCGAGGCGGGTTCCTACGCGGGGATTTTTCCGTTCAGTAAAACGGATGAATGGAAAAAGAGCGCGGTTCATTTGCGTCATCTTGATGAAATGTCTAAAAAAATTAAAGTATTAGAGCAAAAAATGTCAAATCAGGAAAACTTGAAAGGTAGTGCAGAATGAGTACTCAGTCGGAAAAGGCAGGACACGCGATGGATATTCATGCCATTTTAGAGAGTTTGCCGCATCGTTACCCGTTTTTGCTGGTGGATCGCGTGCTCTCTGTTGAGCCTGGCAAAAGCATCGTCGCGCTGAAAAATGTCACGATCAACGAGCCTTTCTTCCCCGGACACTACCCGCACCATCCGGTGATGCCGGGTGTGCTGATCATCGAAGCGATGGCGCAAGTAGCGGCCTTGTTATCCTTTCAGACCATGGAAAAGAAACCGGATGAAAAGAATGTGTATTATTTCGCCGGTATCGACGGTGCGCGCTTTAAGCGTCCGGTGACCCCGGGTGATCAGTTGATCATCAAGGTTGAGCTGACTCGCAGCATGCGCGGTGTATTCAAATTCAAGGCGATCGTCGAAGTGGATGGTCAACTGGCAGCGGAAGCTGAGCTGATGTGTACAGTTAAATCGGTGGCTTGATGATTCATCCAACCGCTATTGTTCATCCCAATGCCCGCCTGGCCGATGATGTCGAGGTAGGTGCTTATTCGATTATCGGCGAGCACGTCGAAATCGGCGCCGGCACGGTCGTCGGTCCGCATGTGGTCATCAACGGTCACACGCGTATCGGTCAGCACAACCGTATTTTTCAGTTCTGTTCTCTAGGCGAAATTCCTCAGGACAAGAAGTATGCGAACGAGCCGACCCGGTTGGAGATCGGTGATCACAATACCATACGGGAATTTTGCACCTTTAACCTCGGCACAGCCCAGGATGTCGGTGTGACCCGGGTAGGTAATCACAACTGGATCATGGCTTACGTGCATCTGGCGCACGATTGTCAGGTCGGCAATCACACGATATTTGCCAATAATGCGCAACTGGCAGGTCACGTCGAAGTCGGCGATTATGCGATTTTGGGCGGATTTACCGTGGTGCATCAGTTTGTTCGTATCGGCGCACACATCATTACCGGAATGGGCACGATATTGTTGCAGGATGTGCCGCCGTATGTGCTGGTCTCCGGCAATCCGAGTGCACCGCACGGCATCAACTCGGAAGGTTTAAAGCGTCGCGGTTTTTCAAGCGCCGCGATTATGTCGATCAAACGTGCCTACAAGACGCTCTATAAATCGGGACTGAGTCTGGTCGATGCGCAAGCCGCTATTCAAAGTCTGACCGAACAGGTCGAGTTGCAACCGCTGGCCGATTTTCTGGCTAATTCGCCGCGCGGCATCGTTCGTTAAGCGATTTATCAGATGGCGAAAACAGTCATAGGTATCGTCGCGGGCGAAGCATCGGGGGATTTGCTGGCCAGTCATTTGATGAAGGCGTTGAAACTGGCGCGCCCGGATCTGGTGTTTGTCGGTATCGGCGGACCGAAAATGCAATCGGTTGGTATGCAAGTGTTGTTCCCGATGGAGAAGCTGGCGGTATTCGGTTATGTCGAGGTGCTGCGCCATTATCGCGAAATAACCGGCATACGCCGACAGATGCGCGCTTATTTTCTGGCTAATCGACCGGCCTTGTTTATCGCGGTGGATGCGCCGGATTTCAATCTCGATCTGGAACTGGCCCTCAAAAACCACGGCATACCGACCATTCATTACGTGAGTCCGTCTATCTGGGCATGGCGAGGCGAACGCATCAACAAGATTAAACGTGCGGTCAGTCATATGCTGGCACTGTTTCCGCATGAACCCAAGATCTATAAAGCGGCCGACGTGCCGGTCAGTTATGTCGGTCACCCGCTGGCTGATATTTTGCCGGAACATCCTAACCGCGATGTGATGCGCGAGATGATGCGTATCCCGCTGCAGGCCACAGTGTTTGCCTTTTTGCCCGGCAGTCGGCAGAGCGAAGTGAAGCAGCTTGCACGCACCTATATCGAAACCGCCAAACTGATCTTTGCGCAAATGCCTGAAGTTCGCTTTCTTGTGCCGTTGATCAGTCGTGAAACTCGTGAGTTGTTTGAGCAGGCGATATACGACAGCCGGGCTGAGGGTTTGCCGATATTCATGCTGTTCGGTCATGCACAGGATGCTATGGTTGCCGCTGATATCGTGCTGGTAGCCTCCGGTACGGCGACGCTGGAATGTGCGTTGCTGAAAAGGCCAATGGTGATTACCTACCGTTTAAACAAATTGACCTGGCGGATGATGAAGCGCAAGAGTTATCTGCCGTATTTCGGTCTGCCCAATATTCTGTGCGGTCGGTTTGTTGTGCCTGAGCTGATACAGGATGATGCGACGCCGGAGAATCTGGCACAGGCATTGATGAATTTGCTGAACGATAAAGATGCAGTGCAGCAATTGGAACAGATTTTCACCGATTTACATACTACCTTGCGTCAGAATACCGCGCAAAAAGCAGCGGCAGCCATCCTGCCTTACTTGCCGTAATGCCGTTGTTCTCTGACCAACTGGCGTCGGGGGCGCTCAATCGTGCCGGTTTGTTGGTTTGCGGTGTAGACGAGGCGGGGCGTGGACCGTTAGCCGGGCCTGTGAGTGCGGCGGCGGTGATACTCGATCCTGCTAACCCGATTCCGGGATTAAATGATTCCAAGAAACTCTCCGAGAAACAGCGCGATAAGTTGGCGCCGTTGATCCGCGAACGTGCGCTGGCCTGGTCTGTCGCCTGGGCATCGGCGGAAGAGATCGATGAGTTCAATATCTTGCAGGCGACGCTGCTGGCGATGAAGCGCGCGGTGCTCACTCTGCCCATACCGCCGCAGCTCGTTCTGGTCGACGGCTTGTACTGTCCGCAGACCGGAATTCGCAGTGAGGCCATTGTTAAAGGCGATAGCAAGGAAGCATCCATTTCTGCCGCCTCAATCTTGGCAAAAACGGCCCGGGACGCGCTGATGTTGCAACTCGACGCACAATACCCGCAATACGGTTTGGCCATCCACAAAGGTTATCCGACCGCCGCGCATCTGGAGGCTCTCCGTGAGTACGGCGTCACGCCAATTCACCGCAAGAGTTTTAAGCCCGTACGTTTGCTGATTGAGTCGTAATGTCCTACTGAAAAACTTACATTTTGTTTAAGAGGTTGCAAGGTGCCAATCGTAAAATCGAACCACTTATGAGCCGCCCAGTTGCGGCAAACTTCGGGTATAGTCTTTAAAGCCACACTAAAAATCCTTTATTGATATGGCGTGATTAAAAGTCTTGGGTTTATACTCAAGGCTTTTTTGATTGCAGCTTAACAAGAGGTTGAAAATTCAAAATTCCGTAATGAGTAATACTGAAGATGATGACGATGAGTTACTGGCATTGTCTCCGTTGCCGGTAGGGGTGAAAAATTATATTACGCCGGGTGGTCATCGCAAACTGCAAGCTGAATTGGAGCAGCTCTGGAAAGTGGAACGCCCTGTGTTGGTGAATACCATTACCTGGGCAGCATCCAACGGTGATCGTTCAGAAAATGGGGATTATATTTACGGTAAACGACGTCTGCGTGAGATAGACCGGCGCGTGCGATTTTTGCATAAGCGACTGGAACAGGCCGAGGTGGTTGATCCCGCTTTGAGAGGCGCGTGTGTACAAGTTTTTTTTGGTGCAACGGTCACGGTGTGTAACGAAGACGGTCGTGAGGTGACTTATGCTATTGTGGGGGTAGACGAGGCGGATGTCTCTCGCGGCCATATCAGTTGGGTGTCGCCGCTGGCGCGCGCGTTGCTGAAGTTGCATGAGGGCGATGTCGCGGTGTTGATGACGCCAGCGGGCATCGCTGAGATCGAGGTGGTTAAGGTGCGCTATCTGGCGTTAACCTAAAATCGCGGCTCGTGCAGGGTGTTCTCCGTAGTTTGCCAGAGTGAGCGAAGAATGTAGATGCTTGTGCCAGGAATACAAGAATCTGTGTCATATTGTGGATTGCGCGGTTCAATTTGGATTAATATATGCCGCTGCGACAAATGATTCTTCTGTTTGTTGACGGATTATTTAAATTGTATATTAATCAATAGGTTGTGTTTTTTGTTCTGATTTTAGATTATTGACCAAAGTATCAAACCATTGAGGAAGTGAGCTATGAAAAAAATTGAAGCCATCATTAAGCCTTTTAAACTGGATGAGGTGCGTGAAGCGCTGTCCGAATTGAATATCAGTGGCTTAACCGTGACTGAAGTGAAGGGTTTTGGACGCCAGAAAGGCCACACTGAATTGTATCGAGGTGCGGAATATGTGGTGGATTTTCTGCCTAAGATCAAAGTCGAAGTGGTTGTCTCCAGTGAGATGCTGGACACGGCGGTTGAGGCGATCATCAAGGCGGCTCACACCGGTAAAATCGGCGACGGCAAAATTTTCGTATCGACCGTTGAGCAGGTTATTCGCATTCGTACCGGCGAATCTAACGAATCAGCGTTATAAATTTCAGTTTTTTCTCAATTAATTTTACTCAGGTGCGACGGGTTGATTTACCCGATCGCCTGGGATGCGTATAATGCGCACTTTGCCGAGGCCAGTTCCACATGCGCATCATTCAAAAAGCACTTACCTTTGACGACGTTTTACTCGTTCCCGCTTACTCCAATGTCATGCCGCGCGACGTCAGTCTGCGCACGCAACTGACCCGTAATATCAGCCTGAACATACCGCTGCTGTCTGCTGCGATGGATACCGTTACCGGTTCTCGTTTGGCGATTGCACTGGCTCAGGAAGGTGGTATTGGTATCATCCATAAAAACATGACTTCCCGCGAACAGGCTGCTAAAGTGGCCAAGGTCAAGCGCTTTGAAAGCGGTGTAGTTAAAGACCCGATTACTATTACGCCAGATATGTCGGTTCGTCATGTGCTGGGGTTGACTCGTCAGTACAAAATTTCCGGTTTGCCGGTGGTTCAGGGTAAGCAAGTCGTCGGTATCGTTACCAACCGGGATCTGCGTTTCGAGAACAATCTGGATCAACCGGTGCAAAATATCATGACGCCGCGAGAGCGTCTGATCACGGTCAAGGAAAATACCAGTCTGGAAGATGCGCGCAATCTGATGCACAAGCACCGCCTCGAACGTGTTCTGGTGGTCAATGATGCTTTTGAATTGTGCGGGCTGATGACGGTCAAGGATATTTTGAAATCCAGTGAGCATCCGTTGGCGAGCAAGGATGGTCTGGGACGTTTGCGTGCCGGCGCTGCCGTCGGTGTGGGTGAAGGTACTGAAGAGCGCGTGGCGTTGCTGGCAGAAGCTGGTGTGGACGTGCTGGTGGTGGATACCGCGCACGGCCACTCTCAAGGTGTGCTGGATCGCGTTCGTTGGGTCAAGACTAATTTTCCTCACGTTGAAGTCATTGGCGGCAATATCGCCACGGGCGCTGCGGCGCTGGCATTGATGGATCACGGTGCGGATGCAGTGAAAGTGGGTATCGGCCCTGGTTCGATTTGCACGACGCGCATTGTCGCTGGTGTTGGTGTTCCTCAAATCGCTGCGATTCAAAATGTTGCCAATGCCTTGAAGGGCACGGGTGTGCCGTTGATCGCTGACGGCGGAATTCGTTTCTCCGGTGATATTGCCAAGGCGATTGCCGCCGGTGCAAATACCGTCATGCTGGGTGGTTTGTTCGCCGGTACCGAAGAAGCGCCGGGTGAAATCGAGCTGTTCCAGGGTCGTTCCTACAAGTCGTATCGCGGTATGGGTAGTCTGGGCGCAATGCAGCAGGGTTCCAGCGACCGTTACTTCCAGGAAGGCGAGTCCAATCAGGACAAGCTGGTGCCAGAAGGTGTGGAAGGTCGCGTACCTTACAAGGGCAGTGTGCTCGCTGTGATCCATCAGTTGATGGGCGGTCTGCGCGCCAGCATGGGTTATTTGGGTTGTGCCGATATCGACATCATGCAT
>CAISHO010000083.1 GCA_903885165.1 uncultured Nitrosomonadales bacterium | reverse complement strand
CAGCCACGCCAAATAGCCTTGCAGATACTTCTGGTTGGTGGCTGTGTTGCTCACTTTAATTCGAGATACGGGTGCAGTGCGCTCTCGGCCGCTTCGGCGATGCGTTGCAAAAATACCGTACCCATTTCAGGGTAGAAGCGCCGCTTGTCTTCGGAGGCGAGCACCAATAGACCGATGGAGACGCTGCCGGCATGCAGTGGCAGATAAGCAAACGAGTTCAGTTGTGCCGCGCTTTCACCAAACCATTCGGCTGTGTCGTGTGCGGCCTGTTGCACGCAGACCGGTGTCGCCTGTCCGTCGGTGAACACCAAGACCTCCATGCTGGGCGGATTGACCTGCCACAGACGCAGCGTGGCATGCGGCACGATGAAAATATCGCGCAGCAGATGGGGAATCATGTCCTGCAAGGTGGACAGCTCGCGCGCGGCAAACAGCGAGGTGGTGAATTCATGCACCTTGTGTTGCAGAGCATCGTTTGCCTTGGCGAATTCCAGCAGTTCGTGCAGCCGCCGCTCCAGCCCCTTATTCTTTTCACGCAGCGCCAACAGCTGGCGTTCGCTCAGAGATATGGTGCGTCCGCCGTGCGGATGAGCCAGCGTGATTTGCGCCAGCGTTTCGACATGCTCCTCGAAGAATGCCGGCGTATTGATTAAATAGTGTGCGACGTCTTCTGAATTCATACTGAGTACCTTATAGATTTATTTCGCCTGAAAATACGCTGATCGCAGGTCCTGACATCAATACCGGTTCACCGATTCCTGCCCAGGCGATCGACAGGGTGCCACCATGTGTCGCAACGCTCACCGGACTATCGAGCAGGCCGCGCCGGATACCGGATACCACGGCAGCACAAGCGCCGGTTCCGCAGGATAAGGTTTCGCCTGAGCCGCGCTCAAAGACGCGCAGACGCACATGCTGTCTGTCCATGATCTGCATAAAACCTGCATTGACGCGTTTCGGAAAGCTGGGGTGATTCTCAATCAGTGGCCCGATTTTTTCCACCGGAGCGGATTCTACATCGTCCACGATTTGTACGGCATGGGGATTGCCCATCGAGACGATGCTGATCATCACCGATTCCCCCGCCACGTCCAGTGACTGCATCACCTCGATGTCGCCGCCTGTGTAGGGGATACGCTCCGCGCTGAAAACCGGCGCGCCCATATTGACCATCACGCGTCCGTCTTCTTCCAGTCTCGGGCGGATCAGACCGTTGTGTGTCTCGACCACGATCTCAGGTTTGCTGGTTAGCTTCTGTTCATGCACGAAGCGCACGAAGCAGCGTGCGCCGTTGCCGCATTGTTCGACTTCGCCGCCATCGGCATTGAAGATGCGGTAGCGAAAATCTGCGCTGGTGTCGTGTGCCTTTTCGACCAGCAAAATCTGGTCGCAGCCCACGCCGAAATGCCGGTCTGCCAAGAGACGCAATTGTTGGGTGGTGAGTGAGATGCGTTGGCGTACACCATCCAGAACGACAAAATCGTTGCCTGCGCCGTGCATCTTGGTAAATTTTATCAACATATTGATTCCTATGGAT
>CAISHO010000082.1 GCA_903885165.1 uncultured Nitrosomonadales bacterium | reverse complement strand
TGGGCGTTGCACTGGCAACCGGTTGTGATACTGATGAGGCGAGGGCAAGGGCGAAGCTCGCAGCCAGTCGTGTTAAACCGGTAGGGCGGAAGCCCTAACTAGGGCGTTCCGCCAATTGGAGTGTGGTAATGTCTGACTATCGTCGTTATCGCGTACCGGGTGGAACTTACTTCTTTACCATCAACCTGCAGAATCGCCATTCGGATTTGTTGGTGCGGCGTATTGATGCTTTTCGGGAAGCGGTGCGGCGCACCCGTATCGATCGCCCCTTTCATATCGACGCTTGGGTGGTACTGCCTGAACATCTGCATTGTGTGATCACTTTGCCTCCGGGTGACGATGATTTTTCAAATAGAATCAAGGCAATAAAAATCCGTTTTTCACGTGCAATTCCTTCCGAGGAATGCCGTTCATCGGTGCAAATTGCTAGGAGAGAGCGTGGCATTTGGCAACGTCGCTTTTGGGAGCATGTTATTCGAGACGATGAAGATTATGCGCGCCATCTGGATTACCTGCATTTCAACCCCGTCAAACACGGTCATGTGAAAGCGGTTAAAGATTGGCCATATTCCACATTTTTTCAATGGGTTAAGGCGGGGGCATACCCTTTGGATTGGGCTGGAGAGAAAAATTCGTAGGGCGGAAGCCCCAAAGGGGCGTTCCGCCCCGGCGGAATCGCACGCGTTCCGCCCTACGGGTCACAACAAGGTAGGGTGGAAGCCACAACGGGGCGTTCCACTTTCATAATTAGGAGTTTTAGATGATTACAGGCATACACCACAGCAGTTTTTTGGTCGCCGATTTGTCTCGTGCACGCGAATTCTATGAAGGCGTGCTCGGGTTAAAAGTGAATCTAAATCGTCCCGCCATGAGTTTCGACGGGGTGTGGTATGACGTGGGAAATCAGCAGATACACCTGATGTTGTTGCCCAATCCTGAGTCGGGTTTATCGCGTCCCGAGCACGGCGGGCGGGATCGCCATGTCGCATTGAGCGTGTCGGATAGAAGCGCGTTGCTTGAAAAATTGGAACGCTCGGGCGTGGCTTATACCTTGAGTCAGTCCGGTCGCGGTGCCGTGTTCTGTCGCGATCCGGATTGCAATGCAATTGAATTTATCTAACATTCAAATAGTTGAAGTAATATGTTCGAGTGATTTAACATCGATGTTTGGCATGGGAATACGCCTTGCATCAGGGAATTTTGTATAGTGCTTGGCGGTCGCGCGCAGATAGCTGGGGTCGTAATGCAGGGTAAGCAATTCGCCGACCATGGTGGCAAAGTCGCCGGCATGGATCAGATCTGACCAGCGTGACAGTTGCTTTTCACCGTGAAACTGATGCAACGGTTGCAGGTGGTCTATCAGTAATTGCGGGTTTTCGACATAGTAGCGATAGTCTTCCAGGAGCCCTGCGACGCGGGTCGCCAGTGGCGTCTCCATCAGAATACACTCGCTGGCATGCATCGCGGTCACCAGTGCTTTGGGTAGCGTGATCAGGCCGATCTTGTTGCTCTCGGCTTCCACATACACGGGGCGTTCAGGGTTCAGTTTATTCAGGGCGAGCAGCAGCGCACTGTCGAAACTTTTCTGTGTAGGCTGTTCCTGTCCGGGCAGGCGGCCTAAGAGCGAACCGCGATGTTGCGCCAGTTGCTCCAGATCCAATATTTGCAAGCCATTCCCGGACAGTGCGGTTAACAGTCGGCTCTTGCCCGAACCGGTCGGCCCGCACAGGATGCGCAAGGTGAATTTTTGCGGCAGCACTTCGAGTTCATCCAGAACGGCGCGCCGATAGGTCTTGTATCCGCCTTCGAGTTTATGCGCCGCCCAGCCGACTTGTGAGAGGATGATGCTCATCGCGCCACTGCGCTGTCCGCCCCGCCAGCAATAGATCACCGGCTTCCAGGATTTTGGATGATCTTTGAAACAGTTCTCCAGATGGTGGGCGATGTTTTTTGCCACCATTGCTGCGCCCACTTTACGCCCTTCAAATGGGGACACCTGTTTGTATAATGTACCGACGATCACGCGCTCCTCATCGGTAAATACCGGGCAGTTGATCGCGCCGGGAATGTGGTCATCGGCGAATTCTGCCGGGGTGCGCACATCAATAATGTCGTCAAACTCTGCCAGTTGTGCTAGTTTTGCGGTTCTGAACAGCATATATAAAGGCACCCATGTCGGAAGAAATAGAAGTAAAGCTGACCCAATTGTCGCACGGCGGCGGTTGCGGTTGCAAAATTGCACCTGCCTTGTTGCAACAAATTTTAGGAGAAGCGAAAGAAAAGTTACCCTATCCGGATCTGTTGGTTGGCACGGAGACCAGCGATGATGCTGCGGTGTATCGGTTGAACGATACGCAGGCGATCATTGCCACCACCGATTTTTTCATGCCGATTGTCGATGACCCGTTTGATTTCGGCCGTATCGCGGCGACCAATGCGTTGTCCGACGTGTATGCGATGGGTGGAACGCCCATCATGGCGCTGGCGATTGTCGGCATGCCGATCGGTAAACTATCGGTCGAGACTATACGCGCCATTCTGCAAGGCGGTGAGTCGGTCTGCAAAGCGGCGGGTATTCCGCTGGCGGGCGGACATTCGATCGACACGCCGGAACCCATCTACGGGCTGGTGGCCCTGGGTATCGTGCATCCCGATCGTGTCAGGAAAAATAGCAGTGCGCATGAGAATGATGTGCTGATTCTGGGCAAGGGCTTGGGCGTCGGCGTGATGGCTTCTGCCTTGAAGAAGGGCGTGCTCTCAGAGGAAGGTTACGCGCAGATGATTGATAACACCACGCGGCTCAATAGCGTAGGTTCGGTGTTGGGCGGCATGGACTGTGTGCATGCACTGACCGATGTGACCGGGTTTGGCCTGCTGGGGCATTTGCTGGAGATGAGTCGCGGTTCAAATTTGAGCGGTGAAATTCATTTCGATCGGGTGCCTTTGCTGTCCGCCGCTTTGCCGTTGATCCAGCAGGGCATCGGCCCCGGTGCGATCGAGCGCAATCTGGAGAGTTACGGTCGCGACATTCACTTTGCTGACAACATCGTGCACTGGCAGCAACGTCTGCTGGCCGATCCACAGACCAGTGGCGGTTTATTGGTGGCCGTCTCACCGGAGTCCGTTGATGAGGTACTGGCGTGTTTCAATCAGGCCGGGTTTGCACAGGCATCTGTCATCGGCACAATGAAAAGCGGGGAATCAGGGGTGTGGGTTTCGTAGGGCTGCTCGGGCGGAATGCGAGCGGTTCCGCCCGGGCGTACTGACCAGCGTATCATTCGGGTTGGTGATATGCCTTTAGAATGTCGAGAAAGTGCTTTCGATCTCAACGGCGGCACTAGGAAGATTTTCAATGGCAGCAGATGTGACGAGTCGGATTCAGTATTCAGAATATTTCTTTGCACTGCCACGTACCCTGTCCGCTGGATATTTCGCCGCATTTTTTTCAATTTTTTGCAGGGCGGCGTCCTTTAAATTTACGCCCAGTTTATCCGATAAACGTACCAGATACAGCAATACATCCGCCAGTTCTTCGGCGACTTCCGCCTGTTTTCCGGGCTGCAGATCAGCCGACTGGGCTTCGGTTAACCATTGAAAATGCTCCATCAGTTCGGCGACTTCAACCATCAGCGCCATCGACAGGTTTTTGGGGGAGTGAAACTGATCCCAGTCGCGGGCAAATGCAAATTCTCGCAACTTGTCACGCAATAGCAGTAAATCGGCAGCGTCAGTCATAGCATGTTCCAATAAAACGTAGGTGCGCTATTGTGACCCAACTTCGCCTCAAGTGCACTTCCGACTACTGCTATCGTTGATTCTATCTGTTGCCCTTAATGAACTTATCGGCGGCAGGACGGTGAAGTTTAGCGCGACTTATTATTCGGTCCGCTGAGGGCGTTTAAACTGATTGAAATGTCAAACCATCGATTTGCCTGTTTGTGAACTCAGTGCGGGCATGGCACAATCGTGTCCCGAACAAAAAAATAAAATTCATGCTGAGCTACCGCCACGCTTTTCACGCCGGCAATCACGCCGATGTGTTGAAACACTTTATCGAGATACAGTTGCTGCGCTATATGGCGCAGAAGGATAAACCATTCTGGTACATCGACACCCACGCCGGTGCCGGTTGCTATGAACTCGATACCGGCTATGCCACCCAGAATGCCGAATATGAAAGCGGGATCGCGCGGCTGTGGAATCGAGATGATTTGCCGGCGCCGTTAGCCGATTACGTCGCGCTGATCAAACACATCAACCCGGACGGGGAGATGCGGCTTTATCCTGGTTCTCCGCTGGTCGCTCAGGAACTGTTGCGCGCCGACGATAAGATGCGTCTGTACGAGCTGCATTCGACAGATAGCCAGTTGCTGCACGAGAATTTCGCAGGTCACGGCGTCGTGGTACAGACCGGGGATGGCTTTGGCGCGCTGAAAGCCTTGTTACCGCCGCCGCCGCGCCGTGCGCTGGTGCTGATCGATCCGCCCTACGAAGATAAACAGGATTACCAGCGTGTCGTGTCTGCGCTCCAGGAAGGCTTAAAGCGCTTTCCTGGAGGTATGTATGCGATTTGGTATCCTGAGTTACAGCGCGCCGATGCGCGTCAACTGCCTGAAGAACTTAAAACGTTGCCGGTCAAGAGTTGGCTGCACGTGGCACTCAGCGTGCAGGGGTTGAGCGCCGATGGTTTCGGTATGCATGGCAGCGGCATGTTTATTCTCAATCCGCCCTTTAATCTGCACGCCGTGTTGACGGACGTAATGCCGTATTTGGTTCGCGTGTTGGGACAGGATGACCAGGCGAAATACACGTTGCAACAGCACGTAAGTTAGTTTTTATTTTTCTGATTATTAATATATTTTTTAAGGTGACGAGATGAGCGCTAAGCATCAGTGGAAGTTTTTCCGTGCAGGCGGTTTCGATCAGGTGCAGCTCGACAGCGGTGCCGATTTACTGGCGCTCAAAGAATTGGATCAGAAACTCTGGGTGGCCTTGAGTTGTCCGACGCGCGGCATCGAGTTCGACACACGCACGCTGGATCTGATCGACAGCGACGGGGATGGCCGGGTGCGTGCCAACGAGGTGCTGGCGGCGATAGACTGGGCAGCCGGGAGGCTGAAAGATGCCAGTTTGCTGGTGAAGGGGGGCGATCGCCTGGCTCTCGCGAATATTGATAACAGCACCGATGGCGGACGTCAGTTGCTTGCCTCTGCACAGCTCATTTTGAAGAGTCTGGGCAAATCCAATGCTGCTGAGATTTCACTGGCCGACATGGCCGATATCGGCAAGCTGGTCGCAGGACAGGCGTTCAACGGTGATGGCGTGGTCACGCCTAATCAGGATGCGGCCACGACGGCCATCATCGGTGACATCATACGTTGTACCGGTTCGACCCCCGATCAGGGCGGCGAGGCGGGCGTGGATCAGGCGCTCGCTGAACAATTCTTTGCTGGCGTTGCCGACTGGATAGAATGGCATAAAATCGCCGAGACAGATTCTAGTATATTGTTTTTAAATGATAAAACAAATGAGGCGGCGGATACGTTTCATGCGGTTCAGGATAAAGTGGCGGATTACTTTACGCGCTGCCAGTTGGCTTCTTATGACGCGCGTGCGGCTGACCCATTGAGTCGCTCGGTCGCTGATTATCAGTTTCTCGCGACGCAAAGTCTGTCGGCGCAAAGTTCGGAGGTGGCGGGTTTCCCGCTGGCCACCATCGCGCCCGATAAAGCATTACCCTTAATACACGGCATCAATCCTGCGTGGCAGGCGAAACTGCGCGCGCTCAATGAGTTGGTGGTTAAGCCCTTGCTGGGCGAGAAGGCGGAGCTCACGGCGGATGAATGGGAATTGCTTTGCGATAAGTTTTCCGCTTTTGACGGCTGGCAGGGCGCGCGTCCTGACACGGGCGTGGCGCAACTGGGGCATGAGCGTCTGAGTGCGATACTGGTCGGACAAGAGCCAACGGATTTGCTGGCGCTGATCGAACAGGATAAAGCCGTGGCGGCAGAGGTTAAGGCGATCGACGATGTGGAGAGATTGCTGCACTATCAGCGCGACTTGTATACGCTGGTTAACAATTTTGTCTCGTTCCGCAATTTCTATACCGGACGCGAGAAGGCGATCTTTCAGGTTGGCACGCTGTATCTGGACGGACGCAGTTGCGAGTTGATCGTCAAGGTAGAAGATGTCAACAAACACGCGGGATTCGCGACCATGAGCGGTGTGTGTCTGGTGTACTGTGATTGCGTGCGCGGGACGGATAAAATGAGCATCGCGGCGGGTTTTACGGCAGGAGATGCGGATTATCTGCTGGTCGGCCGCAACGGGGTTTTTTACGATCGCAAGGGGCAGGACTGGGATGCGACTATCGTGCGCATCATCAACCATCCGATTAGCCTGCGTCAGGCGTTCTGGTCGCCGTATAAAAATCTGATCAGGATGATCAGCGAAGGATTGCAGAAGCTTGCCGCCGCCAAGGCCAGTGCCGCTGAAACCGGCTTGATCAAGGCGGTGACAGAGAGTGGTAAGGCAGTGGTGGCAAACCCAGCACCGGTAGTGCCAAAACCTATGTTCGATGTCGGCAAGTTCGCCGGTATTTTTGCGGCGATCGGGCTTGCGATCGGTGCTATCGGCGGTATCTTTGCTTCCGTGGTGGGCGGCCTGTTAGGTTTGAAATTCTGGCAGATTCCGCTGGCACTGGCAGGCTTGCTGTTGCTGATCTCGGGTCCTGCGGTGATGCTGGCTTGGTTTAAACTGAAAAAGCGCAGTCTGGCACCGATACTGGATGCCAATGGTTGGGCGATCAACGCACGGGCGCGCATCAATATCCCATTCGGCACTTCGCTCACCCGACTGGCCGATTTGCCGGCAGGGGCGAGCCGTTCTCTGGTCGATCCTTATGCCGAGAAGCAAACAGTCTGGCCCTTTTATGTGCTGATAGCAGGCGGACTGTGTGCACTGGTTGTGTTGTGGTATGTCGGCTTCTTTGGACACCACTGAGCCGCAGGCCGGGGTCGATAAATTCGACCCCAAGCCGATTCTGGCTAGTCTGCCGCTGCTGCCGGGCGTGTACCGTTACTACGATAGTCGCGGTGCCGTACTTTATGTCGGCAAGGCAAATCAGTTAAAAAAACGTGTCTCTTCCTACTTTCAGAAGACCAATGTTTCGCCGCGCATCCGGCTGATGGTGTCACACATCGCGCGCATCGAAACTACGGTGACGCGCTCGGAAGCGGAAGCACTGCTGCTCGAAAACAACTTAATAAAGTCTTTAAAACCACGCTATAACATATTGTTTAGAGACGATAAATCTTATCCATATATCGTTCTTACCGGCGAACGTTTTCCGCGTATCACCTATTATCGCGGTGCGCCCAACCGTCAGCATCAGCACTTCGGTCCTTACCCCAATTCCTATGCGGCGAAGGAATCGATCCAGTTGTTGCAGCGGATTTTTCGCATCCGCACTTGTGAGGACAGCGTGTTCAACAACCGTACGCGGCCTTGTCTTTTACATCAGATCAATCGCTGCACAGCGCCTTGCGTCAACTTAATCTCCGAAGTGGATTATCAGGCGGACATCCACAGCGCGGTGTTGTTGTTACAAGGTCGTCATCAGGAGGTCGAGGGCAAATTAAGGGGCGCGATGGAAGTGGCGGCGGAAGAGATGCGCTACGAGCAGGCGGCGGTGCTGCGCGATCAGTTACGCGCGCTGCACACCGTACAGCAAAAGCAATTCGTCGAATCGACTGGCGGGACGACCGATGCGGACATCATCGCGCTCTCTGAGCAGTCCGGCGGATTGGTCTGCGTAAATCTGGCGATGGTGCGCGGCGGTCGGCATCAGGGCGATAAGAGTTTTTTCCCCGAACACGCCGAGGATTTATCCGCAGGCGACATCGTGCAGGCTTTTATTGCCCAGCATTATCTGGGGCGTGCGGTGCCGCCCTTGCTGGTGCTGGCGGCAGATTGTCATGACGAGACGCTCTCGCAGTTGTTATCCGAGCAGGCAGGACATGTTGTGCGCATCAGTACGGCATCCGGCGGCGAACGTCGTCAGTGGCTGGAAATGGCTCAGCGCAACGCGCAACTGGCGCTGCAACAGCGTCTATCCCAGCAGGGCGGTCAGCAACTGCGTCTGGATCGCCTGCGTGAGTGGCTACAGATGCCTTCTGTGCAGCGCATCGAATGTTTTGATATCAGTCATACCATGGGGGAGGCGACGGTCGCTTCCTGCGTTGTGTATGAGAGTCTGAATATGCACTCATCGCAATATCGGCGCTATAACATTCCCGTGCTGAGTCAGGTCGCAGGTGCGGTGCAGGCTGCCGGCGCGATCACGCCCGGCGACGATTATGCGGCGATGCGATTCGCGCTCACGCGCAGATACGAAAAGCTGGTGAGGGGCGAGGGCGCGCGGCCTGATTTGATCCTGATCGACGGGGGGCTAGGTCAGTTGCACATCGCGATGGAGGTGATGCAGACGCTGGGCTTGCATGATATGGCACTGGTCGGCGTCGCCAAAGGGGTTGAGCGCAAGGCGGGTATGGAGCAATTGATTTTCCCCGATGGTACGGCGAAACAGATGCAAAGCTCAGATCCTGCGCTGCATCTGATCCAGCAGATACGCGATGAGGCACATCGTTTCGCCATCACAGGTCATCGCGCCAAACGCGGCAAGGCGCGCACCACCTCCAGTCTGGAAGAGATCGCCGGGGTAGGGGATAAGCGTCGCCGCAGTCTGCTGACCCATTTTGGCGGGCTGCGCGAGGTCACACAGGCGAGTGTCGAACAACTCAGTCAGGTGGAAGGAATCAGTAAATCGCTTGCTCAAGTGATTTATCAACGGCTACACTAATCACATGAATATAAATATCCCTAATTTGCTCACCTGGCTGAGAATTCTGCTCATTCCGGTGTTCGTCACGGCATTTTATCTGTCCGATGAGACGCTGCTTCCCCATTTGAAGAATCAAATCGCCACCGGCGTCTTTGTTCTGGCGGCTGTGACAGACTGGTTGGATGGTTATCTGGCACGCAAACTCAATCAATCCTCGGCTTTCGGCGCTTTTCTCGACCCGGTTGCGGATAAATTGATGGTGGCCGCAGCGCTGATCCTGCTAGTCAAACTGGGTCGTGCGGATGCCATGATCGCCTTTATCATCATCGGTCGCGAAATTACCATCTCTGCGTTGCGTGAATGGATGGCCAAAGTGGGCAAGAGCAGCAGTGTCGCTGTTTCCATGCTGGGGAAAATTAAGACAACGTTTCAAATGCTTGCGATCGCCTTGTTGCTTTATCAGGGTGAATGGGCTGGCGTGGATGGTCAAGTGATCGGGTCTGTGCTGCTGTACATGGCGGCGCTGCTGACTTTGTGGTCCATGGGCTACTATCTGGTGCTGGCGATGCAAAAGTTAAAAGAAATGTAAAAACGGCGTTGCTTTATCGGGCTGCGTCTGTATAATGCGCAGCCTTCGGGGTGTAGCGTAGCCTGGTAGCGCGCCTGCTTTGGGAGCAGGATGTCGGGAGTTCGAATCTCTCCACCCCGACCAGGTATTTGAGTGTTTCAGCCGTTGCTCCATCCGGCTGAAAAAGAATTTGTGCCCATAGCTCAACCGGATAGAGCACCAGCCTTCTAAGCTGGGGGTTACAGGTTCGATTCCTGTTGGGCACACCAGTGTCTGCAGGGCCGAACGTAAGTTCGAAAAGTTTAATGGTGGCTGTAGCTCAGTTGGTAGAGTCCAGGATTGTGATTCCTGTTGTCGTGGGTTCGAGCCCCATCAGCCACCCCAAATAATCAAGCACTTAGAGATAAAACTCTAGGTGCTTTTTTATTTTGTGGTGCATGTTTTGTTTTTTGTAGCTGATTTGTAGGCGTATTTTTTCAATCCAGTGCCATCGCAATTCAACAGATAAATTGATAGGTAGGCTGCACAGTGTAGCAGCCTTGGTATATATATTCAGAAGC
>CAISHO010000081.1 GCA_903885165.1 uncultured Nitrosomonadales bacterium | reverse complement strand
TACAGTTTGCTGTTGCTGGCAGGATTTGGTTTGATGCATGGGGTGGTGCAACTGTCCTTTATGAAGGGAGCCGGCAGCGGTTACGACATCATGCAGCGTATGTTCGCTGATACAGCGTCCGGCGGAATTCGCGTATATTTGTGGCATGAAGCGTGGTTGATGTTTCTACAGTCACCTTGGTTGGGGGCCGGTTTTGGTCAGTTTGCCTGGCAACATTTTCAATTGGGCCCCGTGTTGCGCCAGACGCATATTTCAGGTCTGTACAATAATGCGCATAACCTGATTTTTCAATTGGCAGCGGAAGCGGGGATAGCAGGAGTGTCGGTCTTTTTTGCAGGATTGGCTGCATGGCTGTATGGTTTGCGGCGCGTGGCGTTGAGTAGTGCGCACTGGTGGGGTTATGCGGCGCTGGGTGTGCTGGGGATACACAGCCTGCTCGAATATCCCTTGTGGTATGCCTACTTTCTGGCAGTTGCGTCCCTCTTGCTGGGACTGTTCGATGAGACGCGCTACCGGCTGGAATTGAAAATAGCGGGGCGGATTTCGGTCGCAATCATGATTTTGCTGGGATTTTTCTCGTTGCTGCAATTGAAGTCGGGCTATGCACAGTTAAAAGAGACGCTCACGCCAGCCAGCGGTGTTCAGACTCCGCAACGCGTACGTGACGGACTGGTTGCGGTACATGGCAGTTCCTTGTTGTCGCCCTATGCAGAGTTGTTTATGAGTAACTATGCGGAGGTGAGTGGGGATAATCTCAAGGCTAAGCTGGCACTCAATTCTCAGGTTATCCGCTATGTACCTATAGCCCCCGTAGCCTATCGTCAGGCGTTTTTGCTGGCGCAGGACGGGCGGGCGGCAGAGGCTAGGCAAATGTTGCATGCCGCGATCTGGTCCTATCCTGGCAATGCGGATGCTAAGTCTCAGTTGAGCCGATACGCTCAGAAAGACCCCGCACATTTTGCCGCTCTGCTAGAATTCGCCCTCCAGACAGAACAGGAGTATGCCCGTGCAGTTCATAACCAGTAATTTTTTCCCAATTTCGCTCGCCCTGATGAGCGGTGCGATGTTGTTATGGAATATTTTGGGCAATCGCGTTCGCGGTATTACGGATGTTGATACCAGCGGTGCCGTGCAGTTGATCAATCACAAAAATGCGTTTGTGCTGGATGTGCGTCAGCCGGATGAGTTCAAAACAGGTCATTTGTTGAATGCGCATTTGATTCCACTGGGTAAACTCAAGGAGCGTATCGGTGAGTTGACCAAATATCAGGACAAACCGATTGTGGTGGTTTGCCGTAGCGGCAATCGTTCCGGCATGGCGTGTGCTACGCTCGCCAAGCAGGGATTTACTCAGACTTATAATTTATCAGGTGGCATGATGGCGTGGCAAAAGGCCAGCCTGCCGGTACAAAAATAATGGCGACTATCATCATGTACAGCACCGAAGTGTGTCCTTATTGCATCAGGGCTGAGCAGCTCTTGAAGCGTCGCGGCGTCACTGAGATTGAAAAAATCCGCATCGATTTGCAACCTGAGTTGCGCATCGCGATGGTGGAGAAAACAGGTCGGCGTACGGTGCCGCAAATTTTTATCGATGGACTACATGTCGGCGGTTACGATGATCTAGCTGCATTGGATCAGGCTGGCGAACTCAATGCATTATTGGCTAAATAATCAAAGGACGAAACATGACTGAAGTTGCTCAGGAAAACACTGCTGGAATGTTCAATATGGACAAGATCTACACCAAGGATCTGTCTCTGGAAATCCCTCACGCGCCACAGATCTTTCTGGAACGTGAAAATCCACAAATCGAAGTGCAGTTGCACACCGCTGCGACACAGGTGGATGAGGGTGTTTTTGAAGTGAGCGTGACCGCTACCGTGACCGCTAAACTGGCAGAAAAGGTGATGTTCCTGATCGAAGCCAAGCAAGCCGGTATCTTCACCGTGCGCAATTTGTCTGACGCCGAAATGGAACCGCTGCTGGCCGTGATGTGCCCTAACATCCTGTTCCCGTACTTGCGTGAAGTGGTCTCCGATGTATCCGTTCGTGCCGGCTTTGCGCCGGTTATGTTGAACCCGATCAATTTCGAAGCGCTGTATTTGAAACAGAAGCAACAGCAGGTTGAAGCGGCTTCAACGACCACACATTGATGAAATCGCTTGCCATCCTAACGGGCATGGCGATGAAACCTGCCATGCACGTTCCGTCACCCCCGCTCCCCCTCTCCCAAAGGGCGAGGGGTACGGTTCGTGGCTGCGCGAGTTTCTTGTTAATGGCCTTGTCCCTGTGCGGCACCGTGCAGGCGGTAGAGCACGTGTCGGTGGGAGATGGTACGGCGATACTCTATGACGCGCCCTCGCTCAAGGCTAAAAAATTGTTTGTCGTCAATCGCTATATGCCCTTTGAGCAGGTGGTGTCGCTGGATAACTGGGTTAAGGTGCGCGATCATTCCGGCGGCTTGTACTGGCTGGAAAAGCGTGTGCTGACCAACAAGAAATATGTCTTCGCTTTGAATCCGATGGTTGATGTGCGTAAAGATCCGGATGAGGGCGCTGCGCGCCTGATTCAGGTGCGTGCTCAGGTTGCGCTGGAGTTGCTGGAAAACACCGGAACAGGCTGGATTAAAGTTCGCCACAAAGACGGTGAGACGGGCTATGTGCGCAGCGTCGAAGTGTGGGGCGAGTAAATGCAGGATCCAGGATCGAGTGTTTAGCTGGTAGATTTTGTTTTGTCTCAATCCTCAATCCTCAATCCTCAATCCTCAATCCTCAATCCTATATCTTATTGATTATTAAATGAATATTACTGTTATTGGCGCGGGT